>NZ_JBHSLC010000119.1:0-88123 GCF_042657465.1 Azospirillum himalayense | reverse complement strand
GTGCGCCACTAGGGCCGAAGCCCTCGTTCGACTTGCATGTGTTAGGCATGCCGCCAGCGTTCGTTCTGAGCCAGGATCAAACTCTCAGGTTCAAGCTGGACACCGGTCCGAAGACCGCGCCCACTTGACAGGGCCGCTCAAACGACCTCACCCAAGCTTTCGAAACTGTTCGTCTCTTACTGCTTGACCGAGATGCTCAAGCGACCCGCGATGCCAGCCCCATCTGGGAACCGGTCCGCGACCAACGGTCAAAACCGCCGCCTGCGCATCCCTTCTCACAACACGGTATCAACGATTTCCAAGATCCCGCGGCCCTCAGGTGAACCGCAACACCCCGCGCCCAACCCCTTCAAGGGGTGAGCCACCAGGGCCAGAATGTCTCTGTGTTCCCGACCCGCCGGCGCCTCGTTGGCGGCCACCGCGTCGGGAGGCGCTTTATATGCGGGGTGCCCCGGGAGTGGCAAGCACTTTTTTCGTCCCACGGCGATTTTTCCTCAGCCCACTCCAGACGCACATGACACCCTTTTCATTGGTCGTTCCATGTTGAGGCCCGCATAGTCGGGCGAACAGCTGAAGAGACCTCCAGCTTGGACGCGGCAGTAATCAATGCTTCGTTAACCAAAATCCGGTAAGGTTGCACAACGGCACAAAGTAGCCGCCAGCCGACCGCCGGGACCAGCAACATGGGTCCGACCGCCGCGATTGCGCTGAACCATTTTATAAAGGCTGACAAGCGTGACATTGCTTCGCACGCCGACCTTGGTCGAAGCCCCAGGCGCCGGCCATCGTTCGTCCGAATCTTCGAACGATGCCTTCTCCTCCCCCCTTCCCTCTCTTCCAGTTTCGGGCGTGCTGCGAGGCAGCGCGATGCCGGAACTGTTTCGGGACGAACTGCTGTCCGACATCCTCGCGGACACCGCGCGGGCCATGCCGGAGCGCACCGCCATCCTGTTCGATGGGCGCCGCGTCAGCTATGGGGAGTTGGAGGCCCGGGCGAACGGCGTCGCCAACGCGCTGCGCGCCCGCGGCTACGGGCCGGGCAGCTTCGTCGGCCTGTGGATGACGCGGTCGCTCGACCTGCATGTCGCGCTGCTCGGCATTCTGAAGGCCGGCGCCGCCTATCTCCCGTTCGACGCCGACGCGCCGGCCGAACGCGTCGCGGTCAGTCTGGCGGACTGTTCGGCGCCGGCCATCCTGGTTGACGCCGTGACCGCGTCCAAGGCAACTGGGCTCGCGGTGCCCGCGTTGACGCTGGAGGAATTGGCCTCGAACGACGAGCGCGCGCCCGACCTGCGCGCGGACGGCGTCACCCGCGATCATCCGGCCTATGCAATCTACACCTCGGGCTCGACCGGCAAGCCCAAGGGCATCGTCATCAGCCACGCCAACATCTGCCATTATCTGCGCGCCGCCAACAGCATCTATGGGATCACCCGCGACGACGTCGCCTTCCAGGGCGCCTCGGTGGCCTTCGACCTGTCGCTGGAAGAGATCTTCGTTCCCTATATGGTCGGCGCGACCCTCTGGGTGGCGAGCCGGCAGGTGCTGGACGAGGCCGACCGGCTGGCCGATGTCCTGAACGACGCCGGCATCACGGTGCTGGACACCGTACCGACCCTGCTCGCCATGCTGCCCAAGGACGTGCCGAGCCTGCGCGTCGTCATCCTGGGCGGCGAGGCCTGCCCGCCCGCGGTGGCCGCGCGCTGGTGCCGTCCGGGACGGACGATCTTCAACAGCTATGGCCCGACCGAGGCGACCGTCGTCGCCACCGTGGCCGAGGTGCGCCCGGACGAGCCGGTCACCATCGGCCGGCCGATCCCGAACTACAGCTGCTATGTGGTGGACGAGGCGATGGCGCTGGTCGCCCCCGGCACCCAGGGCGAACTGCTGATCGGCGGGCCGGGCGTGGCTCAGGGCTATCTGGGGCGCCCGGACCTGACCGCCGAGAAGTTCATCCGCAACAGCTTCGCCATCCACGGCAACGACCCGGTTCTCTACCGCTCCGGCGACGCGGTGAGCGTCGACCCGAACGGCAACCTGCTGTTCCACGGCCGCATCGACGATCAGGTGAAGATCCGCGGCTTCCGGCTGGAGTTGGGCGAGATCGAGGCCAAGCTGACCGGCATGGCCGGCGTGAACCAGGCCACCGTCGTGCTGCGCAACGACAACGGGTTGGACCGGCTGGTCGCCTTCCTGGTGCCGCAGGCCGGCGCCGCACTCGACAAGGCGGCGCTGCGCGACGGCTTGCGCGCCCAGTTGCCGGGCTACATGGTGCCGTCGCATTTCGAGGTGACGGACCGCCTGCCCCGCCTGACGTCCGGCAAGGCCGACCGCAAGGCGCTGCAGGCCGCCCCGCTGACCGACGACACCGGCCCCGGCGAGCAGGACGAGCCGCAGACCCCGACGGAGGCCGCCCTGCTGGAGGCCGCCAAGCGCGTCTTCCCCGGTCAGGCGGTGCCGCTGGAGGCCGACTTCTTCATGGATCTGGGCGGACATTCGCTGCTCGCCGCGCGGTTCGTGTCGGCGGTGCGGGAGACCCGGCATCTTGACGGGCTGACCCTGCAGGACGTCTACGGTGCCCGCAGCCTGCGCGCCATGGCCGAACGGCTGGACGCCCGCGCGCCGCGCGGCGGCAACAGCGGCGGGACGGAGCGCAAGGACCGCTCCTTCACGTCGCCTCCCCTGCTCCGCCGCTTCCTCTGCGGTGCTGCACAGGCGGCGGCCCTGCCCTTCATCCTGGCGCTGATGACGGCGCAGTGGCTCGGCGTCTTCGTCAGCTACATGCTGCTGTCCGGCGAGGACGCCAGTTTCCTCCAGGAAATCGTCACGCTGCTCGGCGTCTACATGGTCATCAACGCCGCCACGGTGGTGATCGCCGTCGCGGCCAAATGGCTGATCATCGGGCGCACAAAGCCTGGACGCTACCCGCTGTGGGGCGCCTATTATTACCGTTGGTGGCTGGCGCAGCGCTTCATCAGCCTCGTCCATCTGAAATGGTTCCAGGGCTCGCCGGTCATGCGGGTCCTCCTGCGCGTGCTCGGCGCCAAGGTGGGCGACGAGGCGCTGATCGGCGAGTTCGAGTCCGGGGCCATCGACCTCGTGACCATCGGCGCCGGCGCCTCGATCGGCGGCAAGGTGAAGCTGGCGAACGCCGAGGTGATCGGCAACGAGCTGGTCATCGGCGCGGTGGACATCGGCGCCGACGCCTATATCGGCACCTCCTGCGTCATCGGCATGGACGCGGTGGTCGGTCACGGCACGGAGCTGGCCGACCTGACCGCCCTGCCCGCCGGCGCCCTCACCGGCGCCTATGAGCGCTGGGACGGCTCCCCGGCCCGCCGCGTCGGCAGCGTCGACCGGACGGAACTGCCCGCCCCGGCGACCGCCGGACGGCTGCGCCGCGGTTTGAACGCCGCCTTCTACACGGCGATGCTGCTGGCCCTGCCGCCGATCTCGTTGATGCCGATCTTCCCGGCCTTCTATCTGTTCGACAATCTGGATGGGGTGCTGGGGTCGGTCTTCGGAGTCAGCTACCTCTATTACCTGCCGCTGATCGCCTGGCCGACCGCCATGGCGCTGGTCGCGGTGACGGTCTGCATGATCGCCGCCGTGCGCTGGATCGTCCTGCCGCGCGTCGAGGCCGGCACCTATTCGGTGCACAGCGGCTTCTACCTGCGCAAATGGATGGTGGCGCTGTCCACGGAGGTGATGCTGGACACGCTCAGCTCGCTCTACGCCACGGTCTACATGCGGGCGTGGTACCGGCTGATGGGCGCCAAGATCGGCAAGGACGCGGAGATCTCCACCAACCTCGCCGGGCGCTACGACCTCGTCGAGATCGGCGAGAAGTGCTTCATCGCCGACGAGGTGGTGCTGGGCGACGAGGACATCCGCCGCGGCTGGATGTTCCTGAAGCCGGTGAAGACCGAGGCGCGCGTGTTCGTCGGCAACGACGCGGTGGTGCCGGCGGGGGCCAGCATCCCCACCGGCTCGCTGATCGGCATCAAGTCGAAGCCGCCCGCCAACGAGGCGATGTCCGCCGGGGAGACGTGGTTCGGCAGCCCGCCGATCAAGCTGCCGGTGCGCCAGCGCTTCGACGGGGTCGGGGCCAACTGGACCTACGAGCCGTCCAAGGCCCGCCGCCTCGGCCGCGCGGTGTTCGAAGCCTTCAGCCTGTCGATGCCGACGATGCTGTTCATCACCTTCGGCACTCTGGCGGTGGAGCTGTTCGCCCCGGCCATCCTGGAGCAGCGCTACGGCGCTTTCCTGGCGCAGTTCCTGGCGGTCAGCGTCGCCATTCCGGTGGCGATGGTGGCGGTGGTCATCCTGGTGAAGTGGCTGCTGATGGGCCGCTACACGCCGACCGTGAAGCCGATGTGGTCCTGGTGGGCCATGAAGACCGAAGCGGTGGCGGTGCTCTATTGGGGCCTCGCCGGCAAGGTGCTGCTGGACCATCTGCGCGGCACGCCGATGCTGCCCTGGGTGCTGCGCCTGTTCGGCACCCGGTTCGGCAAGGGCGTCTTCATGGACACCACCGACATCACCGAGTTCGATTGCGTCTCGGTGGGTGACCACAGCGCGGTGAACGCCCTGTCGGCCCTGCAGACCCACCTCTACGAGGACCGCGTGATGAAGGTCGGCTGCGTGAAGGTCGGCCGCGGCGTCACCATCGGCGCCGGCTCCACCGTGCTCTACGACACCAGCGTCGGCGATTACGCCCATCTCGGCCCGCTGACCCTGGTCATGAAGGGCGAGGAGATCCCGGCGCACACGGAATGGGCCGGCGCCCCGGCGGAGCCGGTGGTCGAAGGACATGCGGAGTTGAACGAACAGTTCAAGAGCGCTGCGTAAGGTCTTGTCCGTGTTGGTGTGTTGCGGCCCGGCTTCCAGCGCTTCGGCGGTGGGTCCGGGCCGCATCGTTTCCGGGCCGAGGTCAGACCCTTTCCTTAACGCCGCAGGGCGTTCCGTTCCCGTTGTGCGCCGGGCGCAGGGGTGTATAACGGTGCGCGAGCGTGGCCCTGGCCCTTTTGCGCGCTCCAACGCGCCGCATCGGGGCCTGTGACCCAAAAACAGGAAGGAAGCCCCCCGAATGCCCGATGACATCAGCCCCGCCCGCGGCGCCGCGACGCTGTTTCCGCTGGCCAAGGACGACACGACCTACCGCAAGCTGACCTCGGATCACGTCTCGGTCGTCGAGTTCGACGGCGAGCAAATCCTGAAGGTGGAACCGGAGGCCCTGCGCCTGCTGGCCGAAGAGGCCTTCAAGGACATCAACCATCTGCTGCGTCCTGGCCATCTCGGCCAGATCCGCGCGATCCTCGACGATCCGGAAGCCTCGCCGAACGACAAGTTCGTGGCGCTGGACCTTCTGAAGAACGCCAACATCGCCGCCGCCGGCACGTTGCCAATGTGCCAGGACACCGGCACCGCCATCATCATGGGCAAGAAGGGCCGCCGCGTCTTCACCAAGGGCGGCGACGAAACCGCCCTGTCGGAAGGCGCCCGCGACGCCTACCTGAAGCGCAACCTGCGCTACAGCCAGCTCGCCCCGATCTCCATGTACGAGGAGAAGAACACCCGCAACAACCTGCCGGGCCAGGTCGAGATCTACGCGGAGGGCGAGGACGCCTACAAGTTCCTGTTCATGGCCAAGGGCGGCGGGTCGGCCAACAAGACCTTCCTGCATCAGGCCACCCCGTCGGTGCTGGCGCCGGACCGGCTGCTGAAGTTCCTCGAGGACAAGATTCGCTATCTCGGCACCTCGGCCTGCCCGCCCTACCACCTCGCCATCGTCATCGGCGGCCTGTCGGCGGAGCAGAATCTGAAGACGGTGAAGCTGGCCTCGGCCCGCTACCTCGACAACCTGCCGACCGAGGGCGGTGAGGACGCGCACGCCTTCCGCGACCTCGCCATGGAAGCGGAGGTGCACAAGCTGACCCAGACCATGGGCATCGGCGCGCAATTCGGTGGCAAGTATTTCTGCCACGACGTCCGCGTCATCCGACTGCCGCGCCACGGCGCCTCCATGCCGATCGGCGTCGGCGTGTCCTGCTCGGCCGACCGTCAGGCGGTGGGCAAGATCACCAAGGACGGCATCTTCCTGGAGCAGCTGGAGACCGATCCGGCCAAGTACCTGCCGGAGATCACCGACGGCGATCTGGCCGGCGAGGTCGTCAAGATCGACCTCAACCAGCCGATGAGCGAAATCCTCGCCACGCTGACGCAGCATCCGATCCGCACCCGCCTCTCGCTGAGCGGTCCGCTGATCGTCGCCCGTGACCTCGCCCATTCCAAGCTGCGCGCGCGGCTGGACGCCGGCGAGCCGCTGCCGGACTATTTCAAGAACCACCCCATCTACTACGCCGGCCCGGCCAAGACCCCGGAAGGCTACGCCTCGGGCTCCTTCGGTCCGACGACCGCCGGGCGCATGGACAGCTTCGTCGAGCAGTTCCAGGCGGCGGGCGGCTCGATGGTCATGCTGGCCAAGGGCAACCGCAGCCCCGAGGTGACCGCGGCCTGCAAGACCCACGGCGGCTTCTATCTGGGCTCCATCGGCGGCGCCGCGGCCCGTCTCGCCCAGGACTGCATCAAGAAGGTGGAGTGCATCGAGTATCCGGAACTCGGCATGGAAGCCATCTGGCGCATCGAGGTCGAGGACTTCCCGGCCTTCATCATCGTCGATGACAAGGGCAACGACTTCTTCAAGGAATTGAAGCTGGCCTGACGCCCGTGCCTTTTCCCTCCCCTGCGATAGCGGGGGAGGGTCAGGGTGGGGGCAAGTGTCTGCCATTCAAGGACCTGCCATGCCCGATGACCTGACCGCCAAGATCGCCGATGCCCAGCGCCGCGCCCTGTTCGCCGCGGAGGTGATCGTCAACCGCCGCCTGCACGATTTCTCGATGCGCCATCAGACGCACTACGCCAACGACGTGGCGGAGGAGCGCAAGGCCATCGAGAAGGAAATCCGCGCGATCCGCCGCCGTCTCCCGGCCGCTCCACCGGTGACCGACGCGCTGGTGGCCGAGGTCGCGGGCGATGCCCACGCCCCGGAAACGGTCCGGGCGGTGCTGCTGGCCCTGGCCGCCATTCGGCCGGACGTGCTGGCGGCCGTGACCTTCCCGGTCGAGGACGAGGACGAAGAGGCGGAGTGAGCGTCCTTGCCGCGCCTCCAAGCATGCGCATATCATGCGCATGAACGATGGAGTGGCTGATGACCTTCGTCTACGACGCCCAGGCCCCGAAGCGTCCGGTGAATCTGTCCTTGAACGAGGATGTGGTCCGCCGTGCGCGCGAGTTCACAGGCAATCTGTCGGAACAGGTGGAAAAGCTTCTGGTGGAGTACATCGCCCTGGAACAGCGCCAGCGTGACGAGCGGGAGCGCCGCCTCGACGACGCCATCCTGGCATGGAACGACTTCGATGCACGGCACGGCTCCTTCGCCGATCAGTACATCGACGAACTCTGATGGCTCAATTCGACGTCCACCGGACCAAGGGACCGAACCGGGTGGTGACGCCTTACGTCGTCACGGTCCAATCACGCCGTTTCGATCGTTTCGGCCGACGCGTGGTCATCCCGTTGGTGGACACCACCGCAAACCCACCCATCGAACCGACCTTGAATCCGTCCTTTGCCATCGAAGACCGGACCGTCGTCCTGCATCCCTTGAACACCGTGTCGGTGCCGTTGGACAGCCTCGGCCCATTCGTTTGTTCGCTCGAATCCCATGGCGACCGCATCATCGCCGCCATCGATCTTCTCATTTCGCGCGCCTGGGGCTGAACCCACCATGACACCCGAACAAATCCAGGCCCGCGTTCTGTACCGCGACGGGCTGATGCTCATCATCGACAAGCCCGCCGGCCTGCCCGTCCACGCCGGACCGGGTGGCGGCCCGAATCTGGAGCGCCATTTCGATGCCCTGCGCTTCGGCTTTCCGAAGCCGCCGGGGCTCGCCCACCGGCTGGACCGCGACACCTCCGGCTGCCTGATCCTGGGGCGGCACCCGAAGGCCCTGCGCAAGCTCGGCAAGCTGTTTCAGGACGGCAAGGTCGACAAGACCTACTGGGCGGTCGTCGCCGGCACCCCGCCGGAGGAGCAGGGGCGCATCGAGCTGCCTTTGAAGAAGGTCACCAACAAGACCGGCGGCTGGCGGATCGTCGTCGCTGACGACGGGCAGAGCGCCGTCACCGACTACCGCATCCTGGGCCGCGGCGACGGCATGACGTGGCTGGAGCTGAAGCCGCACACCGGACGCACGCACCAGATCCGCGTGCACTGCGCCACGGCGCTGGGCTGCCCTCTGCTGGGCGATCCGCAGTATGGCGGGCCGGAGGGGCATCCGCTGCACCTGCAGTCGCGGGCCATTTCGCTGCCCCTCTACCCCTCCCGCGAGGCGGTCGGCGCGGTGGCGCCGGTTCCGCCCCACATGCGTGCGGCGCTTACCGCCTGCGGCTTTCAAGGCGACGACCCGGCCTGACAGCCGGGCCGCCGGGCCGTTACGCCCGCCACTCGGCGCGCTTCTCCGTGCCGGCCTCCGTCTCATGCACCATGAAGCCGACATAGCCGGCCACGATGGCGAGGACGGCGTGCAGCCAGATGTCGTTGCCGTGCAGCGGCACCAGCCCGAACAGCGTGTTCAGACCCGGGATGAATCCGAGGACGGTCAGCACGGCGTAGGCCACGGCGACGCTGCGCAAATAGCTGCGCGAGGCCAGACGGCTGGAGAAGTAGGCGAAGAAGCCCCACAGGCCGAACAGGAGATGCACGATGTTGTGCAGCAGATTCACCGGGAACAGCCCGAGCAGATAGCCGTGAAAGGATTCGACGGCGAGGGTCATGCCTTCCGGGGGCGGGGATAGGAAGGTTGGAACGAAGCCCAATATGCCGATCGCCGTAAAGGCCGCGGCGTAGACCAGCGTTACGTTGCGCCACCACATGTGTGTCTCCGTTGGCAGACAGGGGATGAAACCGCCTTACCAACAGAGGGTTTAGAAGCAGCGTTCCCAGATTCGGCCCGCACCCTCGGCCAACAGATTCAGGTGGCCACCGCCTCCATGGTCACGGCCTTGACCGGGCACACGGCCGCGCAGTCGCCGCAACCGGTGCACCCCCCCTCTTCGATGATCGGCAGCCAGCGGCCGCGCCCCAACGGACGGAAGCGGATCGCGCCCTGGTCGCAATGGTCGCCGCACATCCGGCAGTCGGTCCCGGTGTAGGACAGGCACGCCGCGCCGATGCGCGCCTCCATGGCCTGGGGCGCCTCGAACGGAACGGGCTCGGACCGGAGACGCCCCCGGAACAGATCCGCGCGACTGATCGCCATGATGGCCGCCCCCCTTCCCAATCCGCTGTGCTGAGTTTGCTGCATTCGCGAATGCCGAGCATCGTCGATGGCGGTACAGTGGTCTTTCGTGCACCACCCGACCTTGATCGTCGTCAAGGTCCGCACCGGAAGGACGGATGGCATGGTCCCCATCGGCAACACCACGGCGCGCTGGATGACGCTTCGCTACGGCTTGGCGCTCGGGGTCATCGCGCTGTGCACGCTGGCCGGCTTCGTCATGACGGAACGCGTCATCGACCAGCACGCCGACATGCTGGAGGTGGTGAACATCTCGGGCCGCCAGCGCATGCTGTCCCAGCGCACCGCCCTGCTGGTCGAGCAACTCCGCAACGCCCAGACCGATGCCGAGCGGAGCGCCCTGACCGCCCGCCTGGCCGAGGCGACGGACATGTTCGAGCGCGCCCACCGGCGCCTGACCGGCGCCGACGAGGGGCCGGCCATGGGCAAGAATGTGCAGCGCCTTTACTTCGATGGGCCGGAGCCGCTGAACGATCTGGTGCTCCGCCACATCGCCGCGCTCCGCGCGGTGATCGCCGCCGGCCCCGCCGGCCTGCCACCCGCCATGCCCGAGGCCGACCTCGTCACCCATCAGGCCCTCGGCCCGCTGCTGGCGGGTCTGGAGGACATGGTGGCGCGCTACCAGGAGGCCGGCGAACGCGGCTTCGCCACCCTGCACAATCTCGGCTTCGCCGCCCTGATCCTGACGCTGCTGACCCTGTGCGCCGAGGTTCTGGTGATCTTCCGCCCGATGGTCCGACAGGTGGAGCGCCAGTTCGCGGACATCACCCGCATGACCCAGGCGCTGGAGCAGACCAACGTCACGCTGGAAGCTCAGGTGCGCGCCCGCACCGCCGAACTGCACACCGCGAAGGTGGCGGCGGAACAGGCCCATCTGGCGAAGTCGCGCTTCCTCGCCCACGCCGGTCACGACCTGAAGCAGCCGCTTCAAGCCATCAACATGTTCACCGGCATGCTGGAACGGCAGCTCGACAAGCCCCGCGCCCTGGCGCTGGTGAAGGATCTGCGGCTGGCCCAGCGCTCCATGCACGACCTGCTGAACGCCATCCTGGACATCTCGAAGCTGGAATCCGGCGTGGTCGAGCCGAAGCCCGCCGACGTCGCCCTGTGCGCCCTGTTCGACCAGTTGGAAGCGGAGTTCACCGGGATCGCCGAGGACAAGGGGTTGCGGTTGCGCGTCGTGCCGACAGACCTCTCCGTGCGGACCGATCCGTTCCTTCTGGAACGCATCCTGCGCAACCTGCTGACCAACGCGGTGCGCTACACCGAACAGGGCGGCGTGCTGATGGGCTGCCGGCACCGCGGCGGCACGGCGTGGATCGAGGTCTACGACACCGGCCGGGGCATCGCCGAGGCCGACCGCCGGCGCATTTTCGAAGAGTTCGTCCAGCTCGACCGGCCCGACCGCGACCGCAGCGAGGGGATCGGGCTGGGCTTGGCCATCGTCGACCGGCTGGCCCGATTGCTCGGCCACCCGCTGGAGCTTCGCTCCGTCGAGGGGCGCGGAACGGTGTTTGCCGTGGGCGTTCCCTTGGTCCCCAGCCTACAGGAGACGGTCGCGGCCTGATTCCTTGACCAGCAGCACCGCCTGGGTCCGGCTGCCCACCCCCAGCGCTTTCAGCACGCCGGTGACGTGGGTCTTGACGGTGGACAGGTTCAGGCCCAAACGCTCCCCAATCTCCTGGTTCGACAAGCCCTGAGCCAGCAGGTCGAGAACCTCCAGCTGGCGGCGGGTCATGCCGTCGAAGACGCTCGGCTCATGCGCCTTCGCGGCGGCCGGCGTCTGGGCGATTCCGGGCATGCCGAGCACCGGCGGCACATAGGACCCACCGGCCATGACCAGACGCAGGATGTTCACGACCAGCACGTCGTCGGTGGATTTCGGGATGAAGGCCCGCACCCCCCGCGACAGCACGGCGCGCATCTCGTCCGGCGAGTCGATCATCGAGAAGACGACGACCGGCACCGGCGCCACGCGCTTGACCACCGCTTCCACATCGTCCAGCCCACCGAGGCCCGGCATCCGCAGATCCATGATGACAAGGTCGTAAGCGCCCTGGTCGAGAAGCTGGGTCAACTGGCCGAAGCTGGTCGCCGCGGCCACCTTGGCCTGTTCGTCCAGCTCCCCGACCAGATGGGTCAGGCCACTGCGAACGATGGAGTGATCGTCGGCGATCAATACCTGCATGACAACCCTGCTTCGGCGAAGGCGGCTGGAGGGGATGACCCGATGGGACAGGGTCCGCTGGGACCGGGCCGGCCTCGGTCGTCTCAAACCAAAGTGCGGCTTCCGGTATGAACCTCATACGCCGACCGGAGGTTTCATGCCACAATTGATGCATGATTCCGCAATGCCGCGCGTGTTTCTGCCGCAGATGCGAAAAGGGCGCCGCGGTGGCGACGCCCTTTCTCTGTCCTGATCGCGCCGACCGGCCCCGAATGGGACCGCCGGCCCGCCGGATCATTGCACGCGGATGAGGATCTGCGCGCGGCGGTTCGACGGCTCGCGGACGTTCGCCCCGGTGTTCACCAGAAGCTGGGTCTCGCCCTTGCCCTCGACGGTGATCTGGTTGGCGGCGACGCCCTTGCCGACCAGCGCGTTCTTCACCGCGTCGGCGCGGCGCAGCGAGAGCCGCTGGTTGTAGGCCGGCGAGCCCGAGGTGTCGGTGTGACCGACCACATGGATGCTGACCGCCCGCACCTGACCGGCCGAGGCGGCGGCATCGCCGATGATCTTGTCGGACGCCGCCGTGATGTTGGCCTTGTCCCAGTCGAAGAACACCAGATACTCCGACTGCGGCTGCGCCTGGACCGGAGCCGCCGGAGCGATGGGGGCCGCCGCGGGAGCGGCCGCCGGGGCGCCGAAGGTGTAGCGCAGGCCGGCGAGGATGGTGTGGTTCTGGTACTCGCCCTTCACGGTGGAGGTGGCGAGGCCGGCGGGACCGCCCAGATCGAACTTCGGATCGAGGGTCGCGAAGTAGCGATAGTCCAGCGTCAGGGCCAGGTTCTGGCTCAGCGCGTAGGACACGCCGGCGATGCCCTGGTAGGCGAACACCCAGTCGCGGTCATCGAAGCCGCCGAGGTCCAGACGGACTTGGGCGATACCGGCGCCGACGCCGATGTAGGGCGTGAAGGCGGTTCCGGTGTTGATGTCGTACAGCAGGTTGCCCATGAAGGCGAGCGAACTGGCCTTGCCGCCCAGACCGTTCACCGCTGCGTTGGAGCTGTCGGTGCTGTCGATCGAATTGCGCCAGCGCCAGGCGAACTCCAGTTCGGCGCGCGGGCCGGCGGCGGTCGCGTAGCCGGCGGAGATGTCGCCGATGCCGCCAAGCTTGAAGCTGGTGCTGGCGTCCGTCGGGGTGTTCTCGAAGCGCAGATCGGCGTCGCGCGTCCAGTTCACGCCGGCGCCGGCGCCGACGTAAAAGCCCTCGGTCGCGGCCATGGCGGCGGTCGGCAGCATCGCCGCGAGCGCCGTTCCGAGCAGAATCCCACGCAGAGTCATTTTCTTCTTTCCTTTGTGCACGGCGTTGCCGGGGCTGTCGAAGCGAACCGTTCGAAGGGCGGGTGTCTGGCGACTCCAGCCTTCATCGGGCGAGCCCGCCGCATTCCGTCGGCGGTTGAAGCGTCATGAGTTCGAGATAACAGCAACCACTCACCGTCACAAGTGCCCCGCGAAAGGATGCACAGAGATGTTGCATTTCTGCATTACCTGAACGTTCGTCGTACTCTTCGTATTCATTTGATATCAAAGCAATCGCGCACCGAATTCTTCTTAACACCATTGGATAGGATGCACGACTTTTTGGGTAGATTGGTAGCTAAGCCCAGCAAACCGGGCGCGCAAAAGCCCCCGCCTTCGGCAGGAACGGCGCTTCCGCAGCTTCATTGATCGCAGCTTCATTGATCAAGGAGTGGACGGGACCGATTCCGGCGTTCGGGTCAATCCTGCGGTTCGGCGACCATCTCGAACTGTGTGGGATCAAGCAGGGCGGACACCGCCAGGGTTTTCAGGGTCTTGTGGTCGTCGGACCGTTGCAGTTGGGCATGCTGGGTGCCCAGCCCGTCCTTGCGGATGGCGATCACTTGCCAGATGCCACCGCCGGGCCCCAGTTTGCGGAACATCTGGCCTTCGACAACGTCGCGCTTTCTGCGCATATCCAATCTCCAAAACCCATAACATCAAACCCGCTGACCCTGCGGATGCGGCGGACCATTCAAACACCAAACCGCCCCCGGTTGGCGAGCGTCCGTTGCGCGTCCCATGCATACCGGGGTTGGCCTGTAGCGGTGCTGCAACAACCGTCTTCGCACCTGCGGAACAATCCGCCGATCCGGCGTGTTGATGCCGTCATGAAAATCGATCACGACGTGCTCCTGTTCGCGACCCGCCTCGTGGAAGAACTGGGCGAGTCCGCCATCCGCATCAGCCGCGTCCGCCTCGTCGAACTCACGGCTGCCAACAACCTGCGCGCCGCCGCCTTCTGGCGGGACGTCATGCACACCTCGGAGAGGCTTCTGGCGGAGCGCTCCCCGGCTTTGGCGCCTCCTCCCGCATCCCCCCCGATGGCTCCTTCGATGACGGCACAGCCGGCCCCTCTCTGATCCTCGTCGCCGACGACAGGTCATGCAAAAGGCCCGGCGGTTTCCCGCCGGGCCTTTGCACGACTTCGTTTCCCGAAGGACAACGGATCGTACGACCGGTTTACTTGACCTGGGCGTACTGGCCGTTGTTCCAGCGGTACCAGACATAGGCCGGCGAGGTCACGTCGCCCTTGGCGTCGAAACCGATCTTGCCGATCACCGTGTTGTAGCTGTTCTTGCGCAGCACGTCGGCGATCTTGGCCGAGTCGGTCGAGTTGGCCTGCTTGGCCGCCTCCGCCCAGATCTGCAGAGCGGCGTAGGTGTAGAGGGTGTAGCCCTCCGGCTCATAGCCGGCCTTGCGGAACTTCTCCACGGCTTCCTTGGCTTCCGGCATCTCGCGCGGGTCCGGGCCGAAGGTCATCATGGTGTTCTCGCCGGCCGGACCGGTGATGGCCCAATACTCGTTGGTCACCAGCGCGTCGCCCGACACGATCGGGGCGTTCAGGCCCTGATCCTTCATCTGACGGGCCAGCAGACCGGCCTCGGTGTGGTAGCCGCCGACATAGACGACGTCGACGGCTTCCTGCTTCAGCTTGGACACCAGAGCCGAGTAGTCCTTCTCACCCGCCGTGTAGGCTTCGTAGATCTTCTCCTTCTGGCCGCCGGCGTTCAGCGCCTTCTGCGTCTCGTCGGCGAGACCCTTACCGTAGGCCGACTTGTCGTGCAGGATCGCGACGTTCTTGCCCTTGTAGTTGTCCAGCAGATACTTGCCGGCGATCTGGCCCTGCTGGTCGTCACGGCCGCAGACGCGCAGCACGTTCTTCAGGTTCTGCTCGGTCAGCTTCGGGTTGGTCGAAGCCGGGGAGATCTGGAGGACGCCTTCCTCGGCGTAGACCTGCGAGGCCGGGATCGAGGAGCCCGAGCAGAAGTGGCCGGCGACGAACTTCACGCCCGCCTTGGCGAGCTGGTTCGCCACGGCGACGGCCTGCTTCGGGTCGCAGGCGTCGTCGCCCACTTCCAGCTTCAGCTTCTGGCCCAGGACACCGCCGGCGGCGTTGATGTCGGCGACCGCCTGCTCGATGCCCTTCTTCATCTGCTCGCCGAAGGTGGCGTACTGGCCGGTGATCGGGCCGGCGGTCGCCACCGCGATGTCGGCCTTCGCCACCGAGGCGGTCATAGCGGTCGCCGCAACCGCAACGAGGAGGGAAAGCTTGTAGTTCATAGTTTCGTTGGCTCCCTGTTATGAGTCGTACGCCGGCCCCGCCGGGGCCTTTTCACCGGTCCCCCAAGGGCTGGGGGCGCCGGTGCCGACAAGGTTCCACTATAGTCCGATCATCGCCAAGTGCGACAGTTTCACCCGCGTCCCGGTCCCGATCGGATCCATGGAATTCGCAATCACTCGGCGAGCGTTCCGCCGACGCGCTCGCGCCAGCCGAAGGGTCCCGAACGCTCGTACAGCCAAGGATACTGGGACACCATCCGGCGCGCCATCGAAATGCGGTACGTGGTCAGGGTGATCGCGCCGATCACCAGAGTGTGCACCACGAATCCATACACCGACAGGAGCTGGCCGCCGAACAGGCCCCAGACCAGGAACCGGTCGCCCAGGCCGAGCAGGATGGAGTAGGCGATGGCGCTCGACAGCGGCTTCCAGCCTTCGGCCAGTGTCTGGCCGGTGAGAACGCCGCAGCCGCCGAACACCAGGACCGTCAGGCCCAGGAACACCGGCAGAGAGGACCCGAGAACGCCGTCCATCAGTGACCTCCCTCCAGATAGGCCGAGCGAACTTCCTCGTTCGCCAGCAGTTCGGCACCGGTCCCCGACATGGTGACCTTGCCGTTGACCATCACATAGCCGCGGTGGGCGAGCTTCAGCGCGTGAAAGGCGTTCTGCTCGACCATGAACACGGTCATCTTCTGCTCGCGGTTGATGTCCTTCACCGCCTGGAAGATCTGCTTCACCACCAGCGGGGCGAGGCCCAGCGACGGCTCGTCGAGAAGCAGCAGCCGCGGCTGGCTCATCAGCGCGCGGCCGATGGCCAGCATCTGCTGCTCGCCGCCCGACATGGTGCCGGCGCGCTGGCTGATGCGCTCCTTCAGGCGCGGGAACAGGGTCAGGACCCGCTCCAGCTCGTTGGCGAAGCTGCCCGGCTTGGCGGTGATGGAGCCCATCTGCAGGTTCTCCAGCACGCTCATGCGCGGGAATATCCGACGGCCTTCCGGCGACTGGGCGATGCCCAGGCGGACCAGCTCGTAGGTGGGCATCTGCGTGATGTCCTGCCCCTCGAAGGTGATCCGGCCCATGCGGGCGCGCGGACTGCCGCAGATGGTCATGAGAAGCGTGGACTTGCCGGCGCCGTTGGCGCCGATCAGCGAAACGATCTCGCCGGCCCCGATCTCGATGTCGACCCCCTTCAGCGCCTCGATGGCGCCGTAGAAGGTGTGGACGCCCGATACCTTCAGCATGGCTCAGGCCCCCTCCCCGGCTCGCTTGGCGACCTCTGGCAGGTCGGCCTTGATCTCCGGCGGCAGGTCCTCGTCCTCTTCCTCGCCCAGATAGGCGCGGATCACCGCCGGGTCGTTCTTCACGAAGGCCGGATCGCCGTCGGAAATCTTCCGCCCGTAATCCAGCACCACGACATGGTCGGAAATGGTCATCACCACGCTCATGTCATGCTCGATCAGCAGGACGCCGATCTTGTGCTCGTCGCGGATGTAGGTGAGCAGATCGGCCAGTTCGCCCGACTCGCGCGGGTTGAGGCCCGCCGCCGGCTCGTCCAGGCAGAGCATCACCGGCTCCGTGCACATGGCGCGGGCGATCTCCAGCCGGCGCTGGGCGCCGTAGGGGAGATTGCCGGCCTCCCAGTCCGCGAACTCCAGCAGGCGCACGCGGTCCAGCCAGTATTTGGCCAGATCGATCGCCTCCCGCTCCGTTTTGGTGTAGGACGGCAGGCCGAGCAGGCCGGCGATGGAGAAGCCCGACGCGCGGATCAGCTTGTTGTGCTGGGCGACGATCAGATTCTCCAGAACGCTCATGCCGCCGAACAGGCGGATGTTCTGGAAGGTGCGGGCGACGCTGGCCTTTTGCGAGATGCGGTAGCCCGGCATCCGCTCCAGCAGGAACTCCTTCCCGTCGCCGTGACGCAGCGTCAGCCGGCCCACCGTGGGGGTGTAGAAGCCGGTGATGCAGTTGAACAGCGTCGTCTTGCCGGCGCCGTTCGGGCCGATGATCGCGGTGATCTCGCCGTTGTTGGCCGAGAAGGAGACGTCGTTGACCGCCACCAGGCCGCCGAAGCGCATGGTGAGGTGTTCGACCGTCAGCAGGGGCGTGGTGGTCATGGATTGAGTCGTCATCACTTCGCGCTCCCCCCGGCGATGCCCTGGCCGCCGGCGGCGGCCGTGCCCGCGGCGGGGCCGCCGCTTCCGCCCTTGGAGCGGCCATGCAGGAGGATGGTCGGATCGCGGTGGGCCAGCAGGCCGCGCGGACGCCACAGCATGATCAGCACCATGCCCATGCCGAACGCCAGCATGCGGTAGTCAGCCAGTTCACGGAAGGCTTCCGGCAGGCCGATGACCAGAAAGGCGGCCACGACGACGCCGATCTGGCTGCCCATGCCGCCCAGCACCACGATGGCGAGGATGATCGCCGATTCGATGAAGGTGAAGCTCTCCGGGCTGATGAAGCCCTGGCGCGTGGCGAAGAAGGACCCGGCGAAGCCGCCGAACATCGCCGCGATGGCGAAGGCCGCCAGCTTCATGTTCGTGCGGTTGATGCCCAGCGAGGCACAGGCGATGTCGTCCTCGCGCAGCGCTTCCCAGGCGCGGCCCAGCGGCAGCTTGCGGACGCGCATGGTGAACAGGTTCACCACCAGGGCCAGCACCAGGATCAGGTAATAGAGGAAGACGATCCGGTGCAGCGGGCTGAACTCCAGGCCGAACATCTCGTGGAAGGCCGCGGTGCCCTCCGCCGGAGTCCGCGTGAAATCGGCGAGGCCGAAGAAGCTCGGGCGCGGGATTCCGGAGATGCCGTTCGGGCCCCCGGTGAACTGGTACCAGTTGATCAGGATGATGCGGATGATCTCGCCGAAGCCCAGCGTCACGATGGCGAAATAGTCGCCGCGCAGACGCAGGACCGGGAAGCCCAGCAGAACGCCCGACATCGCCGCGAGGAAGCCGGCCAGCGGCAGGCAGACCCAGAAGCTGAAGCCGAAATAATGGGCCAGCAGCGCGTAGGAGTAGGCGCCCACCGCGTAGAAGGCCACATAGCCGAGGTCGAGCAGTCCGGCGAGGCCGACCACGATGTTCAGACCCCAGCCCAGCATGATGTAGGTCAGCAGCAGGATGCCGATGTCCAGCAGCTGGCGGTCGGCCAGCGGCGTGAACGGGAAAGCCAGCGCGACGACGACGGCGATCGGACCGAGCCAGCGCGAGGCGTGCTGCACCTGCGCCGCGATGTGGTCCATCCGCTTATCGCGCTCGGCCTGCGACAGCTTGGAGCGGCCGGTGCGGATCGCCAGGATGGCGCGGATCGCGATGACCGCGCCACCGGCGATCAGGATGACCCGCAAGGCCTCCGTCGGCATGGCGATGAAGAAGCCCGCCGCGGTGGCGGCGGCGGCCAGGACCAGGACCGTGACCGCGTGGCCCTCGCGGATCAGGCAGAGGCCGAGACGGCCGAGGAAGACCAGCCCGACGGCGGCGGCCACCTCGTTCCAGCGGGTCTCCAGCCCGAGGCCGGTGGGACGGTCCACCGTGCGCAGGCCGACCAGCGGGATCGTCAGGAGAAGGGCGACGAAGGCGGTCATCGCCGCCTCCTTCAGGATCGCGGGCCAGGCGATGGCCCGCGGCGAAGACATGGAAATCGCGGTCATGGCCTCACACCTTCTCGATTTCCGGACGGCCCAGCAGGCCGGTCGGACGGAAGATCAGGACGAGCACGAGAATCGTGAAGGTCGCCACGTCTTTCCATTCGCTGCCCATATAGCCCGACCAGAAGGCTTCGATCAGGCCGATGACCACGCCGCCCAGCATCGCGCCCGGCAGCGAGCCGATGCCGCCGAGCACCGCGGCGGTGAAGGCCTTAACGCCGGCCAGGAAGCCGATGTAGAAGTCGATCACGCCGTAGATCAGCAGAACCATCATGCCCGCCACAGCGGCCAGCGCGGCGCCCATGACGAAGGTCAGCGAGATGACGCGGTCGACGTTGACGCCCAGTAGGCCGGCCATCTTCTTGTCCTGCTCGCAGGCGCGCTGCGCGCGGCCGAGCGAGGTCCGGGTGATGAGCTGGGTGAAGCCGTACATCAGGGCGATCGTGATGACGATCGTCGCCAGACGCACGTAGCTGACCGATACCGCGCCGTCCATCAGGGTCAGGTTGCCCGGCAGGATCGGCTGCAGCGGCTTGCTGCGGGCGCCCTGCAGGATCTGGACGTAGTTCTGCAGGAAGATCGACATGCCGATCGCCGAGATCAGCGGCGCCAGACGCGGCGAGCTGCGCAGCGGGCGATAGGCGATGCGCTCCACCGTCCATCCGTAGACGGCGGTGAACAGCATCGATGCGACCAGCATGACGAGAAGGGCCAGCGGAACCCAGGTGATCCCCAGGCTGCCGATGGCCAGGAAGGTGATGAGGGCCACGAAGGCGCCGATCATGTAGATCTCGCCGTGGGCGAAGTTGATCATGCCGATGATGCCGTACACCATCGTGTACCCAATCGCGATGAGGCCATAGATGGCGCCCAGCGACAGGCCATTGATCAACTGCTGAAGAAAATATTCCATTGTCTTACCTCGCCTCGGCGCGATGCGCAGGCTTCGGCGAGCGAGACAAGCGCGCTCGTACACCAGTCACGTGAAGTGCCACTCCCCGAATTGGCTTACCCGTGCTCTTGAGCGCGGGGCCAAGATTGTTGTGTGAGCGGAACGTTAGCCCAGCGGCTCTCAACAGAGCAAGAGGGCAAACCCGCACTCTATCTGCGGTAATACCAATTTTCCGAGAATTTGCAATATCGATTCATGTCAGTTCCGTGAACTTTGCGCTTGCTTTCTACCATAGCGAATGCACCGCATGAAAAAACCCCCTTCACCGTGGTGAAGAGGGTTTCGCAACAACTGTGCCACTGCTGCGATGCACGATGCCGGAGCGCCTATGCCCCCCGGCATCACCATCGAAACCGGCCGCTCAGCGCTTGGCGGAGACCACTTGCGCCTTCGCCGGCTCCTTGGGCTTTCCAGGCGCCTTGGCCGTCGCCTTGCCGGTCGACTTGGACGGCGGCGCCGCGCTGCCGCTGCGCGAGGCGGGGGCCTGGGCCACGTCGTAGTTCACGTCGGGGTTGCTGACGACCTGGACGTCGCACAGCGGCTTTGACGACAAATGCATCAGGCCGGCGCTTTTTTCATCGCCGGTCAGGACGCGGATGTCGTCCGCCGTCAGGTCCATCGCCGCCTTGGAGCGGTCCACGAAGTTGGCGCAATAGAGGCCGGTGCCGATCACCGCGGCGCGGCGGCTGACCTCGTTCGCCAGTTCGGTGCGGAACATGTCGAACTGCCGCGTCGCGTTGCCGCCCCCCTTCTTGCGGAAGTGGTCGATCATCGACGCTTCCGAGTTGGAGATCAGCGAACGATTCTTGATGGTGAAGTCCTGGTACAGGTTGAACGGCTTCTTGTCCGGATTCACCTGCTGGCAGGTCAGCCCGACCACCATCATCTCGGTGTGCATGCGGATGGTCTGCTCCGCGGCGTGCTCGGCGCGGCTGTAGCAGGCGCCGGGCTTGGTCGCGGTGCTCTTGGCAGCAGTGCTTTTCGCAGGGGCCGGCTTCGCGGTGGCCTTCGCAGCCGTTTTTTCAGCAGCCGGCTTCGTCGCCTCCTTGGCGACGGCCGGCAGCGCGGTGCCGGCGAACAGCACGGCGAGGCCGACGGCGGCGGCGCTGCGCAAGGTGAAGGAAGGAATGCGATGGGCGGCGCGCTGGCGATTCATCGTTGGTCCGGCTCCGGTGGCCCTGATTGACGGGCGGAATCCGACGGATTGCGCCCTCTCCTTCGCTGGTTCTACAAGATCCCGACAGACGGTCAACCCATATCGCCCGAGCAAAGACCATTTGTCCCAGCCTGTGGCGCGGCTGTCGCTGGGCAGGTCGGGCGGTTGCTTGGCTTGCGGGTTGCCGGTCTTTCCCAGTATTGCAACAGCACCAGCGTCCATCTGTGACGCGGGCCACAGATCAGGGCATTTCCCCATGAAGCGCACCGACGCCCCTCCCTCGGCCATCCGCATCGGCATCGACCTCGGCGGCACGAAGACGGAAGGGATCGCGCTCGACACGGCCGGCGGGGAGCGTGCCCGCTTCCGTGTCACCACCCCACGCGGCGACTACGACGCGACGGTGCGGACCATCACCGATCTGGTGGCCCGGCTGGAGAGCGCGACGGGATCGGCGGGCGCCACCGTGGGGATCGGCATTCCCGGCGCCATCTCCCCGGCGACCGGGCTGGTGAAGAACGCCAACTCGACCTGGTTGATCGGCAGGCCCTTCGACCGCGATCTGGCCGCGGCGCTCAAGCGGCCGGTGCGGATCGAGAACGACGCCAACTGTCTGGCCGTGTCGGAAGCGGCGGACGGCGCCGGTGCCGGCTGCGGCGTGGTCTTCGCGGCGATCCTCGGCACCGGCTGCGGGGCGGGCATCGTCGTGAATGGTCGTCCGCTGGGCGGCCGCAACGCCATCGGCGGCGAGTGGGGGCACAATCCCCTGCCCTGGCCCGCCGACGAGGAGCGGCCCGGACCAGCCTGCTATTGCGGCAAGTCCGGCTGCCTGGAAACCTTCGTGTCCGGCCCCGCCGTCACCGCCGACCACCGCGGGGCCACCGGTGTGAAACTGTCCGCGGAGGCCATCGCGGCGCTGGCGGAGCGCGGCGACGCCGCGGCCCGCGCCACCCTCGACCGGTTGGTGGAACGGCTGGGGCGCGGGCTGGCGGGAATCGTCAATGTCCTGGACCCGGACGTGATCGTGCTGGGCGGCGGGCTGTCGAACCTGGAGTTCCTCTACGCTGCTCTTCCCCCGACCATCGCCCGCTGGGCCTTCACCGACAGCCTGGACACGCCGGTCCGCCGCGCCGTCCACGGCGATTCGAGCGGGGTCCGCGGGGCCGCCTGGCTGTGGCGGCCCGAGGAGGCCGCGGCTACCGCTCGAACGTGTATTCCGGATTGAGCGTCACCTCGCGCGGTCTGCCCGGCACATTGTCGCCACCACCGCCACGCCGAGCCGCCGTTGCCGCGCCGCGCCCGTCGCGGACCGGCGGAGTCAGCGAATTGGTCCGGGAGTAGGACGGGGTGGCGCGGGCCGGATCGGTGCCGTAGCCGCGCGAGCCGGCGCGGAATTGCTCGCCGTTGCCCATGGCGCCCCAATGGGACGGCCGCGCTTCGGGAATCGGTTGGGCCTCTTCCATGCGGCGCATGTGGGGGCCGGTCGGGACCATCTCCTCATACACCCAGGAGGGGTATTCCTGCCTCTGCGCTTCGGCGGGTGCGGCAAAGGCCAGCACCGCGAGGGTCGCTACAGTCATCGTTCGAAGCATGACACGGCGGCCTTCCATCCTTTTGCGTGTGGAAGACGGATTCCGCCGGACGCGGCCGCTCATGTCCAGGGGGGAGGCGGGTTACTCAGCCCGCAACCCCCATCTGGTGAACACCCCATTCCGGTTCGTTCAAGGTCGTGCCGCGCCGTAGAGCGTCAGGGTCAGCCGCTTGCCGGTGTTGTAGTTGAAGCCGGTAAAGCGGCCGAGCGGCAGCGGTTCCGCCCCCTTCAGCGCCGCGCGGAACGCCGCCTCCTCCCGGTCCGTCACCAGGGCCAGCCCGCAGGACGGATTCCGGGCCAGATGGGCGGCGGCTTCGGCCCCATGGGTCAGGCGCGTATCGGTCCCCAGCAGGAAGACGAGGCTCGGCTCCGAGTAGCCGGCGGAAGCGACCACGCTGTCGGCGCAGGGCCGTGCCGCCGCGACCGTCCGCGCGGCCTGCCGGCTGATCCACACGCCGTCGATGCCCGGCAGGACCGCGCCGTAGGTGCCCGCGTACAGCACCGCCGCCGCCGCCAGCCCCGCCGCGAAACCGTGCCTCTCCCGCTGCTGGGCGAACAGGCGTACGGCCAGCGCGTACAGCACCAGCACCACCGGCAGCATGGCCACGGCGACCGGGTCCACGCGCCCATCGACCAGATAGGGAATCACCGCGACCGCAACCGTCAGGGCGCCGAAGCCGACGGCCCCGAGAGCGGTGGCGACCGAGAACAGCCCCCACCGCGGCGCCTCGGCGCGGCGCAGGAAATGCTCGCGCGCTGCGGCGGCGGTGAGGATGGCGATGGCCGGGAAGACCGGCAGCGTGTAGTGCAGCAGCTTGGTCGGTACCGCCTCGAAGACCAGCCAGCTCGGAATGATCCAGGCGATGCAGAAGCGCACGGCGTCCGCCACCGGCCCGGCGCCCTTGCGGTGGCGCCACGCCCAGGGAACGGCCAGCAACGCCAGGAAGGACCAGGGCGCGAAGGTCACCCAGAAGGTGCCGAGGTAATAGCCGGGCGGCAGGCCCTTCGCCTCCTGCCCGCTCACCACCTTGCCCATCATGTCGTGGCCGACCGATTCGGCGAAGAAGGCGCCCTTGGTCTTGACCGTGATGGCGATCAGCCAGGGTGCTGCGATGGCGACCACGATGGCGAGGCCGACCAGCGGGCGCAGCCGCTTCAGCCAGCCGGCCCGGCGGTCCAGCACCGCCAGCACCAGCGCCGTGGTGCCGGACACCAGAAGGACGATGGGCCCCTTGATGAGGATGCCGGCGCCCGCGGCGATCCAGAAAGCGAGCGGCGCCGCCCAGCCGGACCGCTCCGCATGGCGGTTCAGATAGAGGCTGGCGAGCGCCGCCTGCCCGATCACGATGGTGGAAAGCAGCACCGCGTCGGTCTTCGCCATGCGGGCCTCGACGCCCAGCACGACGCAGGAGGCCATCATCAGACCGGCGAGGAAGCCGACCGTCCCGCCGAACATCCGCGCCCCGGTCCAGGCCGTCGCCAGCACCGCCAGCACCGCGCCGATCAGCGACGGGATGCGGAAGGTCCAGATCTCCTTCGGCATCCCGCTTGGGCCGTCGAGCAGCCGGGTCGCCGCCGTCTGCAGCCAGTAGATGCCCACCGGCTTCTTGTGGCGCGCTTCGTCCTGGAAGCGGATGTCGACATAGTCGCCGCTGTCCAGCATCTGATGGGACGCCTGGGCGAAGCGCGCCTCGTCGCGGTCGAAGGGCGGCAGGTCGAAGAAGCCCGGCAGGAACAGCAGGACGCTGATCACCGCCAGCGCCAGATAGGCCAGGACCGGCAGGCGGCTGGCCGAAGCGTTCGGCACCGCGCTCACGGCGTGCCCGCCGTATTGCCGTCCGACCCGCCGTTCCGGCGGTTGTTCAAGACGAAATAGAGGTTCCGGAAATAGATGATGAGGCCCAGCCCCTGCCCGAACATGAACACCGGATCACCCCGCTGGATCGAATAGGCCAACAAAAGCACCCCGCCGCCGATCGAGAAATACCAGAAGAGGTCCGGCACGATGCTGCGCCGGGCGCGCTCGCTGGCGATCCATTGCACGACGAAACGCATCATGAAGAGCGCCTGCGCGAAAAAGCCGACGCCGACCCAGATCAGGTCGGCGGTGCTTTGGCTCTGGTACCAGGCGATGGCGCGTTCGAGCATCGGGCGGAGACCGGTCCGGATGGAGAAGGGGTCAGCGGTCTTCGACCGCGGGCGACAGCGCGGTGCGCCGCTTCAGCCAGTAGACGCCCAGCAGATCAACCACGCCGATCAGCCCGCGGCGCCAGTTGTTGTACTTGGACACGCCGCGTTCCCGTGGGCGGTGATTGACCGGCACATAGGCCACCGGATGGCCGTGCGACCGGAACAGGGCGGGCAGGAAGCGGTGCATCGCCCCGAAGAAGGGCAGATCGAGGAAGGCGTCGCGGCGGAACAGCTTCAGACCGCAGCCGCTGTCGGTGCAGCCGTCCTGGAGGAAGGACTGCCGCACCGCGTTCGCAAAGCGCGAGGCCAGCCGCTTGGACAGCGTGTCCTGCCGCTTCTTGCGCAGGCCGCCGACCAGCACCGGCGCGTCCGGGCCGCCCTTGGCGGCCAGCGCGAACAGGGCGGGAATGTCGGCGGGATCGTTCTGGCCGTCGCCGTCCAGGGTGGCGATCCACTCCCCGCGCGCCGCCTTCACCCCGGAGCGCACGGCCGCGCTCTGCCCGGAACGGCGGACGTGGCGGACCAGCCGCAGACGGCCCGCGGCGACGACCGGCGCAAGGCGCGTCAGCGTGTCGTCGCTGGACCCATCGTCCACATAGATCACCTCGAAGCCGCGGCCCAGCACGTCGGCGGGCGACAGCGCACGCTCGATTTCCTCAAGGAGGGGAAGGACGTTTTCGGCCTCGTTGAAGACCGGAACCACGACCGACAGCCGCACGGGCGGACGGCCCTCGGAATCTACACTCACTGGATTAATCCCATTCGCCAAGTGGCGGGCAAATTACTCCCGCCGCTCGGCAAACGGTAGAGGAAAAGGTTGGGACAGCCCCGGGGAAAGCCTCTGGCCGCCCTCAGCCCTTGCGGTCTTCGATGGGCATCGGCACGTAGCGCAGGTCGCCATCGCGGCTGAGCAGCATCAGCACGGTCTTGCGCCCCTGATTGCGCGCGTCGTCGACGAGACGGTTCAGATCCTCCGGCGTCTTGACCGGCTCCTGCCCGGCCTCAACGATGACGTCTCCGGCCTCGATCCCGCGCTCGCTGGCGGCGCTGGCGTCGCCGACCTCGGTCACCACCACGCCCTCGACATCGGGGGGAAGGGAAAAGCTGTCGCGCAGGCCGGGGGTCAGTTGCGACAGGGTCAGGCCGAGGACCTGCTTGGTGTCGACCGTCGTCTCCGGACGCGGCGCCCGGCTCGACCCGGACAAAGCGACCTGTTCCTGCGGCTCAAGTTCGCCCACCGTCACGGTCAGTGTTTCGGCCTTGCCTTCGCGCACCAGTTCCAGCGGCACGGCGGACCCGATCTTCGTCGTCGCGACGACACGCGGCAGCTCGCGCATCTGCTTGATGGACTCGCCGTTGAAGCGGGTGATGACGTCGCCCTGCCGGACGCCGCCCTTCCCCGCCGGGCCTTCCGGCGACACGCTGGTCACCAGGGCACCCGCCGGCTCCTGCATGCCCAGGCTCTCGGCGATGTCCGGGGTCACGCTCTGCACCTGAACGCCCAGCCAGCCGCGGCGCACCTGCCCATGGTCGCGCAGTTGCTCGACAACCGGGCGCGCGATGGAGGACGGGATGGCGAAGCCGATGCCCACCGACCCGCCGGTCGGCGAATAGATCGCCGTGTTGATGCCGATCACCTCGCCGTTGAGGTTGTAGAGCGGCCCGCCGGAATTGCCACGGTTGATCGAGGCGTCGGTCTGCAGATAGTCGTCGTAGGGTCCCTGCTGAATGTCGCGCTGCCGTGCGGAGAGAATTCCCGCCGTCACCGACCCTCCGAGGCCGAAGGGGTTGCCGATGGCGACCACCCAGTCGCCGACCCGAAGCGCCTCGCTGTCGCCCCAGGGGGCGGCGACCAGCGGCCTTTTGCTGTCCACCTTCAGGACGGCAAGGTCGGTCGGCCCGTCCACACCAACCAGCTTCGCAGGCAGTTTCGTGCCGTCGTGCATGGTGACCGAAATCTCCGCCGCTTCGGACACCACATGGCTGTTGGTGACGACGAACCCCGCCGGGTCGATGATGAAGCCGGAGCCCAGCGCCGCGGTCGGGCGCGGCGCCTGCTGCTGCGGTTGCGGCTGGCCGCGCTGGCGGTCGCGAAACTCGCGGAAGAATTCCTCGAAGGGCGACCCCGGGGGAAAGCTGGGCATCTCCGGTCCACGCGGTCCCGCCTGCGGACCGTCCTGGGGAGGCGCCTGCGTGGTGGATATGAAGACCACCGCGTCCAGCTGCTTCTCCGCGAGATCGGCGAAGGTCGGCGGCGCATTGGGCGGCAGGACGGACGCCAGCGGCTGGGCGGCCGGAGCCGGAGCGGAGGCTGCCCCCGCCTCCTGCGCGAAGGCCGGTGCTGAAAAAGTCAGGATGGCGGCGACAAGACCCGCGGACGCGGCAAACGCCGCCGACCGCGATGCAGATCCGGTCGCCAATCCGCTCTTCAATGCGGCTGGGCGCCGGACGGGGCCGGACCGGGGCCGGAATCGATCAATGGAATGCGGCATGAAGAAACTCCGCCTATCGGACAGCGCACGCCATGCAAGGGGCGCTTCATGTCAACAGAACGCTCCGCAACGCATTCCGGACCGCCGTGGATTTTCAAACCGCTTTGCAACCGTGTCCGCACGACCGATTCGTGAAATACAGTTTTTAAAATCACCCCCCGCGGATGTTCCTATGCGGTTCGCGCAGGCAGTGCCACAAGGCAATCCCGCCTTCGGTCGAAGGCTCGGGCAAGCCGCCTAAGCGCAATTTTTCCATGTGGCGCAAAGTTCTTCTGGCATTTTCCCAGCAAGTTCCCGATATTCATCCGTACCGACAACATCGCACGCAAAAACGGCTCCTGACGTGAGGCTCGTGCACGCGCCCGCGTGCCGCTGCGTCAGAAGGCGCGCGATACGGCCCAAGCAGCGTACGCATGACTCAAAATTCACTTTGGCAACCGAGCGACATAATGAACGCAGAAACCGGGTCCGAACCGGAGGCTCCGAAGAAGCGCGGACGAATCCCCCAGTCGGCGTGGCCGCAGATTCTTGAGCGTTACCGTTCCGGCGCTACCCTGTCGGCGATCGCGCGTGAATTCGAATGCACGCCAAGCGCCATTTCCTACATCATCCGCAAGGCTGAAGCGGCCGGCGAGAAGGATGCGGCGGTCGAAGAGAGCGCCGTCGATGCCGCGGAAGCGCCGGCCGGCGATGCCATGGCCGAGGAGCCGCCGCCGGCCCCGGTTGCCGCTCCGGTCGCCACCCCAGAAGCTCCGGCACCGGCCAAGCCGGCGCGCCGCTCCGCGGCCTCTGCCCCTGCCCCTGCCCCGGCGCAAGCTCCACAGACCGCAGCCCCGGCCGCCACTCCGGTGGCAGCGGCCCAACCGGTGCCGGTGCCGGCATCCGCTCCGGCCCAGACCGAGACGCTGCGCCTCAACCGTCCGGAAGCACAGCCGGCCCCCCAGCCGGCCCCTGTCCAGCCTGCGGCGGCCCCCTCCCAAGCCGCACCCCAACCCGCGGCGGCGGATGGAAATCGCCCGGCCGGCAGCAACCCTCCGCCGGTCGATGCCGTCGAGGCCCGGCTGCGCGACACCGCGCGCGGTTGCCTGAATGCTTACCGCGGCTGGCGCCAGCAGCCCGGCGAAGCGTCGATCCAGACGCTGTCGGAAGCGGTGCACGAGCTGCGCAAGGCCCTGGCCCGCATCGAGATCGATATGTCCGCCAGCCGCCGTGAAGAACAGGCGATCCGGCCCATCCCGATCCCGGCGCACCGCACCGCACGCCGCACGCCGTAAGGCAGGCCATCAGAACGGGTCGTCGCAACGCTGCCTGGGTTGTCAAAAAGCCCTTTCCCACATGATGGGGAAGGGCTTTTTTATGACCTCATACCTTCGGCCTAGAACGGACGCCGGCACCGCCTGCCACCAAGCCTACCTCCAACGCCGCGGAAAAAGCCCTACGGACTCAAGTGGAATGGCGGCTATACTGGCGGCAACAAGGCAATCATAAGCCGGAGGAACGCCCGATGACTTTCCGCAGAAACACCGAACTGCCCGAATCGGTGAAGCGGTGCCTGCCGCCCCCTGCACAGGACATTTATCGCTCCGCCTTCAATCACACTTGGCAAGGCTGCCGGTCACCTGAGGCGCGTCAGGCCTTGCAACGCGAACGGCTGGCCCACAAGGTCGCCTGGGCCGCAGTCCGGCGGCTTTACGAACCAGACGGCGGCAGTTGGCGCCCCAAGCATTGAAGCGCCAAAGCCGCGACCGACACCCTGCACCGCCGACAACGACAATATGATGGGCGCGCCTCGCGCGCCCTTAGTCCTTTTCAACCACCGCGAAGCTGCTGAAATCGCCCTTGGTCCGTTCCTCGGACGGCAGGCGTCCCTGAACGCTGTAGCAGATGTTTTCGGCCACGTTCGTTGCGTGGTCCCCGGCCCGCTCGATGGATTTGGCCACGAACAGCAAATGGGTGCAGCCGGTGATCTGCGCCGGCGCCTCCATCATGTAGGTCAGGAATTCCCGGAACAGGCTGGTGTATGCCGCATCGACCTGTCCATCCCGGTTGCGGACGGCCATCGCCCGTTCGGCATCCTGTTCATCATAGGCCGCCACGACGTCACGGATCATGCCGAGCACCGTCTCGCCCATCCAGGCCAGAGACGCGACGGGCGGCTCCACCGGCAGATCCGCCAAAGTGACCGCGCGTTTGGCGACCGAGCTTGCGAAATCGCCCATGCGCTCCAGATTCGAGGCGATCTTGAGCGCCGACACGATGTCGCGCAGATCCTTGGCCATCGGCTGACGCAGCGCCAGCAACCGGACGCTCAACGCTTCCAGTTCAAGTTCCAACCGGTCGATCTCGGCGTCCGCCTCGATCACCCGGGTGGCTTTTCCGGCGTTCCGCTCCGCAATGGCTTCCAGCGCGGCGGTGAATTGCTCCTCCACCCGCCGCCCCATGGTCACGATGATCAGGTGCAGCCGCGCCAGTTCGGCGTCGAAGGCCGCCACCGTGTGTCCGCCGGTCATTCAGAGCCCCTCTTCCCCTGTTTCATGCCGTACCGCGCCAGTCCGGCATCATCTAGCGCACGGCTGCGGAACAGCATGTTAACAAATAAACCAGATTATCTTATGACACTGCTAACGCGCTGGACTAACCGCGCCCCGAACCCTGCGCTGTGCCGGGAAGGGTCGATGATCGGACGGGGTCATGACGCCACATGAGTTGGTCGCCGTGCTGGAAAAGCACGAGCGTTGGCTGAAGAACCGGTCGGGCGGCACGCGCGCCAACCTGACCATGACCAACCTGGAAGGATCCAATCTCGCCGGGGTGGAGCTGACGCAGGGAAAGCTGTCGGGGGCCAACATGGCCCATTGCGACCTGTCCAACGCCAATCTCAGCCACGCCGACCTGTTCGCCGCCCACCTGACCAAGGCCGACCTGACCGGCTGCAACTTCTACCGGGCCGACCTGCGCGGCGCCCACATGCGCGGCGCCAAGCTGAAACGCGCCATCCTGAAAGAGGCCGACCTGCGCGGCGGCGCGCTGCTGTATGGCGGGAATGGGGCGAACGGCAGCAAGGGGCTCGACTTCGTGCGGTCCGACCTGTCGGGCAGCGACATGGACGACGCGATGATGTCGAACGCCAATCTGTCCGGCGCCGACCTGACCGACGTATCGATGAACGGCGCGGATTGCGAAGGCGCGCTGATGGCCGGGGCCACGCTGATGCGCTCGACCATGAAGAACTGCAACCTCGCCCGCGCCGACCTGCGCGGCTGCAACTTGTCCGGCGTCAATCTCCAGGGCGCCATCCTGCGCGACGCCAACCTGAACGGCGCGGTGCTGGCCGGTGCCAACCTGCGCAACGCCGACCTCCAGGGCGCCAAGATGGAGGGGGCGGACCTTGCCGGGGCGGATACCACGGGCGCCAACATGGCGCGCTCCGCCGAGAATTTCTCGATCCAGATCCAGGAAGCCCTGCACAATCATTACACGTGGATCAACACCAACGGCGCCATGGGGTCGCGCGCCGACCTCAGCGGGGCGGACCTGTCGCACATCGACCTTCACGGCGTGAATCTGTCCGGAGCCAATCTGCGCGGGGTGCGGCTGGTCGGCGCCAAGATGCGCGACTCGCTGCTCATCATGTGCGACATCTCCGCCGCCGACCTCACCGGCAGCGACTTCACGGGCGCCATCCTCGACGGGGCGACGCTTCGCGGCGCCAATCTTTCCGGGGCCCGCTTCGATGGGGCGGGCATCGGCTGGGTCGATATAAAGGGTCCGGACGGGCGGCCGACCGGACGCCTGTGGGCGGCTAATCTGACCGGCAGCACCTTCACCGGTGCCTCCTGCATCCGCACCAACATGCGCGGCGCCAATCTCGCCGGTTGCGACTTTTCCAGCGCCGACCTCACCGGGGCCATCCTCAGCGACGCGAACATCCGCGACGCGCGCTTCACCGGTGCCAACCTGACCGGCGCCAGCCTGCCCCCGCCGCCCGATCTGGACGATTGACCGCGACGACCGATCGGGGGCGAAGGGCCGCCGCCGCTTGCGTCACCCCAGATCATCGTCCCCGCCGATGGGAGGCAGGCCGCCGAGGTTGACGGAGACGCGGCGCAGCACGCTGACGGTCAGCGCCAGTTCGTCCGACGATATGCCCTGGGTGGCGGTCTCCTCGATCTCCTCGGCACAGGGCAGGATGTCGGCCCGCAGCGCCTTGCCTTTCGGCGTCAGGTAGATGTTCACCTTGCGTCGGTCATGAGGGTTGCGCACCCGCTGCACGAGATCGCAGCGCTCCAGATTGTTCAGCGCGGTCACGGTGGTGGGTTCCATCATGCCGACCCGCTGGCTCAACTCGCGCTGGGTCAGCCCATCCTCGTCCCACAGGGCACGAAGAAAATACCACTGCCCCATGCTGACGCCGTGGTCGACGATTCGGATTTGCAGCGCGCGCGTGATGGCGCGATGCGCCTCCCGCACGGCCCGCGGCAGGGGCGCGCCGGACTGTGGAATCCCGACGGCATCCTCCCTGTGCGGTTCGACGAACATGGGTTCCTGTCTCTTGAAACGCCCAACCATGACGACGATCTCTCGGCAGACGTCCGTCAGGCCGTGGTGCGGTGCAGCGGACGAAATCAACTTGCCCGATCATATCTTCTCTCGGAAAAATCGCAAAGCAATTGCGGATTTAAATTTCCAGTGCATGCAATAATATGTCGCGTAACCAGTGAACGATCCCTCGACCACCTTTTCGTATTTATGCGTATGACTATCGAGTTCTGCGCGCGCCAAACGGCTGCGCTGGGATCGGCCCGGCGGTGAAACTTGGACAAATCTGAAACGTTTGTGACAGGGCGGAGATTGGGTTGCGCACCCGGCCGTCCGCCCACTAACACGGCACAGCACACGCCAGAGCACAGGAGCACCAGCTTATGCGCCCCACCACCGGACGCACCGTCACCGTCGCGGCGACCCAGATGGCCTGCGGCTGGGATCGCGACGCCAATGTGAACGGCGTCGAACGCCTCGTGCGCGACGCGGCGGCGCGCGGCGCGCAAATCATCCTGCCCCAGGAACTGTTCGAGACGCCCTATTTCTGCAAGGACCAGAAGCAGGAGCTGTTCGCCCTCGCCCACCCGGTCGAGGATCATCCGGTGATCGCGCGGATGAGCGCGCTCGCCCGCGAACTCTCCGTGGTCATCCCCACCAGTTTCTTCGAGCGGGCGCGGAACGCCTATTACAACTCCCTGGCCATGATCGACGCGGACGGCACAGTGCTGGGCGTCTACCGCAAGTCCCACATCCCGGACGGTCCCGGCTATCAGGAAAAATACTATTTCAACCCCGGCGACACCGGCTTCCAGGTCTACAAGACGCGCTACGCCGCCATCGGCTGCGCGATCTGCTGGGACCAGTGGTTCCCGGAATCAGCCCGCGCCATGGCGCTGAAAGGGGCTGAGATCCTGTTCTATCCCACCGCCATCGGGTCCGAGCCCCAGGATGGGGCGCTGGACAGTCAGGCCCATTGGACACGGGTCATGCAGGGCCATGCCGGGGCGAACCTGATGCCGCTGGTCGCCTCCAACCGCATCGGCCGGGAAGACGGAGAAACCTGCGGAATCACCTTCTACGGGTCCTCCTTCATTGCCGGGCCGACCGGGGAACTGGTCGCTCAGGCCGACCGCGACAGCGAGACGGTCCTGACCGCCAGCTTCGACCTCGACCGCATCGCCGCGCAGCGCGCGTCCTGGGGCATCTTCCGCGACCGCCGGCCGGAGCTTTACGGCCCGCTGCTGACCCTCGACGGCGAGTCCCCCGTCCGCCGCTGAGTCCCGGACCGGCCGAGACCGGCACCGCCGGCGTCAGACGATGACGCCGGCGGTGCCGGTCCGCTGGCCGATGCCATACGCCGACGCATAAGCCGCCGCACCGCGCGCCGCCAGCGCCGGCGCGGCGGTCTCGCTTGGTGGCACGCCGCTCTGCTCATCGGACGGACCGCCGTTGCGCGCGCCCGGCCCTGCCCCATTCCGCCGCAACTCCTGCTGCGCTTGCATCTTCGCGGCGTCGGCCTGCTGGGCGACGCGAAGATCCTGGGCCGAAGGGTCGGACGGCGCCAAGGCCGCCGCCTTGACCGTATCCATCTTGCGAACGGTGGCTTCGGGGTCGCTCTCCGCACCGACATCCACCTGGACTTCGCCGGCGGTCGCATAGTTCTTGCCGTCCGGGCCGCGGGTGAAGGTGAAGGAGGCACCACCCGCGTGCGGGCCGCCGGCCGCCTGGTGTGCCGCCTCGTGCTGGCGGACGCTGGCGTCGATGCGCTTGAGTTCCTGGACCTGCCGCTGCTGATCGTCGGTCAGCGTGCCCGTCTGACCGGTGTTCTGAGCGCCGTCCTGAACGCCGTCCTGGCTGCGGTCGCGCGCCGGCTGGCCGGGCCGCAGGAGCGGCACGCCGTAAACGCCACTGGACGATACACCGGCAACCATGGGCTCGCGGCTCCCCTGCGCGCTCCACGCAATGCCCGGCAGTCTACACGCCGCTGGGCGGCACGGCAACGCAGCTTGGCCGTTGCCTTTTCACGAATATGCTCGCAATAGTGTTAATAGAGCCCGGATGTGAGCACCCTTACGGAGCCGGGATACGGCGCAACCACAATCCATGTGTGACTCCTTGCGCAGAATTCTCGCCCTTTTGGTGCCGTTGGCCGTGATCGTCTGGGGGCTCGCCGTTTCGGCTGCGGAACCTTCCCCCTCGGCCCATCACGTCCGCACCCCGGCCACGCCGGCCCAAGCGAAGCCCGCTCCCCTCCCGGTGTCGCTGTCGCCGATCGAGTCCGCATACAGCGAACGGGCCGGTTCGGTCCTCCTCCAGTTCGGTTACGACCAGTTCGGCGACGAACCGCCGCGGCGGGACGGATCGGGCGGCGTGCAGGCCGACTACACGCTGGGTCCGGGCGACGAGCTTCTGGTGACCCTGCGCGGTCAGAAATCCTCCAGCAAGCGCCACGTCATCGATGCGGGGGGGCTGCTCACCGCCGACGACGTCCGACCCGTCGTGGCGCAGGGCCTGACCCTGGCGGAACTGCGCGCCCACCTGACCAACGCCGTGACCGCCTCCTTTCCCGACACCGAAGTGTATGTCTCGGTGACCGAAATCCGGCGGATCGGCGTGCTGGTGACCGGTGCCGTGGCGCGTCCGGGCCGGCAGGAGGTGGGAGCCTTCGCAACGCTGATCGACGCGCTGAGCGCCGCGGGCGGCGTCACCCGCGCCGGCTCGCTGCGGCGCATCCGTCTGTTCCACGCCCAGGCCGATGGCGGGGGTTCATCCGCCGGGCTGCCCATCGACCTGTATGACCTGTTCATGGCCGGGGACGGCACGACTGCCGGTCTGCGCCTGCGCGACGGCGACCGCGTTTTCGTGCCGCCGCTCGGCCCCACCGTGGCGCTGGCCGGCCCACTGAAACGCCCAGGCGTTTACGAGCTTCCTCCCGGCCAGGATCGCCTGCCCGTCGCCTCGGCGAGGGAGTTGGCCGGCGGTCTCCTGCGGCCCGGCGCGCATCGGGCGCTCCGCTACGCCATCGCCCCGAACGGTGAGGAACGGGCCGAGGAGTTGCCCGAGACGGACGCGACCCCGTTGGGCGACGGCGACCTGCTGCTGCTGGCGCCCCGCCGCGAGGACCGGCGCGGCGACCTGCGTCTGGAAGGCCATGTCCTGCGCCCCGGTCCGCGGGCGCTGGAGCGGACCCCGACCATCGCCGCCCTGGTCTCGACGGCGGATCTGGGGCCGGCACCCTATCTCCCCTTCGCGGTGCTCGCCTCGACCAGCCCGGGGAACCGCGCCCGCGTTCTCCAGCCGGTCGACCTGACGGCCGTGCTCAACGGCCGCGACCGCCGTCCCCTGGCCGAAAACGACGTTCTCTACGTGCTGGGCGCGGAGGAGGTGGATTTCCTGACCGCCGAACCGGTGCTGGCGCTGCTGCGCGGTGCGCGCGAGCCGGCCCCCGACGCGTGCCGCGGTCTGGTCGTGCTGGCCCGCGCACTGGCGGCGCAACCGGACGGCCCCCTCGCCAGCGGACCCCAGGCACGGGCGGCGGCGAGGCTGACCGGCGGGCGCACGCCCTGCCCACCCCTGTTCGAAGCCATTCCCGACCTGCTCGTCTTCGCGCTGGAGCATTCCACGCTGCTGATGGGCGGGGTGCCCCGCCCCGGCTTCTATCCCTCCGCCGGGCGGAGAAGCGCCGCGGAGCTGGCGCTTGCTGCGGGTGGCCCGGAATCCGGCTCTTACGACACGCCCTCCGCCGGGAGCGGACCGCCACGCCGCGCGGCGGCACCGGGCGCCATCCTGGAGCCGGACGAGCCCGTCTATGAGTTGACCGGCCACACCCGCCGTCCCGGCGTCCGCTCCCTGGCGGGGGGCGCCACGCTGCGCGACGCCCTGACCGGCGGCGATGCGCTGATGCGGGACGTCTACCCTCTGCTGGGAGTCATCGAGCGCTTCGACCGCCGCACCCTCGCCCGCCGCCTGCTTCCTTTCTCGCCACGGGAGGTGACTTCCGGTCATGCCAACCGCGCGCTCGCCGACGGTGATCGGGTGCGCCTGTTCTCGATCGCCGAGGTCCGTGCGCTGACCGCTCCCTCGGATGTGGACGGCAAACCCGAAGGAACGCAGGTCGACGCTGAACCGCCCCTTCCCGGCGACGTCGCGGCTCTGGTGCGGGAGCGCGGGGTGCAGGTGGGAGGCGCCGTGCGCCTGCCCGGCACCTATCCCGTGGCGGAGACCGCAGCCGTCGAGGCTCTTCTGACGACGGCCGGCGGCCCCGCGGCGACCGCCGATCTCGCGAGCCTGGAGGTCACCACCACCACCGGCCAGCGCCGTCGCCTGGACCTCCGCGACGGCGCGTCCGCCCGGACGGCGCTGCATCCGGGCGACAGCCTGCGCATCAATCCGTTACCGCAGGCGCTGGAAGCGCGAGCGGTCACCATCTCCGGCGCGGTGCGCCGCCCCGGCAGCTACAACGTGGGGCGCGGCGAAACGCTGTCCTCATTGATTGACCGGGCCGGTGGCCTGACGGAGGAAGCCTATCCCGCCGGCACCAGCTTCCTGCGCGACAGCGAGCGCAAGCGCGAGCGCGCCTGGTTCGACCAGCAGGCCCGCGACCTGGAGCGCTGGATGGTGCAGGAGGTCGAGAAGGGCGAGGCCGCGCGCTCGGACGTGGTCGGGCTGGCCCGGCAGCTTGCGACCCAGCTGCGCGGTGTGGAACCGCTGGGCCGCATCGTCGTCGAGGCGGATCCCCAAGTGCTGCGGCAACGACCGGAACTGGATGTGCTGCTGGAGCCGGCCGACCGCATCCTGATCCCGAAACGACCGCTGACCGTCACCGTGACCGGAGAGGTTTTGCACCCGACCGCCGCCCAGTTCGTCAGCGGCAAGACCGCCGAAGCCTATCTGCGGGACGCGGGTGGGGCGAGCCGCAACGCTGATGACGCCCGTATCTTCCTGGTCCTGCCGGACGGACGGGCGCAGCCGCTGTCCCTGTCCTCCTGGAACCACACGGTCACGGCGATCCCGCCCGGCTCGTCCATCGTGGTGCCGCGCGACCCGAAGCCGTTCGACCTCATGGAATTCTCCAAGAACATGGGGACGATCCTCGGCCAACTCGCCATATCGGCGGCGGCCATCGCGGTGATCTCCGAATGACGGGCGTGGCGGGAGCGGTTCGGCTGGCCGTGGTCACCGTGGTCCGCGACGACCTTCCCGGCTTGCTTGCCACCCGCGCCAGCCTGCGCGCCCAGACCATGGCGGCCTACGACTGGTTCGTGGCGGATGGAGGCTCCAGCGACGGGACGGCCCGCTGGCTGGCCGACCATCCGGACGAGGCGGCTTGGTGGCGCTCGTCGCCCGACGGCGGCCTGTACGACGCCATGAACATCGCCCTGGATGCCATCGCCGAATGGTCGCCACCTTGCAATGCCCCCTGCAGCCACGTCCTGTTCCTCAACGCCGGCGACCGGCTGGCCGACGACCGGGTCCTGGAACGGCTTCTTCCCACCCTGGCCGAGCATCCGGACGCCGGTCTGTTCTATGGGGACGCGTTGGAAGAGCTGCCCGGCGGGCGTCTCGTGGTGAAGCGGGCACGGTCTCACCGCCGCGCCCTGCTGGGCATGTTCACGCACCACCAGGCCATGGTCTACCGCCTGGCCGAGTCGTCCAGCTGCCGGTTCGATCTGCGCCATGGGCTTGCCGCCGATTATGCGTTCACATTGTCCATCCTCAAGCAGGGACTTCCAGCGCAGCGGTTGCCACTTTCGGTATGCATTTTTGCCAGTGGCGGACGGTCGCAGCAGGACCCGGCACGCGGTCGATGGGAACAGGCGGCCATCCGTCGCGAACTGCTCGGGCTCGGTCGCACAGCCAACGCAACATTATGGGGATTACAATGGCTTGCCCTTACCCTGCGCCAGACAATCCCATGGCTTTACGCGAAATATCGTTTCTCATCAAATGAACGATCGTTGCTTTCATAAGCTTTGGCGTTGGTTTTACGCATCTAGCTATTGATGCGCACGAAAAGTTGCATAGAATTTACTTTCTGAACTAACCAATTTCCCTGGTGGCGCGATCCACCTCCATACTGAGGGTTTATTATGAGTGCCACAAAATCCAAGCTTTCACCCGCCCACACCCTGTCACGCCGTGGCGAGGGACCAAACCCGATCGACATCCATGTCGGCGCCCGGTTGCGGTTGCGCCGGACCCTGCTCGGTCTCAGCCAGGAAAAGCTGGGCGAGGCGGTGGGGATCACCTTCCAGCAGCTCCAGAAGTACGAGCGTGGGTCAAACCGCATCAGCGCCAGCCGCCTGTTCAACCTGTCGCAGGTCCTTGGCGTCCCGGTCAGCTACTTCTTCGAAGACATGCCGTCGCCGGAGCACATCGCCACCCCGTCTCCCGATGTTCCGCCGTCGGAAACGGAAGAGTTCGAGTCGATGGCCCGCCGCGAGACCCTGGAACTGGTGCGTGCCTACTACCGCATTGAGGACCCCTCGGTGCGCAAGCGGACCTTCGACCTTCTGAAGGCTCTTGGCGGCGAGCGCGCATTGGACGAGGCGGTGTAAGGCACGGCACAGCCAGTCCAAACCCTCAGACATCTGTGGACGCGGGTGATACGGCCCGCCGTCTCGCGTCCGCGATCTTCACGCCGATTTGCCAGTAATAGAAGGCCCGCGCCAGTGCGTGTTGGAAGCCGGGACCACCGTCCAGAAAGCCCAGCCGCCAGACATACCCATACAGAAACATCAGAAGCGGGCGGGCCGGCAGCCGATTGAAGCATATCTTCAGCCACCGCCGCACCCCGGATTCCTGCGCAATCAACTCCGTCATCCGTCCATCCGAACGCAGCGCCGCTTCCCAGTCGGCGTAGCGGGCGTGCCGTTCGAACCAAGCGGCGACCGGCTTGTCGTCAGCATGGTCAAGGCTGTGGCGCAGCCGGCCGACCCTGCCCGCGATCACCGGCTGGTAATGCCCTTCCACCTCCCACATGGTGGCGACATCAAGATCGGGCACGAGCGGGAAGCGCGCCCGTCGCCGGTCGAACAAGGCGAGTTTCCGGTTGCCCGCGCCGAAGCGCAGACGCCGGCCGAGAAACACCGGACGGCCGTCGATGAAGTAGCCGGCATGCCGAGGCCCCGCGGCCATCAACGCGGCGATCTCCTCCACCAGAGCACCACCGAGCCGTTCGTCCGCATCGACAAACAGAACCCAATCCTGGCTGAACGGCAGCCGGTCCAGGCACCATTGCTTCTTCTTCGGGTACCGGCCATCCCACTGGAAGCGCACCACCCGCGCGCCCGCCGCCTCGGCGATGTCCGGCGTTCCGTCGGTGCTGCCGCTGTCCACCACGAAGCGCTCGGCGAAACGCTCCAGCGCGGGCAGGCAGTGGGGGAGATTAACCGCCTCGTCGCGGGTCATCACCACGACCGACACCGGGATCACGAAGCCGCCTCCCCGCCCGCCCGCCACAGGCGCCGCAGGCTGACAATGATCGCGCTCGCCACCAAGCCGGCCAACGCCGCCAGCGGAACGATCGTCAGCGGGTTCGGCCAGTCGGGGCGCTGCGCCGCGGCGGGTGGTTCGATGGCGTCCGCCGCCAGCGGCAGGTCGACTTCAATCATCATGGCGATCCGCTCCTGCTCCGACAGCAGGTCGGCAAGGGCGCGGCGGTGCTCGGCCACGGTGATTCCGGCCAGACGGGCACGGGCATGGGCGATCTGCGCGGCGCTGCGCCGTGATGCCTCCGCCCGCAGATGGGCATCGGTCGCCTGGGCGGCGGCGGACAGGATCCGCAAGGCCATGGCACGGTCGGCGTGGCGCAGCCGCAGCCGCCGCATCGGCCCGCTGCCCACCATGTCGACGGTCAGCCGGTCCCGAAGCGCGCTTGCCACCCGCTCGGCATCGGGCTCCACCCAGTCCGACCGGCCGACCAGCGTGAGGAACAGCCGCTTGGCGGACGCCACAGGACCGGGCGCGGGGCGCCAGCCGCCCGCTTCCTCGTCCCAGCGATCGGGAAACAGGCCGCGCAGCAGCAGTGGATCGGCCATCATCCGCTCCGCCACCGCGATCGAGGTGAAAAGCTGGAGGTAGCGCGCGAAGTCCGAGAGGATCTCGTCCCCCGGACCGGGCTCCGATGCAGATGCGGCGGCTTCCCGGCCGATCAGAACGGGCAGTCGCGCGCCCATGGCCGCCGCACCGACGCGGGCGGTCGGCCCGATCACCATCACCGCGGTGTATTGCGGAACCACCAGCCGCAAGGCGGTCATCGAGGCCACCACCCCCAGCGCCGTCCCGATGACCAGGATCGGCCAGCCCTCCCGCATCGTCCGCAGGAACCGGCGCAGCCGCAGAGCCGATTCCACCGCTTCGAACTCCAGCGGAGAGCGGCGCAGCGGCACTCCATCAGGCATGGGGCAGGCTCCGCCCCGGCAGAACGGACATGCCGCGCAGCCTCGTCTGGCGCAGCCCGTCCGCCAGCGCCGCGAAGCGCCGCGCCGCCGTGGTGGCGTCCCAGGCCGATGCGACGGACAGCGCTCGCCGCCCCTGCGCCGCGCACAGGGCCGGATCGCCGGCGTAGCGGCGGACCGCGGCGGCCAGTCCCACCGCGTCGTCGGGCGCCAGCCTTTGCCCGCAGCCCTCCAGCATGGCGACAGCGTCGCTGCCCGCCGGCCCCAGGAACAGGCAGGGCCGGCCGGCCGCCAGCGCGCCGGCCACCTTGCTGGGCACCAGAAGCCCCTCGGCCCGCGGGTCCATCGTCGCCAGATGCAGATCCGCGCCGGACAGGCTTTCGGCCAGTTGGTCCGGCGGTTGGAGTGGCAACAGCCGGACGTTCGTCAGCCCACGCCGCTCCACCGCGTCCGCAACGGTCGCCCGGCGGCGGCCTTCACCGATCAACAGAATCGCTATGGCGGGGTCGCTGCGCGCCAGCAGCGTCGCCGCGTCCAGCACGGCGTCCATCGGATGGGCCAGCCCCATGTTCCCCGAATAGGCCACGGTGAAGCGGTCGCCCAACCCAAGCTTCTGCCGGAACGGATTCCCCGCCCGCGGCACCGGCCGGATGCGCGGATCGGGCCAGTTGGGCAGGACGGTGATCCGTTCGGCCGGCACACCCGCCGCCGCCAAACACCCGGCCATGCAGCGCCCGATGGCGACCACCGCATCCTGCCGGCGAAGCGCCTGGACGTTGGCCCGTTCGATCGTCCGCATCAACGGGCCCGGCAAGCGGATCCCGAGCACCGGCAGCAATGCCGGAAACACATCCTGGCTCCAATGAATGGACGCCGCACCATGGCGCGCGGCGATCAGCGGCCCGGCGCACGCCAGCAGCGGCGGGTCGGTCATCGTCACCACGACGTCATGCCGCGGCAGGTGCAACGCCCGTTGCATCAACCGCACCGCGGCGGCCAGATAGCCGCGGGCGGTCAGCCGCAAGTCGCCGGAATTCTCTCCCGCTTTGGATGAGCACCCCCAACCGGTGCGGCAGACGGTGACTCCAGGCGGCGTGGCGCTGGGGCCTGAGCCGTCCGCGACCACCGTGACCCGCCACCCCATCGCCGCCATCCGCTCCGCCAGATCGGACACACAACGTCCAGTCGCCCCCTTGTCCGGAGGAAACACGCGATTGATGAACAGGATGGATGGAGAATCCACGGATGAACGACTTCATCGTTGGCGGAGCACGCATGAGTATGCATTTCCGTCAGCGCTTGGGCAACCGCTTCTCACGCTCCGCTGCCAGCGCCGCCAAGGTGAGCAGGAGGCCGGTGTCGAGATACTTGAAGCTGGTGTGCAGGCCGAGCGCCATCAGCAGCGGCGCCAACACCGCCCAGCCGAGCGCGGGGTCGGCGCGGAGGAGAGCCAGCGCACGCGGCGCCAAACCGCCCAGATAGGCGATCAGGGCGATCAGGCCAACCACCCCGGTCTTCGCTAGGGCGTAGGTCGCCAGCGTGTGGGTGTAAGACACCCGCCACCCGCCCACCGCCGGATTGGCAAGAAGCGCGCCCCAACCCTGCCCGAACAGAAAAGCGGCCGGGGAGGACAGAGCTTGCCCGAGCGCGGCCTCCGCCTCCTCCCACCGGGTGTTCGCCCCGGCCAGCCGGGTTTTCTCCGCCACCTGTCCCAGAGCGCCAACCAGCGCCTCATGAAACAGCGCCACCACCAGCAGCGCCGCCACCCCCAACCCCACCCCGGCCAGCGGCGATCGGCGCAGCCACCATAATCCCAGGGCGGCGAACGCCATGGCGGCAAGCCCAAGCGCCATCCGGTGCACCGCTCCGGCCAGCGCCGCCAGGCACAACAGGCCGCCCAAGATCGCGGCCATGCCGGCGGCGCGGCGCGGCCAGCCGCCCTGCGCCAGCGCCCCGACTCCGAAGGCCGGCAACGCGATGGCCGCGAACAGGACCGAGGGCGCGTTCAGCAGATAGACGCCGCCGTCCGCCATCGCGCGGACGCCGATGGCGCCGAAGCCCCAGTCCGCCTGTTTCCACCAACGCAAGGCGAAGCCGACACCGGCCACCGCCAGACCGCCGGCCAGCAGCCCCGCCGCCCAGTCGGAAGCGGAGCGCAGCATCGGCACCAGAAGCACGGGAAGAAAGAGGTAAAAAAGCGGCACCACATCGCGCACCATGTCACCCGGCGCCCAGTCGAGCCAGACACCGCGCAGCAGCGGGCACCACAGAAGAACCGCCAGCGCCAGCACCGCTGGCGTCTCCCAAGACGGCGAATCGCGCTCCAGCAACGCGTGGCCCGTCGCCACCGACAAGGGACGCAACAGTCCGACGCCCAGAACCAGCAGTGCACCGATCATTGCTTCGGCGAAGCGGATCTCCGCCGGGGCGGGTGCGCTCAGCAGGCCATACAGCACGAGCGCCAGGAACAACCCGGCGGCACGCCACAGCGCCACTCCCTTTCCGGCCACGCGTTCCCCGCCATCGGTCCGACCAGCACAGGCGGCAGAATTTCACGACACAGCAAGAAATGGAACAGGCGATCCGAACCGCAACAATCAGGCGTAGCGCAGCTCGGCTCGGTCGAGACGGTAGAACAGGCCTTCCAGGGGATTCAGCCGCAACGTGCCGGTCATCAACACCGGGGCCTGCGACTCACGGACCGGGATCTGGCTGTGAACGTGCAGCATGGTGGAAGGGCTGGGCCGATGGCAGGCCGGGCAGGAAACGGGGTTGGCGGCGAGGATGAAGCGGTTGTGGGCCGGCGCGTCGCTCAGCGGCACCATGAAGCCGCGCACCGTCACCAGCTTGCCCTCCAACGCCTTGACCCGCGTCGGGAAGACCGGATTGGCCGCCGGCCCTTCCATGCGGACCTGCACCAGATCCCGCCACAGAGCCGTGGTGTCGTCCAGCGGCAGGTGGAATGGTCCGGCGGGGTGCGTGGGTTCGCTGGCGTTGATGGCCCAGATTGCCCAGCCGGCCACCGGGGCCAGCGCGAGCGGCAGCAGAACCTGTCGGCGCGACGTCATGGCTGTCCTCCCCCTTGATCCTGCCCGTTCCGGTCGTTTGTTCGACCGTTCATTCGATCTCGTTCATTCGATCGTTGAAGGCATGCTGTGCGACCTTTGTCCCAGACAGTCGTGCTTGTGGCCGAATTGTTCCCGAGCCTTCGCCCAAGGTCAACAGGCGAGCGATAGGCCATACGGAAGAGGGCGCCGCCCATCGACTTCGATGACCGTTTCGCCGCCCTATGGGATTGACGCGGCTTCCGGCCTATACTTTGTAAAGGGCGGCAACCACCGATAAAACGCCGTAACCGATAAAAACCTTACCAGCGGGAACCAACGCGGCATGCAAAAAGGGTCAGCACCGAAGGACAGGCCGGCGCATCTTCGCCTGTCCGAAGACCAGACCACCGAACTGGCCGACATGTTCCGCCTGATGAGCGACCCCAGCCGACTGCGCATCATCCTGGCCTGCCTGGACACCTCGACCTCGGTCGGCGACATGGCGGCGGCGCTGGGCCTGTCGCCGTCGCTGGTCAGCCATCATCTCCGCCTGCTGCGGGCGGGGCGGCTGATCCAGGCGGAACGGCGCGGCAACCGTGTCTTCTACCTGATCACCGACGAGCACATCCGGCGCGTCCTGTCCGACATGGTCGACCATGTGGCGGAGGAAAGCGAAGGCGACCTGGAAGCCTGAGGCGGCTCCGGTTGCGGAGGCTCGGGTCGCCACAACTCGTTGAAGCCTTTATAACAAATACGCATTAGGATTTGACCGCCATGCCGGTTGCGCCGCATAGTTCCGATCATGCTGCGGCGCATCAAACCGTTGTTGCACGAATGGCTTGAAGAATCGGGCCAGGAAACAAAGGGTGTTGGCATGGAGACGTTCCGCTTCCAGCCGGGGGAAACCCCCGTCCTGCTCAGCATCCCGCATGTCGGCACCGTGGTGCCGCCGGACATCGCGGCCACCATGACCGACTCCGCCCTGGCGGTGCCGGACACCGACTGGCATCTCGACCGGCTCTATCACTTCGCCCCGGCGCTGGGCGTCGGCTTCCTGAAGCCCATCCTCTCGCGCTACGTGATCGACCTCAACCGTGATCCCGACAGCGCCCTTCCCGACCCCGGCGCCAGCAGCACCGAACTCTGTCCCCTCACCACCTTCGATCACCAGCCGGTCTACCGACCGGGGCAGGAACCGGACGCGGCGGAGGTGCGGCGGCGGATCGGCGCCTATTGGCGCCCCTATCATGAACAGCTCAACGGTGAGCTTCAGGCATTGAAGGAACGCTTCGGCGTGGCGGTGCTGTTCGATGCCCATTCCATCCGGTCGCGCGTGCCGCGCTTCTTCGACGGGCAGATTCAGGACTTCAGCCTGGGCACGGCGGAAGGGACCAGCGCCTCGCCGGCGCTGGTCGGCCGGGTGATGAACGTGCTCACCGCGACCGGACGCTTTTCATCCGTGCAGAACGGGCGGTTCAAGGGCGGCTTCATCACCCGCCGCTACGGCAATCCCGCCGACAACATCCATTCGATCCAGCTCGAACTGTCGCAGCTCACCTATATGGACGAGGAGGCCCCCTTCGGCTTCCGCGAGGAGTCGGCGCGCCAGCTGCGTCCGACGCTGGAGCGGTTGCTGAGCCTTGTCGTCGAGTGGGCGTGGGAGAACGCCGCCGGCCGGCGGCGCAGCGCCTTCCTGTAACGCAATGCCCAGCCCTCAGACCCAGACGCCCCGCACATAGGGCGTCAGCTGCGTGTCCTGCATGATGATGTGGTGAACCAGCCAGTTCGCGGTGAAGGTGTAGATCCGCTCGGCGTTCTGATGCGTCGGATCCCGCGTGAAGACCGCGGACAGTTCGCTCAGCGTCCGCACCGCCTCGTGATGCTGACGGACATGCTCCTCGAACTTCGGGTAATGCACGGCCTGCATGATCTTTTCTTCGCGGGCGAAATGCTGCTGGGTGTATTCCAGCAGTTTCATGAGGATCTTGGCAACGCGCACCGGCATGAAGCTGCGCGAATTCAGCGCGGCGTCCAGTTCGTTCAGATACTCGATCAGGTGCTTGTGATCTTCGTCGATGGACGGCTGGCCGACGCTGAGCTGCCGCCTCCACGTAATGACACTCATGAACCCTCCGCACCCTGTCTTCCGCGGCCACCGGGCCATTCCGCCGAAAGCCACCGCATTGAAGGGAAGCGCGCCGTATCTGCGCAACTGAAGATCAAGGTGCGCAAACCGTCAAGGAACCGTAAATACCAGACGCCGCGCCCCTTGTTACCGCCGACTCCGCGACCAGCGGCCTTTGCCTGCATTATGGGCGCATTTTCTACAAAACGAACGCATACGATCGTCACATGGCATTTTGCCGCACCAAAACAAAGACGTGAAAAGGCAGGGGAAACGTCATGTTTCCGCCTACCTTCACATCGACTTTATGAAGATGAGGCGACGATCAGCCGCCCCAACTTATTGGTAGATGACCGCTCGGTCAGCCGACGATCGAATAGCCGCAATCCACATAGGTGGTGCTGCCGGTGATGCCCTTGGCGCCGTCGGTCGCCAGGAAGGCGGTGGTGTAGCCGACCTCTTCAATGGTGACGAGGCGCTGCTCCGGCGCGCGCTCCGCGGCCTTCTCCATCAACTCGTCGAAATGGGCGATGCCGGAGGCGGCGCGGGTCTTGATCGGGCCGGGGGAGATGGCGTGGACGCGGATGCCCTTCGGGCCCAACTCCGCCGCCAGATAGCGCACGCTGGCTTCCAGGGCGGCCTTGACCGGACCCATGACGCCGTAATTGTCGATCACGCGGTTGGCGCCGAAGTAGGACATCGTGAACAGCGAACCGCCGTCCTTCATCAGCGGCTCGGCGTAGCGGGCCATGCGGATGAAGGAGTGGCAGGACACGTCCATCGCCATCTGGAAGCCCTCGCGCGAGCAATCGACGACGCGGCCGTGCAGATCATCCTTCGGGGCGAAGGCGATGGAATGCAGCGCGAAGTCCAGCTTGCCCCACTTCTGCTCGATCTTCTCGAAGATGGCCTTCAGCTCACCCTCGCCGGTGACGTCCACCGGCTCGAAGATCTCCGCTTCGAGCTGCTGGGCCAGCGGCTCGACGAAGCGCTTCGCCTTGTCGTTGAGGTAGCTGACCGCGAGATCCGCGCCCAGAGCGCGGAAGGCGCGGGCGCAGCCCCACGCGATCGACTGATCATTGGCGATGCCGAGCACGAGGCCCTTCTTGCCTTCAAGGGTGGCGGCGGCGGGGATGATCGTGGTCATAGGCTGGCTTTCCCGGATTGCAAGGTGGCCGGATTCAGAGTGCGCCAGATCGGATCACTCGAATTGTGCAACGCACCATAATGCAATCGAAGGTCATAGGCAACTTGTTAAAGTCGCAATATATCCGACATTATCGCTTTGTTTATCCGTAACACAGCCTTCACACAGCGAAGACGCGAAGTCCGCAGCGGCGCTTCATACTCCTTTCTTGCGCGCTCATTGCAGGACCCGCAACAAAGACAAAGGCCCTTCCATGTGGAAGGGCCTTTGTCACAGGTTTCAGGACGATCAAACGGCGCCGGGGGTGAAGGACGGCGGATCGCTGGCCGGGAAAGACTCCATCGACGCCTCGTCCACCTTCTCCTTCTCGTCGGCATCGTCGTAAATATCGCCGGGATGGCGGGAATACCGATGGACACCCTGGTCCACGTCCTCGGCGGGGGTGCCCGCCCCGTGATGGCCGCTCCAATCCTCCATCATCGCCTTGGCCGGGCAATAGCCGGTCAGCCCGCGGGCGACCAGGGCGCCGCCGGCCAAAGCCAGCGCCGCCCCACCGACGGTCGGGCGGCGCAGCCCGAGCACGGCGAGAAGTCCGCCGCCGACCAGCGACACCAGGCGTTCGGTGTGCCCGACGTTGATCATGCGTTCGAGATCGTCCGGCAGGGCCGCGTTGCGGCTGCCCATGCCCTGTTGGCTCGTCATCGCCATCGCTGCTCTCCTCGATCCCTTTTTATGGTCACTGCTGCGGAGCGGGCGGCGTGGACCCGCCCTGGTCCGGCGCCGGTGCGCCGCCCGTCGATCCGGACGATCCCGGCTGCGCCGCCCCTCCGGGTTTGCGGGCCGTATCGGCCAGCGTCCGCGCCTGCGACAGCTCGCGGTTCAGCCGGTCCACCTCCTGCGACAGGCGCTGCACCTCCGACTGGAGCTGCGGCGAGCCCGCGGCACCGCCCTCCGGCATACCAACCGCGGCGAGGGCCGCACCGTCGCGCATCCAATAAGGCTGGACCCCGTAATAGGTGTGCAGCGCCACCGCCCATTGCCGGTCCGACATGTCCGGGCGGTTGGAGCGGGTGAATTGGGGCGCCGCGGTCAGCCGCTCCTTCGTGACGTTCAGCACATAGCCGTCACCGGCCTGTGCTGGCTGGATCAGCGCCCACGGAACCGGGAAATTGCGCTCGCCCAGCCCGAGGAAGCCGCCGGCCTCGACCACGGCGTAGGCGACGCGCCCGGTGTTCGGATCGACCACCAGCTCCGAAATGGAGCCCATCTCCTCGCCGCTGGCGTTGTGCAGCTTGGCCTTCGACAGGTCGTCGGCGGCGACCACGCGCGGATGCTCGACCGCGCGCAGCAGCGCGTCGGCCTCGCTCAGGATGGTCTGGCAGGCCGGCTCGCCGGCCCGCTGCCCGGCGCGCTCGGCGGTCTGGCGCAGGGCGCGGAGCTGGCCGATCTCCTGCGGGCTGATGGACGCCGGGGACTGGTTGCCGGCGGCCTCCAGCGCGCCGATGCGCTGGCCCAGCCGGTTCACCCCCTCCGGGCAGGTCTCGGCGAGCGCCGGCCAAGGCCCGAGCGCCCCCGCGATCATGGCGGCGCTGAGGAGCAGGCGTTTCATCGTGGGTGCCTCCGGCTTGGTTTCCATGCGTGTGCGTCTCACGCGGGGAAAACAGCACGGCCAAGACGGAGGTTCCGCGAATGCTTCTTCTGCGAAGTGATCAGCCCGGAAGCGGCAACCCGCCCCGCTGAACGATGAAGGACTGGACCGCGTCCACCCCCTGCCCCGTCTTGATGTTGGTGAAGACGAAGGGCCGGTCGCCGCGCATCTTCCTGGCGTCGCGATCCATCACCTCCAGGCTGGCGCCGACCAGCGGGGCGAGGTCGATCTTGTTGATGACCAACAGGTCCGACCGGGTGATGCCCGGCCCGCCCTTGCGCGGGATCTTGTCGCCCGCCGACACGTCGATGACGTAGATGGTCAGGTCCGCCAGTTCCGGCGAGAAGGTGGCCGCCAGATTGTCGCCGCCCGATTCCACAAAGATCAGGTCGAGGTTCGGGAACTTGCGGTTCATCTCGTCGACGGCGGCGAGGTTGATCGAGGCATCCTCGCGAATCGCCGTGTGCGGGCAGCCGCCGGTCTCCACCCCCATGATCCGGTCCGGCTTCAGCGCGCCGGAGCGGGTGAGGAATTCGGCGTCCTCCTTGGTGTAGATGTCGTTGGTGATCGCCGCGACCTCCCAATCGTCGCGCATGCGCTTGCACAGCGCGTCGGTCAGCGCCGTCTTGCCGGAGCCGACCGGCCCGCCGATGCCCACGCGCAGGGGGCCACCATGGCTCTTGGAAATCGGGGCGGTCATGAGCGGAACAACCTCGTGTATTGGGTTTCGTGGATCATGGAGGTCCAATCGACGGCCATGGCGCGGCTGCCCAGATCGTCGAGCGGGGCAGCCAACGCGGCCTCCGCCGCAGAGTGCACCACGGAATCGAGCGCCGCCAGGGCCTTCTGCCCGTCCGTCTGACCCAGCGGCACCAGCCGCACCCCGGCGGAGACGAGGTTGGCGGCGACGGCGTGCAGATAGGCCGACAGGGCGGGGCCTTCCGGCACGCCGATCGACGCGGCAGCCAGCGCCACCGCGACGGCGTAGGCGACCGGGCGGCCGCTGTCGGCGATCACCCGGTCCCAGCGCTCCATCCCCTCCAGCGGCCAGGCGGCGCGCACGGCGATCAGAAACGCCTGCCCCTGCGCGCGGCTTTCCAGCGCGGTTTCCGAGGAGGCGCGCATGGCGTCGGCGCGTTCGACCGCCCAAGCGAAGGCCGCCTCGTCGCCCGCCAGAACGGCGCGGTGGGCGGTGGCGAACAGCATGCCGTCGGTCCGCCCGGCGCCGTGGCGCAGGATGCCGTCCATCCACAGCGCCAGCGTGTCGCGGTCGCGGACGAGGTCCTGCTCCACCGCCGCCTCGATGCCGTGGCTGTAGGAGAAGCCGCCGACCGGGAAGGACGGCGACAGCCAGGCGAGGAGCTTGGTGAGGTGGGTGGCCGAGACGGGCCCCCACCCCCCCGCTTCGCGGGTCCCTCCCTCCCCCGCTGCGCAGGGGAGGGCCAGATCCCCTCCCTCGCGAAGCGGGGGAGGGTTAGGGAGGGGGCAAGCGCCCTCAGTCATGCGAATGCCCGTGGGAATGAGAGTGCCCATGAGAATGGGAATGGCTGTGGGAATGCGAATGACCATGATCGTGGTTGTGGTCGTGGTCATGCCCATGGTCATGGCCGTGCGAGTGGCCATGCCCCTGCCCCGAGTAGGCCCCGCCCTCCGGCGCAAAGGGCGCGTGGATGGCGGCGACGCTGGCCCCCAATCCCTTCAGCATGTCCTCGATCACATGGTCGCGGCGCAGGCGGATGGTCTCGCCGACGATCTGCACCGGCAGGTGGCGGTTGCCCAGGTGCCAGGCGATGCGGGCGAAGCCCTCCGTCCCGCCGCCGCAGCGCACCTCCATCAGCTCCTCGTCGGCGGCGACCACGCGCAGATAGGCGCCGCCGCCCAGCTCCAGCCCGTCGCCATGGTCGAGCGCGACCGCGCGCGGCAGGTCGAGCAGGAAGTCGGCCCCCGCATCGTCCGTCATCACCATGCGCCGCCGGTGGCGGTCGTCGAAGGCGAGGGTCACCGTGCCGGCCTCGCGCTCGGCGGGCCAATGGCCGCGGGCGTGGACTCGGGTGGCGCGGCGGAGCGTGTCGGTCATGGAGAAAGCCGTTCGAAGGGTGTGGGCCGGCCGAAGAAACGTCCCGCGAGGGCGCCGACCGGTTCCGCCGCTCCCGTGGTGAAGAAACGAAGGGCCCCCGCCGCCTCGCCCGCGGATGGGGCCGGGGCGTATTCAGGGTGGCGCTCCAGGTAGTTGTCCAGCGAGCGGGCGACCAGACTGGGCTGGCACAGCACCTCCACCCCCGGCGGCAGCGCCTCCGCGAACAGATGCGCCACCAGCGGGTAATGGGTGCAGCCGAGCACCGCCGCGTCCAGCGGCTGGCCGCCGAGTTGCTCCAGCAGCGCCCGCACATAGCCGCGCACCGCCGGAGCCAGTTCCGCGTCCCCCGCCCCCCGCTCGATCAGCGGGACGAGATCCGGGCAGGCTTGCTGCACCACCCGCACGTCGGGCGCCCGTTTGCCGATCTCGCGCGGGAAGGAGCCCGACGCGACGGTGGCCGGGGTGGCGAAGACGCCGACCGTCCGCGGCTCCGGACGCCAGTCGGCGGCGGGGCCGTCCTGCATCCAGGGCACACGGGTGATCGCCTCGACCATCGGCACCAGGACGCCCAGCACGTTGCGGCCCGGATGGGCCACCGGCAGCCACGTCCGCTGCATCCGCCGCAGGGCCACCGCCGCCGCCGTGTTGCAGGCCAGGACGACCAGCCCGCAGCCCTCGGCGAACAGCCGCTCCACCCCCTGGACCGTCAGGCGGTAGATGTCCTCCTCGCTGCGCGGACCATAGGGAGCGGCGGCATGGTCGCCGAGATAGACGAAGGGACGCCCGGGAGCGGCGGCCACCAGCGCGCGCAGCACCGTCAGACCGCCATGCCCGGAATCGAAGACACCAATCACGAACGCTTCACCCTCTGCCTCGAATTCCCTCTCCCGCCCCGGGAGAGGGAGGGACCCACCGCGAAGCGGTGGGAGGGTGAGAATGCCGACAAGGATCGGCGCCCTGATCCTCGAACGACCCTCACCCGCCCGCTTCGCGGGCACCCTCTCCCGGGGCGGGAGAGGGAAATGTTCCATTCTCGCCTCAGAACAGGAAGTACCGCTGCGCCATGGGCAGCACGTCCGCCGGCTCGCAGGTCAGGAGCTGGCCGTCGGCGCGCACCTCGTAGGTTTCCGGATCGACCTCGATGTGGGGTGTGGAATCGTTGTGGATCATCTGCTTCTTGCCGATCGCCCGCACCCCCGTCACCGCGACCAGCTCGCGCCGCAGGCCGAGCGAGCGCAGCGCCTCGTTCTCCAGCGACAGCTTGCTGACGAAGGTCAGGGAGCTGGCCTGCATCGCGCGGCCGTAGGCGCCGAACATCGGGCGGTAATGCACCGGCTGCGGCGTCGGGATGGAGGCGTTGGGGTCGCCCATCAGCGCCGCCGCGATGGTCCCGGCCTTCAGCACCATGTCCGGCTTCACGCCGAAGAAGGCCGGCGACCAGACGACCAGATCGGCCAGCTTGCCGACCTCGACCGAGCCGACGACATGGGCGATGCCGTGCGACAGGGCCGGGTTGATGGTGTATTTGGCGACGTAGCGCTTGACGCGGAAGTTGTCGTTCTCGCCCGTCTCCTCGGCCAGACGCCCGCGCTGGACCTTCATCTTGTGCGCGGTCTGCCAGGTGCGGATGATCACCTCGCCGACCCGGCCCATGGCCTGGCTGTCCGAACTCAGCATCGAGAAGACGCCGAGGTCGTGCAGGATGTCCTCCGCCGCGATGGTCTCGCGCCGGATGCGGCTTTCGGCGAAAGCCACGTCCTCCGGGATGCGGGGCGACAGGTGGTGGCAGACCATGAGCATGTCGAGATGCTCGTCCACCGTGTTCACCGTGAAGGGCCGCGTCGGGTTGGTGGAACTGGGCAGCACGTTGGGCAGGCCCGCCACCTTGATGATGTCCGGCGCGTGGCCGCCGCCCGCCCCCTCGGTGTGGAAGGCGTGGATGTTGCGGCCCTTGAAGGCGGCGATGGTGTTCTCCACGAAGCCCGACTCGTTCAGCGTGTCGGTGTGGATCGCCACCTGGATGTCCGTCTCCTCCGCCACCGTCAGGCAGGTGTCGATGGCCGCCGGGGTGGTGCCCCAATCCTCGTGCAGCTTCATGCCGCAGGCGCCGGCAGCGATCTGCTCCAAGAGCGCGTCGGGACGGCTGGCGTTGCCCTTGCCGAAGAAGCCGAGGTTGATCGGCAGCCCCTCCGCCGCCTGGAGCATGCGGGCCATGTGCCACGGCCCCGGCGTGCAGGTGGTGGCCGACGTGCCCGCCGCCGGGCCGGTGCCGCCGCCCAGCATGGTGGTGACGCCGCTGTTCAGCGCCTCGTCCACCTGCTGCGGGCAGATGAAGTGGATGTGGGCGTCGATGCCCCCGGCGGTGACGATCTTGCCCTCACCGGCGATAACCTCGGTCCCCGGCCCGACGACGATGGTCACGCCCGGCTGGACGTCCGGATTGCCGGCCTTGCCGATGCCGGCGATGCGCCCGCCGGTGATGCCGATGTCGGCCTTGACGATGCCCCAGTGGTCGATGATCAGCGCGTTGGTGATGACGGTGTCCACGGCGCCGCCCTGGCGCGAGGTCTGGGCCTGCCCCATGCCGTCGCGGATCACCTTGCCGCCGCCGAATTTGACCTCCTCGCCATAGACGGTGTGGTCCTTCTCGACCTCCACGATCAGGTCGGTGTCGGCCAGCCGGACACGGTCGCCCACGGTGGGGCCGTAGAGAGCCGCGTATTCGGCCCGGTCGATGCGATGCGCCATTGTCTGATGCCCTCCGCTGGCGCCTTTTACAGGCTGCCGTTGACCTTGCCGTTGAAGCCGATGACCACGCGGTTGCCGGCATAGGCGACCAGCCGCACGCGGCGCGTCTGCCCCGGCTCGAAGCGCACCGCCGTCCCGGCGGGGATGTCCAGCCGGAAGCCGCGCGCCGTCTCGCGGTCGAAGGTCAGCGCCCCGTTCGTCTCGGCGAAGTGATAGTGCGAGCCGACCTGGATCGGGCGGTCGCCGGCGTTGGCGACGTCCAGTTCCACCGTGTCGCGGCCGGCGTTGAGTTCGATCTCGCCCGCGGCGGGGATGATTTCACCGGGTTTCATCGGGGCTCCCCTTAGCGAATCGGCTGGTGGACGGTGACGAGCTTGGTGCCGTCGGGAAAGGTGGCCTCGACCTGGATCTCGTGGATCATCTCCGGGATGCCGTCCATCACCTGATCCCGGGTGATCACCGTCGCGCCGTCGCGCATCAGCTCGGCCACGGTGCGACCGTCCCGCGCGCCCTCCACCACGTAATCGGTGATGAGGGCCACCGCCTCGGGATGGTTCAGCTTCACGCCACGCTCCAGCCGGCGGCGCGCCACCATGGCGGCCATGGCCACGAGAAGCTTGTCCTTCTCGCGCGGTGTCAGGTTCATGGGGCTGTCTCTCCGCCTTCCCATTGGGTTGGCGGGATTATGCCACGTTGCTGCGGTGCGCCAAGAGCATCGTTTCAAATTCCGGCAAACCAAGCGGCTGCCAGAGCATCGTTCCGCTCAATAGCGCCTAAGGTTTGTAGCCTTACCGCTCAAGCGGCAAAGGGCGTGCATGGCAAAGCACAGCCATTCCAGATTTTCCGGCGTTTCCTTCAATAAGCAATATTCGAGATCGGCCTGGAGTTCAGAATCGACCCGCTCCGGAAGAATCTGGAGCGCTCCAACGACAACGGCATGCATCATGTTAACCAAGGCAAGCCGACGAACTCCCAACGGTGCATTGGCTGGAAACAAGAATAAGGAGGATGGATCAATTTTCGATAAAAGCCAAATATAGAGCGCTGCGACCTTATGATTGGCGAGCAATCCTGAAGCCATGCCATGACGCTGGACGAACTGCTGACGCAACACCCCATAGTCGGAAATGAGCCTCTCCAGATGAAGGCTATTTTCCAAAAAGATCGGAGCAAACGGGTCGTCAGACAACGATGTGACCGCAGACCGACCGCAACTGATGATGAACTGGCGGCGCATGTCCGCCGAAGCGGGTAACCGGTCACTCATTCTTTCGCATTGCTCTCCGCAATTCGAGCAGCCATACGCTTGGAGCGTGCGGTCAGGTAAGCTTGCGAGTTTTCGATATGCATGATGCGCACAGCATAGTCGATCTCTTCGCTGTCATTTCCCATGCGCACGTTTTCCAGCGCGACAGCATCCGGCGATGGCTCAACGTTTTTCCGATAAGAGTCCATCCGATACCCCCTTGGCGCCTCGATGCGCCGCGTGTTTATGAATTCTAGTCTCAGAAGTCAACATTTACCAGACTTAGCAGGGTCATATTTTGTGACGATGAGTATGCATGCATACTATTGTCCACGCCTAGACTTCCCACAGTCTTGGCAAGCGCGTCGGCAAGCCAGCCGCCGCCGCGCGCAGGTGCGACCACAGCGCCGCGTAGGCACCGCGCACCGACCGCGCCTCGCCGCCCAGGATGCGGACGACCAGCAGCCCGTCGAAGGCGGTGGCGCCGACCCGCACGCCCTCCATCCCCTCCGCCGCTGCGCGCAGCGCGTCCCGCCGGGTCGCGGCGTCGGGGGCGGCGTAGAGCAGCGTGGCGCAGGCTCCGGCCCCGCCGAAGCCCGCCGGGTGGGCCAGCGTCTCGGCGAGGTCGCCGTCCATGTGCAGGGCGTCGGCCCAGGCGAGGCGGCCGTCGCGCACCACCTCCCAGGCGTCGCGGACGAGGCCGCGGGTCACCGTCTCGCCGAAGGCGGCGCGTCCGAAGACCAGCATCTCCCCGGCGATCAGGCGAGCGTCGCCCTCCAACTCCAGCCGGGTCAGGCGGCGCAGGCGGGAGCCCTCGAAGACGATGGCCTCCTGGGGAATCCATTCCAGCCAAGCGCCGGCCTCCACGGTCACGCGGGTGTCGATGCGGCAGTCCGGCCCGGCGGAACGGTAGACCTTCTCCGCCGCCTGCGTCGTCACCAGCGCCGCCGCCCCCGGCCCCGCCGACAGGGCGACGTCCAGCCGGTCACCGCCGACCAGCCCGCCCGACGTGGTGACCAGAACCGCGATGGGCAGGTCCCCCGCCCGCGGGTCGGGCAGCAGCACCCGCAGCGGGTCGTGGTGGTAGAGCGTGGCGAGGCGCGTGGCCCCATGGCGATGCTCGAACCGCACCGTCGCCGCGCCGTGCACGGCGACCTTTTTCATCAACGCGTCAGCCACCAGCGGAACCCATTCTAGTCTTCACATCCTCGACGGCCAACAGCACGCGCTCCGGCGTCGCGGGCGCGTCGAGGCGCACCGGCAGCCGGTGGCCGCCCACCGCCGCGACGGCGTCCTTCAGCGCCAGCCACGCCGAGATGCCGAGCATCAGCGGCGGCTCCCCGATCGCCTTGGAGCGGAACACCGTGTCCTCCCGGTTGGGGCGGTCGGTGTAGAGCGCCACCCGGAAATCCTCCGGCAGCGAGCGCGAGGTCGGGATCTTGTAGGTGCTGGGCGCGTGGGTGCGCAAGCGCCCCTCGCCATCCCACCACAGCTCCTCCGACGTCACCCAGCCCAGCCCCTGGACGAAGGCGCCCTCCACCTGCCCCAGGTCGATGGCCGGGTTGATGCTGCCGGAGCAGTCGTGCAGCACGTCGGCGCGGGGGAAGCTGTACTCGCCGGTCAGCGTGTCGATCAGCGCCTCGGTCACCGCGACGCCGCAGGAGAAGTAGAAGAAGGGCCGCCCCTCGCACTTCTCGCGGTCCCACCAGATCTTGGGCGTGGCGTAATGGCCGGTGGAGGACAGCGACACCCGGTTCAGCCAGGCGAGCTTCGCCACCTCCGCGAAGGTCATGGCGTGGTTGCCGGCGAAGACGGCGTTGTCGCGGAACTCCACCTTGTCCGGCGTGGTGTGGCAGTGCTGGGCAAGGAACGCCACCAGCCGGTCGCGGATGGTCCCCACGGCGATGCGCACCGCCATGCCGTTCAGGTCGGTGCCGGCCGACGCCGCGGTGGGCGGGGCGTTCGGCACCTTGTCGGTGGCGCTGGCGGTGACCCGCACCCGCTCCACGTCGATCTGGAACTCCTGGGCGGCGATCTGGGCCATCTTGGTGTGGATGCCCTGCCCCATCTCCGTCCCGCCGTGGTTCACCTGGATGGAGCCGTCGGTGTAGACATGGACCAGCGCCGCCGCTTGGTTCAGGTGCTTGACGGTGAAGGAGATGCCGAACTTCACCGGGGTCACCGCCAGCCCCTTCTTCAGCACCGGGCTGCGGGCGTTGAAGGCGTCGATCTCCTCGCGGCGGCGGCGGTAGTCGCCGTCCCGCTCGATCCGGTCCATCAGCTCGGCCAGGATCTCCGGCTCTTCCACCGGCATCCCGTAGTGGGTCGTGTCGCGGCCCGGCCCGCCGTAAAGGTTGGCGCGGCGCATGTCGAGCGGGTCCTTGCCGAGTGCGCGGGCGATCTCGTCCACCACATGCTCGATGGCGATGACGCCCTGCGGCCCGCCGAAGCCGCGGAAGGCGGTGTTGGACACCGTGTTGGTCTTGCAGCGATGCCCGGTCACCCGCGCCGCCGGCAGGTAATAGGCGTTGTCGGCGTGGAACATGGCGCGGTCCACCACGCCGTTGGACAGGTCCAGCGACATGCCGCAGCGCCCGGCGAGGTCCATCTCCAGACCCTGGATGCGCCCTTCATCATCGAACCCGACGTCGTAGCGCACGAAGAAGTCGTGGCGCTTGCCGGTCATCAGCATGTCGTCGTCGCGGTCCAGGCGGAACTTCACGGGCCGCTTCGTCGCGTTCGCCAGCAGGCCGGCGATGGCGGCGATCTGCGCCGGCTGGCTCTCCTTGCCGCCGAAGCCGCCGCCCATGCGCCGGCACTCCACGGCGATGCCGTGCATCGGCCGCCCCAGCACCTGGGCGACGGCGTGCTGGACCTCCGCCGGATGCTGGGTCGAGGAGTGGACCAGCAGGTCGCCATCCTCCTTGGGGATGGCGTAGGCGATGTGGCCTTCCAGATAGAAATGATCCTGCCCGCCGACCTCCAGCGTGCCGGTCAGCCGGTGCGGCGCCCCGGCGACCGCCGCCGCCGCGTCGCCGCGCCGGAAGGTCAGCGGCGGCGAAACGAAGCTGCCCTTGTCCAGCGCCGCCTCGGCGGTCAGCACCGCCGGCAGGTCCTCGTAATAGATCTCCACCAGCCGCGCCGCCGCGCGGGCCTGCAACAGCGTCTCCGCCGCCACGGCGACCACCGCCTGCCCGGCGTAGGTCACCAGCGCGTCGGCCAGGATGGGGTCGCCCCGCTGGATGGTGCCAATATCGCCGTCCCCCGGAACGTCGGCGTAGGTGAGGACCGCGTGCACCCCCGGCACCTGCTTCGCCCGCGACAGGTCCATGCCCAGGATGCGCGCGTGCGCCCGCTCCGACAGCCGCACCGCGACGTGCAGCGTGCCGGGCAGTTCCGGGATGTCGTCGGTGTAGGCCGCGGCGCCCATCACATGCTTGCGGGCGCTTTCATGCTCGATGCCCCGGTGGACGCCACCGCGGATCGGTTGGATGGTGCCGCCGTCAGCCATGCACGGCCTCCAAGGAGGGCAACTCGGCCCCGGTCGTGTGAAGAAGGAAGCGCATCAGCAGGTTCTTCGCCACCAGCGCCCGGTAGCGGTCGCTGGCCCGCATGTCGGTCATGGGGCGGAAGTCGTGGTCGAGCGCCGGGAGGGCCGCCGCCACCGCGTCCGCCGTCCAGGACTGCCCGGCCAGCGCCGCCTCCAGCGCCGGGGCGCGGGCCGGGGTCGCCGCCATGCCGCCGTAGCCGGCGCGCAGCTCCGCCACCCGCCCCTCCCCGTCCAGCGTCAGCAGGAAGGCGGCGCAGACGGCCGAAATGTCCTGGTCCCGCCGCTTGGACACCTTCCAGGTGGCGAAGCGCTGGCCCTCGCGCGGCAGGGGGATGCGGATGCGCTCGACGAACTCGCCCGGCTTCAGGTCGTTCTTGCGGTAGCCGTGGTAGAAGCGGTCCAGCGGCAGCTCCCGCCGCACCCCACCCCGGTTCAGCACCAGCGAGGCGCCCAGCGCCAGCAGGGCCGGCATGCTGTCCCCGATGGGGGAGCCGTTGGCGACGTTGCCGCCCAGCGTGCCGGAGTTGCGCACCTGCGCCGCGCCGATGCGGGTGACCAGGGCGGCCAACTCGGGCAGGCGGCGCTCCAGAACCGGCAGCAGGTCGGTGTAGGTCACCGCTGCGCCGATCTCCAGCGCTTCGGCCCCTTCATCAATCCGACGAAGCTCCCGCACCTGGGCGAGGTGGATCAGCGTGGGCAGGTTGCGCCCCTGCTTGGTCACCCACAGCCCGACGTCGGTCGCCCCGGCCACCAGCGTGGCGTTCGGATGAGCGGCGAACAGGGTGGCCAGCTCATCGACGCTCCACGGCGCGTGGAAGCTGGCGGCGCCGTGGGTCATGGTTAGGGCCCCATCGCGCTGGATGGAGCGCAGCACCGTGGCGATGCCCTCCTCCGCCCGGTCGAAGCGGTCGTCGCTCCGCTCCGCCGCCATGGTCCGGGCGGCGTCGAGGATCGGGCGGTAGCCGGTGCAGCGGCACAGGTTGCCGGCCAGCGCGTCGTGGATTGCCCCATCGGTCAGGCCGCCGGACGCGGCGCGCCCGTCATGGTGAAGCGCGAACAGCGCCATCACGAAACCTGGGGTGCAGAAGCCGCATTGCGAGGCGTGCTTGTCCACCATCGCCGCCTGGACGGGGTGCAGCTTCCCGTCCTCGCCGGCCAGATCCTCGACGGTCAGCAGCAGCTTGCCGTCGATCATCGGCAGGAAGAGGATGCAAGCGTTGACGGCGCGGTAACGGACGCGCCCGTCCGCGGCGAGATCGCCCAGCACCACCGTGCAGGCGCCGCAATCCCCCTCGGCGCAGCCCTCCTTGGAACCGGGGCGCCCGTTGGCGCGCAGCCAGTTCAGCACCGTGGTGGTGGGATCGGCGTCCCGCACCTCCACCACCCGTCCGCCGAGCACGAAACGCACAGAGCCCGTCATTGTCCCTCCTGTCGGGCGTTTCCGTCATAGTGCCGGAAAGTCTCCGCAGGCCGCAATGGCGGGCCGGCCGTCTAGCCATAAAGGCATGGTTCGGATGGATAAACCGCTCCGAAGGGGGTCAGGCGTCCTCGGGGAAGCATCCGCTGCGGGCGGCCACCACGGCGACCTGGGTGCGGTTGCGCACGCCCAGCTTCTGCATGATAGCCCGCACATGGACCTTCACGGTGCCTTCCAGCACCCCCAGCTCCCGCGCGATCTCCTTGTTGGAGTGACCGGCCAGCAGAAGCTGGAACACGTCGCGCTGCCGGTCGGTCAGACGGTCGAGGATCTGGCCCGAGGGGCGCGCGGCCTCCGCCGCAACGTTGCCGGACAGGACGGCGCGCGGCAGCGGCAGGAAGGTCTCCCCGGTCAGCGCCAGGGAAATCGCGTGTTCCAGCACCGCCGTGGAGCTGGTCTTCAGGATGTAGCCCCTGGCCCCCAGCCGCACGCTGTCCACGATGTCCGCCACCTCGTCCGACCCGGAAATGACCAGAAGCGGGCGGTTTCCCAGCACCTCGACCATGCGGCGCACCCCGTCACGACCGCTGCGGTCACCCAGATTGAGGTCAAACAGGACCAGCGTCAGATCCGGCGTGCGGTCGGCGATGGCCATCGCCTCGTCCAGCGAGCCAGCCTCCAGCACCTGCGCGTCCGGGTGGATCTCCCCCACCGAGAGGGCGAAGCCGTGCCGCACCAGGGGGTGGTCGTCCACCACCAGAAATGTCTGCGCCCTGCCGGCCACCGACCGCTCCTTGCCGCGCGTCTGCAGCTGAACTTCCATTGCTTTGCTACCCCATCAAGCCGCCGAAAGCCGTTCCGGAAAACAAAAACGCCCGAACCAGACCGGCTTTCTGTCCAGCGGAAAAGTATAAAGATACCTCTTTTGGACTTTGCAGAGCAGCGCCATGCGAATTTCTATCGTTTCGAAGCCATTTATGATTCATTCATATCGAGCTTCTTCCAAGCATCTTGCGCCGCTCCCTGACCATCCGTATAAATCATCGGGACAACCAGCGTAAAGCACGCTTTTTCGATACAATAAAAGCGGCTTTTTTCCCTTTTCCCCGGCGAAACGGACAACGATTGGCGTTGTGCGCTGCTCGTCACGGGTGGCGTCGCGGAGGAGTTTCGATGAAAACGTGGAACGTCATGCTCGTGGACCATGACCGGCTGTTTTCGGCGGCGCTGGGAACGCTCATCAGCGGCGGCCCCTTCCGCGTCTGCCACCATGCCGTCACGGTGGAGGACGCCGAGGCGGCCATCGCGCAGGGCGTGCAGCCCGACCTGATCGTGGTGGCCCTGGGAGATGCGACGAACGACGAGGCCGGCGGGGTTAAGCGCCTGCGCACCGCCACCAGCGCGCGCATCGCCGTGCTGGCCGATGCCATCGCCGACCGCACGCTGTCGCTGTCGCTGAAGGCGGGCGCCGACGCCTACCTGAACAAGTCGATGTCGAGCGAGTCCCTGCTGCGCGCCCTGCAGCTGGTCATGCTGGGCGAGGTGGTCTATCCCACCCACGTCGCCAGCCTGCTGATCGCCAACGCCAACAGCGAGCGTCCGCAGCCGGAGCGCGCCCAGCCCGCCAACAACGAGCTGTCGAAGCGCGAGATCCAGATCCTGCGCTGCCTGCTCGCCGGGCAGTCGAACAAGGCCATCGCGCGCAACCTGCACATCACGGAATCGACCGTGAAGATGCATTTCAAGAACGTGATGCGTAAGATCAACGCCCAGAACCGCACGCAAGCCGCGGTGTGGGCGATCCAGAACGGACTGTCGCCGCTGGCGTCCGTCTGAAGAGTTTGTCCCCTCTCCCAGCGCAGGGGAGAGGGGACGGGTGCACGGTCACTCCGCCGCGTGGCGGTGCCCGCCGTGGCGGCCTTCGGCGAACTCCTCCACCATCTTGCGGCAGAAGGCCGGCAGATCGTCGGGCTTGCGCGAGGTCACCAGACCCTGGTCGGTGACGACCTCGCTGTCCTCCCAATTCGCCCCGGCGTTGCCGAGATCGGCCTTCAGCGACGGCCAGGAGGTCATGCGCTTGCCCTTGGCGCCGCCTGCGTCGATCAGCGTCCAGGGGCCGTGACAAATCGCGGCGATGGGCTTGCCCGACTGGACGAAGCTGCGCACGAAATCGATGGCCTTGGGCTCCAGCCGCAGCGCGTCGGGGTTGATGACGCCGCCCGGCAGCACCAGCGCATCGAAGCTGCCGGGGTCCGCCTGATCGAGCGTGACGTCCACGTCCACCCGGTCGGCCTTGTCATGGTGGTTCCAGCCCTGGATCTGTCCGCCCTGGGGCGCCACGATCCGCACCTCGGCTCCTTCGTTGCGCAGCGCCTTCACCGGTTCGGTCAATTCGACCTGCTCGAAGCCGTCGGTCGCCAGAACGGCGACGGTCTTCTTCTCAAGCTTTCCTGCCATGGGATCACTCCTCGGTTGGCCTGTCCGGTCAGCAACCGGCGTACCTCTGGGGAGTTCCCTCCGGAACCGCCACGCACCCCCCCATGTTCCCTTTGACGGACCGCGCGTCACAATCGGGAGCACAGACCCATGCGTTACAGCGGCACTTCGGCGGGCATCCTCGCCGCGTTCGCCATCGCCACGTCCCTGACCCTGGGCGTTCCTCAACCCGCCCAGGCACAACCCTCCCACTCCGCCGAAACGGTGCGGACCGCGGAGGCGTCCTACCCCCGGCTCTACCAGGGCTGGCGGGCCGGCGTGATCGTCGGCACCGAAGTCGAGGGATTGCTCGGCGAGGAGCTTGGGCAGGTGGTGGATCTCGTCGTCGGCCCGGACGGACGGCTGGAAAGCGCGGTGATCGAGGCCAGCGGCATGCTCGATGTCGGCGAGGCGCGTTTCACCGTGCCCTGGCACCAGTTGATGCCCGGATCGGTGGACGGCGTCCTGGCCTATCCCGTTGCCGGCCCCGACACGCTGGACCTGATCCGGCGCCAGCAGCAGGCGGCCAGCCGCCCCGGCGACTGGCGCGTCTCCGCCCTGATCGGCCAGCCGGCCAACACCGCCGGCGACGCGACGGAAGCCGGCTTCTTCGGCACGGTGGAGGATCTGGTGTTCGACCGCAACGGCGCGCTCAAGGCCGTCGTGGTGACGCCGGAGCCGGAGGGCGAAGGCCCCTACGCCGTCGCCTGGAAAGCGGCGGCGCTGGAGCCGGGTCTGACCTCCGTCACGCTGCAGGCGACGCCGGAGCAGGTAAAGGCACTCGGTTCCTTCGACGCGGCGCGCATGAAGGAGTTCAACACCGCACGCCTGAACCAGGGTGCCCAGGCGCGCCAGGAATAATGCGCCGTCAGGCCGCCGGGCGGGCCACGCCGCCGACCGTCGGGCGGCTGGCCGCGGCGGCGGAGCGGCCGTAGCGGGCGACGGTCAGCCCGTCCATGTCGATCTCCGTCTGGCGCCCGCCGACCACGTCCGCGACCACCCGGCCCGAGCCGGCGGCCATCGTCCAGCCCAGCGTGCCGTGGCCGGTGTTGAGGAACAGGTTGCGCACCGGGGTCGGCCCGACGATGGGGGTGCCGTCCGGCGTGTTCGGGCGCAGACCGGTCCAGAACTCGGCCTTCGACAGGTCGCCGCCCGTGGGGAAGAGGTCGCTCACCACGTGGTCGAGCGGGCCGCGGCGGCCCGGACGCAGCGTCAGGTCGAAACCGGTCAGCTCCGCCGTGCCGCCGACGCGGATGCGGTCGCCCAGGCGGGTCACCGCGATCTTGTGCGTCTCGTCCATCACCGTGGATTCCGGCGCGCCCGCCGGATCGACGATGGGCAGAGTCAGCGAGTAGCCCTTCACCGGATAGACCGGCAGGTCCATCCCGAACGGCTTCACCAGCGTCGGGGAGTAGCTGCCCATGGCGACGACGTAGGAGTCGGCGGTCAGCGTGCCGGCGTCGGTCACCACGCCGGTGACGCGGCGCCCGTCGCTCTCCAGCTTGCGGATGCCGGTGTTGTAGCGGAATTCCACCCCCAGCTCCGTCGCCATCGCGGCCAGCGCGTTGGTGAAGCGGAAGCAGTCGCCCGTCTCGTCACCGGGCAGCAGCAGGCCGCCGACGATCTTCTCCTTGACCAGCCGCAGCGCCGGCTCGACCGCCGCGCAGCCATCGACGTCCAGCAGGCTGTAGGGCACCTTGAATCGGTCGAGCACAGCCATGTCGGTGGCGGCGGCGTCCACCTGCTTCTGGGTGCGGAAGACCTGGAGCGTGCCCTTGGCGCGCTCGTCGTAACGGATGCCGGTCTCGTCGCGCAGGGCGCGCAGGCAGTCGCGGCTGTACTCGGCCAGCCGGACCATGCGGCCCTTGTTGATCTCGTAGGAACGCTCGTTGGCGTTGGCCAGCAGCTTCAGGCACCAGGACCACATGGCCGGGTCCAGCTTCGGCCGGATCACCAGCGGGGAGTGCTTCATCAGCATCCACTTCACCGCCTTCGCCATCAGGCCCGGCGCCGCCCAGGGGGCGGAGTAGCCCGGCGACACCTCGCCCGCGTTGGCGTAGCTGGTCTCCAGCGCCGGGCCGGGCTGCCGATCCACCACCGTGACCTCGTGCCCGGCCTTCGCCAGGAAGTAGGCGGTGGAAACGCCGATGACGCCGCTGCCGAGGACGATGACGCGCATGTGAAGGCTCCCGAGATCACGGAATTGTTCGCATCCCATTCGCAAACGCGATGCCAAGTGCCGGAAGCTGCGGAAACACTGGGGCGGACGGTTGGGCGCCGGACAAAGCTGTACATGAATCGTTACACGGCGGCTGGAAAGTGCTTCCTGCTCCCCTGATAAACAGAGCCAGAACAGCGATTTGCCATTTCTGTACAAAAAACGTTACGGTGTACACAGATGTTTACGGACGCGCCCATCGTGGTACACTCAGCTCTCCACCGGGGAGAGCCATGCGCATCGACGTCCTGTTCGCCGACCGGGTCGGCATCGCCCATGAGATCCTGGCCGTACTCGCCAAGCGGCGCCTGAACGTCGTGGCGGTGGAGGTGGACCCGCCGCACATCCACATCGACGCGCCGGAACTGGACGTGCCGGGCTTCGGCGTGCTCGACGCTGCGCTGCGCGCCGTGCCGGGGGTGGAGTCCGTCACCCCCATCGACATCCTGCCCGGCACGCGGCGACGGCTGCATCTGGACGCCCTGCTGGCCGCCCTGCCCGACCCGGTTCTTGCGGTGGACCGCGCCTGCCGCATCGTGGTGGCCAACGCCGCTGCCGCGACGGTCGCCGGGCGCAGCGAGGCCGCCCTGACCGGCGCCGACTTCGGGCGGCTGTTCGGCGACGCCGAGCTGTCCGACCTGCTGGTGGACAACGGCTTCCGCCTCGCCGCCGGGCAGGAGGTCACGCTGAACGGCCAGCCCTTCCTGCTGGACGCCACGCCCATCGTGGAGGACGGGCGCGCCGCCGGCGGGGTGGTCACCCTGTTCGCGCCGAGCCGGCTGGGCGAAAGATTGAACGCCTTACAAAACTTCGACGAGGGCGGCTTCGACCGCATCCTCGGTGAATCCGCCCCGATCCGCTCGCTGAAGGCGCGGGCGGCGCGGGTCGCGGCGGTGGACGCGCCGCTGCTGATCCTGGGCGAGACGGGCACCGGCAAGGAGCTGATCGCCCACGCCTGCCACCGCGCCAGCCCGCGCCGAGACAAGCCCTTCCTGGCGCTGAACTGTGCCGCCGTTCCGGAGAGTCTGGCGGAGAGCGAGCTGTTCGGCTACGCCCCCGGCTCTTTCACCGGGGCGCAGCGCGGCGGCAAGCCCGGCCTGCTGGAACTCGCCCACGGCGGCACCGTCTTCCTCGACGAGATCGGGGAGATGTCGCCCTACCTCCAGGCCAAGCTGCTGCGCTTCCTGAACGACGGGCGCTTCCGCCGCGTCGGCGGCGACCGCGAGCAGACGGTGGACGTGCGCGTGGTCAGCGCCACCCACCGCGACCTCGACGCCATGGTCGCCGAGCACAGCTTCCGTGAGGACCTGTTCTACCGGCTGAACGTGCTGTCGCTCCAGGTCCCGGCGCTGCGCGAGCGCGGCGACGATATCCTCCTGCTCGCCCGGCACTTCATCGCCCGCGCCTGCGCCCAGGCCCGCCGCCCGCCCTGCCGGTTGACCGTGGCGGCCAGCGCCGCCCTGCTCGCCAACCCGTGGCCGGGCAACGTCCGCCAGTTGGAGAACGTCATCTTCCGTGCCGTGACGATGAGCGACGGCGCCTATCTCGACGCCGCCGACCTGGAACTCGCCGGGGCGCGCATGGAGGCTGAAACCGGTGGCGAACCCGCCGAGCCGTCAAGCTGGGACGAGGCCGCGGCCGCGTTCGAGCGCGGCCTGCTCCGCCGCCTCTACCCGCGCTACCCGTCCAGCCGCAAGCTGGCCGCCCGGCTCCACACCTCGCACACGATGATCGCAAACAAGCTGCGCAAGTACGGGATACCGGACGGGACGTGAGCGCCGCGCTAAATGCGCGAGCGTTCCGCCTTGCTGTAGTTGCTGAAATGGCCCTCCGCGGCAGCGGCGCCGCGGGCGGTCTTGAGGAATTTGTCGGCCTTGGTGTCCGGCGCGATGCGCGCCACCTTCCGCTCCAGCGCCGCCGATCCGCAGGAGGAGCAGACGGGCGTGTCCGACGATCGCACCAGCGCTTCGAAGTCGTGGTCGCAGGCGGTGCAGCGGTAGGAGTAGAGCGGCATGGGAATCCTCACACGGATCGGGAACCAAGCGCACCCATCCTATCACGTAATTTTCTTATGGGTATAGCGCAGTGCAGCATTCTCACGCCGCCGATGCGTTCCGCGGTAGGATGTCCAGACGAAGAATGAAGGAGGAACGGGTGATCTACGCCTTCAACGACAAGGTCCCGCAGCTGTCGCCCAACTGCTGGGTGGCCCCCAGCGCCACCGTCGTCGGCGACATCCTGCTGGAGGAGGACGTGTCCGTCTGGTGGGGCGCGGTCATGCGCGCCGAGGAGGAGCGCATCCACATCGGCGCCGGCAGCAACGTCCAGGACAACGCCGTCCTCCACGTCGATCCGGGCTTCCCGCTGCTCATCGGCAGGAACGTGACCATCGGCCATCTGGCGATGGTGCACGGCTGCACCGTCGGCGACGGCAGCCTGATCGGCATCGGCGCCACCGTCCTCAACGGTGCCCGCATCGGCCGCGATTGCCTGATCGGCGCCCACGCTTTCATCGCCGAGGGCAAGGAGATCCCAGACCGCTCGCTGGTGCTCGGCGCGCCGGGCAAGGTGGTGCGCACGCTGTCGGACGAGGATGTGGAGCGGATGCGCGCGCCCGCCGCCGTCTACCAGGAGCGGTGGAAGAGCTACGCCAAGGGGCTGCGCCCTATCAACGTTCCCGGCACCGTCCCCGGCCAGCCCTGACACGACCCGGCGTGGGGCACCCTCAGGCTCCGGCGCCCCTGATGAAGAAGTACAGGGTCAGCCCCACGCCGATCGACACCACCACCCATTTCATCACGTCGCGGCTGACCCGCTTCGCCGCGTGGGCGCCGGCATAGCCGCCGGCGATGGCCGACACCGCCATGACGGCGGTTTCCGGCCAGGACACCGCGTCGGACAGGCAGAAGGCCGCCACCGCCGCGCCGTTCATCAGCGCGGCCAGCAGGATGCGCAGACCGTTCATGGCGTGGATGTCGCGCAGGCCGAACAGGGTCAGCGCCGCCAGCATCAGGAAGCCGATCCCGCCGCCGAAATAGCCGCCATAGACGGCGATGACGAACTGCACGACGAGAACGGAGCGACCGTTCAGCCGCAGCCGGGCGGCCAGCGCCGGCATGAAGCTTCCCACCGCGAAGACCGCCGTCGCGAACAGCAGCAGCCAGGGCACCAGCCCGGCGAAGGCGCGGTCCGGCGTGGTCAGCAGCAGGACGGCCCCGACCACCCCGCCGACGAGACTGACCACGGAGAAGGCGGTGACGCTGACCTCCGTCACGCCGCGGATCTCGTTGCGGTAGGCCCAGGCGCTGGCCATCTGGCCGGGGAACAGGGCGACGGTGCTCGACACGTTGGCGCTGACCGGCGGCACCCCGGCGAACAGCAGCGCCGGGAAGGTGATGAAGGCCCCGCCCCCGGCGACGGCGTTGAGAACGCCCGACGCGAACGCCGCGACCATCAGCAGCACCATGGCAAGCATCGTACCCCCACTCTCAGCCTTCCTGAGTATTTGGCATGCCAGTTATCGTTGTGGGCACCCTGACAAACGCCATAGGAAGCGGGTGAACGCCAAGGCTGTGACTGCGCGGTTCGGCAAACTCGTCGCACGAAAATGCGATTTCGCTGATTGTTTGCTATATTAGCCATTGACGTGCTGTGGCATTTGGTATACCAAATATCCATCGCCTGCCACTGCCCGATGCCCAGGTGCCGCCGACGGCCTTCGACCGGCCCGACGCGGTTCCACCGGTCAAGCTCCGGTCCCCCGCGGGGGTCTCCGTGCAGGGCGCGCTTACGCAACCCGCTGTCTGGTGGAGGGCTCGCCATGAAAGTCGCCGACATTCTTCGGACCAAGGAATCCCGCATCGTCACCGTCCGTTCCGGCGAAACCATTGAGGAGGCGATCCGGCTGATGCGGTCGGAGAACATCAGCGCCCTGGTGGTCAAGGACGTCTGCCGGACCGAGGGCAACGCCGTCGCCGGCATGCTGTCGGAGCGCGACGTCGTCTACGCGCTGCTGGAGCGCGGCGCGTCGGTCCTGAAGACGCCGGTCTTCATGCTGATGTCGCGCGCGCCGCAGACCTGCTCGCCCGACGACAGCCTTGTCCACGCGCTGGAACTGATGGACCGCCACCACATCCGCCATCTGCCGGTGCTCGACGGCTCCACGCTGGTCGGCGTCGTCAGCGCCCGCGACTTCACCAAGCTCCAGCTCACCGAGATGGTGGCCCACACTCAGCCCCCGGCTCAGGAAACCCCAGTCTACGCCCACTGACCGCGGCCCGGCGGAAGCGAAAAGGCCCCAGCCAAAAGGCCCGTCGTCCCCTCGGACGGCGGGCCTTTCCTCATGGCTTCAAACCATCACGCGCCCCATCATTCGCCGGCGCCCTCGGCCCAACGCAGCAGCAGCGCCACGGCCTCCGGCGGCTCGGGGCGGATCATCGGCACGCTGCCCAGGATCACATGACCAGCCCCGCCGTCCACGGTGATGATCTCACCCGCCCGGACGGTCAGGTCGCCCACCGTCATCACGCCGGCCGCCGGATCGACGCGCAGCATGCGCGCTCCGGTCACGCAGGGCAGCCCCATGGCGCGGGCGACCGTGGCGGCGTGGCTGGTCGCTCCGCCGCGGGCGGTCACCACCGCGCAGGCCACCTGCATGCCGTGCACGTCGTGGGGAGAGGTTTCCGGACGGCACAGCACCACCGCCACGCCCTCCGCCGCCAGCCGCACGGCCTCGTCCGAGGTGAAGACGGCGACGCCCGTGGCAGCACCGGAGGACGCCGGCAAACCGCAGGCGATGACGTCACGGGGCGCATCGGGATCGGCAATGGGACGCAGGCTGTCCGCCAGCGCCGGCAGGTCGGCGCGCTGCACCGCCTCGGCCCGCGAGATGATGCCGGCCTGCGCCATCTCCGTGGCGATGCGCACCCCGGCCTCCGGCGTCCGCTTGCCGGCGCGCGACTGGAGGATGAACAGGCGCCCCTGCTGAACGGTGAATTCGATCTCCTGCATGTCGCCGAAATGGCGCTCCAGCCGGTCGGCGATGCGGCCCAGCTCGGCGAAGGCCTCGGCGGCGACCGCCTCAAGGGAGGCGTCGGCGCCGGCCAGGGGCCCCGGCGTCCGCAGGCCGGACACGATGTCCTCGCCCTGGGCGTCGGCCAGAAACTCGCCGCACAGCACGGCCTCGCCGGTCGACGGGTCGCGGCTGTGGGCGACGCCGGTGCCGGAGGCGGTGCCGCGGTTGCCGAACACCATCGCCTGCACGGTTGCCGCGGTGCCCCAATCGTCGGGAATGCCGTGCACCGCCCGAAAGGCCACCGCGCGGGCGTTGCTCCAGGAGCGGAAGATGGCCCCGATGGCGGCGAAGAGCTGCGTCCGCGCGTCCTGCGGAAAGGGCTCCCCTGCCTCGCGCTCGATCACGTCGCGATAGGCGGCGGCCACGGCGCGCCAGTCGGCGGCGCTCAGGTCGGCGTCGCGGGTCAGCCCGTGCATCTCCTTGTAAGCCTCCAGCGCCGCGTCGAAGACGTGGGCTCCAACCCCTTGCACCACCGTGCCGTAGGTTTGGATCAGCCGGCGGTAGCAGTCGTAGGCGAAGCGGGCGTCGCCGCTGCGCGCGGCGAGCCCCGTCACCGTCGCGTCGGTCAGGCCGAGATTCAGGATCGTGTCCATCATGCCGGGCATCGAGGCCCGCGCGCCCGACCGCACGGACACCAGCAGCGGGTTCTCCGACCCGCCGAAGCGGGCGCCCGCCACGGCTTCCAGCCGGGTCAGCGCCTCCTCCACCTGGGCCATCAGCCCGGCGGGAAAGCCGCCTTGCCCGGCGCGATGCCGGCGGCTGGCCTCGGCCACGATGGTGAAGCCCGGCGGCACCGGCACGCCCAGCCGTGCCATCTCGGCCAGCCCGGCGCCCTTGCCGCCCAGCTCCGCCAGCATGCCGCCGTGCCCCTCCGCACCGCCACCGCCAAAGGCGTAGACCCACCGCTGTCCACCGGCCGCCGGCAACGCCGCGTGCCCGGCAACCACGGCGGCACCGACGGCGATGGCGCCGCTGGTGTCGGTGGAGCCTTGGATGATGGACTGGTGGAGCATGGACCTATCCTCGCGTCGGCGTGGTGTTCAGGCATCCTGTGGACATGAACAGAAAATTTCTCCGGTCAAACCGATATCTTATTTCCTCATAATGCCATTATACGAACTGAGTGCAATGCACAAATAGTCGCATTTGCGACGATAACGCTTCGGCAGCGAAAAAAGGCACGGGAAATTCCGCATAGCGGAATTTTAGGCGAATTGTTGCTCGGAAATTCTGGTTGGAAATGCGCGGCGGCCTCAGGCGATCAGCCCAGCCGCGCCTGCTCCAGGGGGACACGCGTCAGGGGGTAGCCCAGCCCGTCCGGGATGCTCAGCACCGGACCGTCCGGAGTGTCGGCGGGACGGGGCAGGATGGGGGTCAGGGGATGGAAGCGCGCGGCTTCCTCCATCGCGTGGCGGACCGTGCGGCAGCCGGCCAGACGCAGCAGGGTCATGCGGGTGGCGAAGACCAGCGACAGCCGCTCCGCCTCCGCCTCGGCCAGGATGGCCCGCGGCGTGCCCCAGAACCCGGCGACCGCTTCCACCCCGTCGACCACGGCGGTCTGGCGCGGCGGCGCCTTGGCGAGGAAGAACAGGGTGTCGTAGCGCCGCCAAACGCTCTCCGGCGTGACCCAGCGGGCGAAGGGCACCAGCGCCGCCACATCCGGCTCCAGCCCCGCCGCCAGCAGCCGGTCCAGGAAGGTCCCGCCGCCCGACGCGGTCCGCAGCCCGTCGATAAGGGCGGCGTCCACCGTGCCGCCGGTCAACAGCAGGCCGCATTCCTCGAACGCCTCGCGGATCGCGGCCATCCGCTGCGGCATGTCGTCGGTCAGCGGCAGCGACAGCTCCCGCCAAGGCAGCTCGCTGTCCTCCGCGTCCAGCCGCCCGCCGGGAAACACCGTGGCGCCGGGCGCGAAGCGAAGGTCGCGGTGGCGCTGGATCATGAAGACCTCCAGCCCGTCCACGCTGTCGCGCAGAAGGATCAGGCCGGCGGCGGAAAGCGGCTCGACAGGCGTGTTCATGGCATCGTCCTGGCTGATCGCGGGCGTCCAGTGTCCGCCCAGGGCTCACCCCCGGTCAAACCAACCGTGTGACTTCCCGCTATGTGGAAAAGCCATAGCGGCGGTTTGACCCCCGCCCCGCCCCGGTCGCAGCATCGCCCCTGCACCATACAGTCACCGCCTAAAGTCATCGCCCTCTCAGGAGGCCCGCGCCATGCAGCGCAACCGCAGCACCAAGATCGTCGCCACTCTGGGGCCGGCCAGCTCGACCTACAGCCAGATTTTCGCCCTCGCCGAGGCCGGCGTGGATGTCTTCCGCCTGAACGCCAGCCACGGCACCCAGCGCGACCACGCCGAACGCTACCGCCAGATCCGCGCGGTCGAGGAGACGGTCGGGCGCCCCATCGGCGTGCTTCTCGATCTTCAGGGTCCGAAGCTGCGCGTCGGCACCTTCAAGGAGGTGGCGGTGATCCTGGCCGGCGGCGACCGCTTCCGCCTCGACCTCGACCCGACCCCCGGCGATCGCAGCCGCGTCTGCGTCCCGCATCCGGAGATCTTCGCCAGCCTGGAGCCGGGCCACGAGCTTCTGCTGAACGACGGGCGCATGCGCCTGCGCGTGCTGAGCTGCGGCCCGGACCACGCCGAGACCGAGGTGATGGTCGGCGGCACCCTGTCCGACCGCAAGGGCATGAACGTTCCCGGCACCACGCTGGCCCTCAGCGCCCTGTCGGAGAAGGACCGCAGCGACCTGCAGTTCGGCCTGACGCTGGGCGTGGACTGGATCGGCCTCAGCTTCGTGCAGCGGCCCGAGGACATCCTGGAGGCGCGCGCGCTGATCGGCGACCGCGCCCACATCATGACCAAGGTGGAGAAGCCCGCCGCCCTGCCCCGGCTGGAGGAGATCATCGCCCTGTCGGACGCGGTGATGGTGGCCCGCGGCGACCTCGGCGTGGAACTGCCGCCGGAGGACGTGCCCGGCCTGCAGAAGCGGATGATCCGCCTGAGCCGCGCCGCCGGCAAGCCGGTGATCGTCGCCACCCAGATGCTGGAATCCATGATCACCGAGCCGACGCCGACGCGCGCCGAGGCGTCGGACGTGGCGACCGCCGTCTATGACGGGTCGGACGCCGTGATGCTGTCGGCGGAATCCGCGTCGGGCAAGCATCCGGTGGAGGCCGTGGCGATGATGGACCGCATCATCCGCCGGGTGGAGCGCGATCCGCTGTACCGCCGCATCATGGACTCCGAGCATCCGAACCCGGAGGCGACCACCCCGGACGCCCTGTCCGCCGCGGCGCGCCAGATCGCCGAGACCATCTCGGCCGCCGGCATCGCCACCTTCACCAGCACCGGCTCTACCGCGCGGCGCGCCTCGCGCGAGCGGCCGACCGTGCCGATCCTCGGCCTCAGCGCCGAACGCGGGACCGCCCGCCTGCTGTCGCTGGCCTGGGGCGTGCACCCGGTCTGGACCGCCGACGTGGCGAATTTCGCGGAGATGGTCGAGCGGGCGAGCCTCGTCGCCGCGCAGGAGGGCATCGGCACGCCCGGCCAGTCGCTGATCGTGACGGCGGGCGTCCCCTTCGGCACGCCCGGCACCACCAACAGCCTGCGCGTGGTCACGATCACCGCGAACGGTCTGAACAGCGTGATGACCGCGCAGCTCCACGAGCCGGTCTGACCCGATGCGCGTGCCCTTCCCCCCTCACCGGGGGAGGGGCATTCTCACTCCAGGAAGTCGCAATGCTTCTCGACGTGCGCCGCCAGCCCCAGCGTGTGGTCGCGGATCAGGTGTTCGGCCTGATCGACGTCGCGGCGTTCCAGGGCCTTGATGATTTCCTTGTGGTCGTTGATCGACCGCTCCGCCCGGTTGTCCTGGCCGATGGTCAGCTTGCGGATCGCGCGGATGTGGATGAACAGGTTGTCGGTCATCTCCTGGATCAGCTTGGAGCCGCTGAGCCGGATGATGCTCTTGTGGAAGGCGATGTTGGCGTCGGAGTATTCGTTGACATGCTCCTTGGGGTTCCGCATCTCGAAGTTGCGGAACAGGTCCCACAGGGTGCGGATGTCCTCGTCGGTGGCCTGCGTCGCGACCATCCGACCGGCCATGCTCTCCAGCGCCGCCCAGACCTGGATCATCTCGACGATCTCGGCCTTGGTCTTGCGGATGACGAAGATGCCCCGGCGCGGCTGGAGGCGGATGAACCCCTCCTGCTCCAACAGGGTCAGCGCCTCGCGGATCGGCGTCCGGCTGACACCCAGCAATTCGCTGAGCTGCCGCTCCTCAAGCCGGATCTCGTCGTTATGGTCGTAGATGTCCATTTGCGAGATGGCTTGCTTCAACGCATGGTACGCTTGGCTGCGGAAGGTCGTTCCGGTGTCGAGCGGCTGGACGTTGATCGGCGGAGGGTTCATGGTCGGCACCGTTCCTCAATGCTGGCCGTCCGGAAGCACCCCACTGTGCGCCGGCCCGGTCGTGCGAAAGGCATCGCATCGTTTTCGTATATGAGATACCAGATGCACATTTCGGGCTGAAAAGTCCAGGATTACGATAAAGATAGGGTGGCTCCGCCCGCCCCTCGTCCTTATGGTTGTCCGCCTTTCAAGGCCTTGAGCAGATCGGGCAGGCGGTCCGGCGTCCGCATCACCATGCCCATGACCGCCACTCCGGCGGCTCCCGCGGCCAGACAGTCTCCGATATTGCCCGACTCCACGCCGCCGAGCGCGATGATCGGCAGGGAGGCGTCCGCGGCCAAGCGTCTCAGCCCCTCCGTCCCGAGCGGCGGGCCGTAGCCCGGCTTGCTCGGCGACGGGAAGATTGGCGACAGCGTGACGTAGTCAGCCCCGCCCACGACGGCCCGCCGAATCCCTTCCGCGTCGTGGGTCGAAAGCCCGACCAGCGCGCCGGGACCAAGCCGCCGCCGCGCCGCCGCCACATCGGCTCCTTCGGGCAGATGCACACCGTCCGTCCCAGCGGCCAGCGCCAGATCAGGATCGCCGTGCAGCGTGACCACGGCTCCCCAGGGCCGCGCCCGCTCCACCAGCGCGTGGGCCAGGGCGATCTGCCGCGACTCGTCCAGATCCTTCTCGCGCAGCGACAGCCAGCGCAGGCCGCTGGCGAACAGGCGCGCCGCCAGATCCGGCAGGGGCTGCGCCGCCTGCCGCCGGTCCGTGATCGCCAGGAGGCGGGGACTCGGGATCGCCATCATCCATCCACGATGACAGCGCCATCGGGACTGTGCAAGTGCAGCATAATCTCTGTCCGCGCCGTGAAGGACTGCCCCGTTCGGCGCGATTTCCATCACGCGGAAAGGATTCGCCAACACTTTGCCAATAGCCGCCCTGCTGATGAAAGCTCAATCCAACGCAACAGCGACCCGTTACGCGAGGGAGGAGACCAAGCCATGGCTAGGATGATGGCGATTGAAGCGGCGGTGCATGTCCTGGAAAAAGAAGGCGTGTCCGTTTGCTTTGGCGTCCCCGGAGCGGCCATCAATCCGTTCTACGCGGCGCTGCAACGCAACGGCCGCATCGGCCACGTTCTTGCGCGCCATGTCGAGGGCGCGTCGCATATGGCCGAAGGCTACACGCGCGCCAAGGCCGGCAACATCGGCGTGTGCATCGGCACCTCCGGCCCCGCCGGCACCGACATGATCACGGGCCTCTATTCGGCCTCCGCCGACTCCATTCCGATCCTGTGCATCACCGGCCAGGCGCCCCGCGCCCGCCTGCACAAGGAGGATTTCCAGGCGGTGGACATCCCGTCCATCGCCAAGCCGGTCGCCAAGTGGGCCGTCACCGTGCTGGAGCCGGGGCAGGTCCCCTACGCCTTCCAGCAGGCCTTTCACCTGATGCGCTCCGGCCGGCCCGGCCCGGTGCTGCTCGACCTGCCGATCGACGTGCAGATGGCCGAGATCGAGTTCGATCCCGACGCCTACCAGCCGCTGCCCACCTACAAGCCGGCGGCGACCCGCGCCCAGGTGGAAAAGGCGCTGGAGATGCTGAACGCGGCGGAGCGGCCGCTGCTGGTGGCCGGCGGCGGCATCATCAACGCCGACGCCAGCGATCGTCTGGTCGAGTTCGCCGAGATCGCCGGCCTGCCGGTCATCCCGACCCTGATGGCCTGGGGCGCCATTCCGGACGACCACCCGCTGATGGCCGGCATGGTCGGTCTGCAGACCGCCCACCGCTACGGCAACGCCGCCATGCTGGCGTCGGACTTTGTGCTGGGCATCGGCAACCGCTGGGCCAACCGCCACACCGGTTCGGTCGACGTCTACACCAAGGGCCGCAAGTTCGTGCATGTGGACATCGAGCCGACCCAGATCGGCCGGGTCTTCGCGCCGGACCTGGGCATCGTGTCCGACGCCGGAGCCGCCCTCGACCTCTTCATTGAGGTGGCGAAGGAGTGGAAGGCCGCCGGCAAGCTGCGCGACTGGTCGGAGTGGGTGAAGACCTGCCAAGTCCGCAAGCGCTCCATGCTGCGCCGGTCCGACTTCGCCAACGTGCCGATCAAGCCGCAGCGCGTCTATCAGGAGATGAACAGCGCCTTCGGCGAGGACGTCTGCTACGTCTCGACCATCGGCCTGTCGCAGATCGCCGGCGCGCAGTTCCTGCACGTCTACAAGCCGCGCCATTGGATCAACTGCGGCCAAGCCGGCCCGCTCGGCTGGACTCTGCCGGCGGCGCTCGGCGTCCGCGTGGCCGATCCGAAGCGCAAGATCGTCGCGCTGTCCGGCGACTACGACTTCCAGTTCCTGATCGAGGAGCTGGCGGTGGGCGCGCAGTTCAAGCTGCCCTACATCCACGTGCTGGTGAACAACAGCTATCTTGGGCTGATCCGGCAGGCGCAGCGCGCCTTCCAGATGGACTTCCAGGTCCAGCTCTCCTTCGAGAACATCAACGCCCCGGAGATCGGCGTCTACGGCGTGGATCACATCGCGGTGGCCGAGGGTTTGGGCTGCAAGGCCATCCGCGTCACCGACCCGGACAACCTGCAATCCGCCTTCGCGCAAGCGCAGCAGTGGATGGACGAGTTCCAGGTCCCGGTGGTCGTCGAGGTCATCCTGGAGCGCGTCACCAACATCGCCATGGGCACGGAGATCAACAACATCACCGAGTTCGAGGACGTGCTGGACGTGCCCGCGGACGAGCCGGAGCTGGTGCGGGTCTGATCGACACGCCGCGCGCCCAAATCCCCTCCCCTGCAAAGCGGGGGAGGGTCAGGGTGGGGGTAAGCGGCTTCGCCAGATCCACAGTTCCGCAGGGTGAAAAAAGGCGACCGTCGCGTTGACGCCTCCGCCATCACCCTTCGATCCTGAACGCCAACCGGCCAAGCCTGTAACGAACATCCGGCCCGAAACGAACATCCGGGAGAGAGACATGCCCAAGTTCGCCGCCAACCTGACGATGCTCTACAACGAGCTGCCCTTCCTCGACCGCTTCGCCGCGGCGGCGAAGGACGGCTTCACCGGGGTCGAGTATCTGTTCCCCTACGCCTTCGAGAAGGACGCGCTGGTCGAGCGGCTGGCCGCCAACCGGCTGACCCAGGTCCTGCACAACCTGCCGGCGGGCGACTGGGACGCGGGCGAGCGCGGCATCGCCGTCCTGCCGGACCGCGTGGGCGAGTTCCAGGACGGGGTGGGCCGCGCCATCGAATACGCCACGGCGCTGGGCTGCAAGCAGATCAACTGCCTCGCCGGCAAGGCCCCGGCGGGCGTGGCGGCGGACGCGCTGGAGCGCACCTTCGTCGACAACCTGTCCTTCGCCGCCAAGGCGCTGAAGCAGGCCGGCATCCGCTTCCTGATCGAGCCGATCAACACCCGCGACATTCCGGGTTTCCACCTGACCAGCACCGCGCAGGCGGAACGGCTTCTGGAAGCCGTCGGCTCCGACAACCTCTTCATCCAGTACGACGTCTATCACATGCAGATCATGGAGGGCGATCTGGTCCCGACCATCCAGCGCCTGCTGCCGAAGATCGCGCATGTCCAGATCGCCGACAATCCGGGCCGCAACGAGCCGGGCACCGGCGAGATCAACTACCCCTTCGTCTTCGCGGCGCTCGACCGGCTCGGCTACGACGGCTGGGTCGGCTGCGAGTACAAGCCGGCCAAGGGGACCAGCGAAGGGCTGGGCTGGATGCGCGCCGCCACCCCCGGCGAGACCGTCGCCGCCTGATCGCTCACCCTATTTCGACCGCCCGAACACAGAAGATTTGAGGACACAGCCATGAACGTTGGATTCATCGGTCTCGGCATCATGGGCCGCCCCATGGCCGGTCATCTGGCCGACGCCGGCCACACCCTGTTCGTCTACGACATCAACCCGGCCCCGGAAGACCTGCTCGCCAAGGGCGTCACGGCCTGTGGCTCCAGCCGCGAGGTGGCGCAGAAGGCCGACATCGTCTTCACCATGGTACCCGACACCCCCCATGTGCAGGCTGCTCTGTTCGGCCCGAACGGCGTCGCCGAGGGGCTGTCCGCCGGCAAGATCGTCGTGGACATGTCCTCGATCTCCCCGATCGAGACGAAGGCCTTCGCCCAGCGCATCAACGAGCTGGGCTGCGACTACCTTGACGCCCCGGTGTCCGGCGGCGAGGTCGGGGCCAAGGCCGCCTCGCTGACCATCATGGTCGGCGGGCCGGACAAGGCCTTCGAGACGGTGAAGCCGCTGTTCGAGACGATGGGCAAGAACATCACGCTGGTCGGCGGCAACGGCGACGGCCAGACGACGAAGGTCGCCAACCAGATCGTCGTCGCCCTGACCATCGAGGCGGTGGGCGAGGCCCTGCTGTTTGCGTCCAAGGCCGGCGCCGACCCGGCGAAGGTCCGTCAGGCCCTGATGGGCGGCTTCGCCTCCTCGCGGATCCTCGAGGTGCACGGCGAGCGCATGGTGAAGCGCACCTTCGATCCGGGCTTCCGCATCGAGCTGCACCAGAAGGACCTGAACCTCGCTTTGTCCGGCGCCCGCGCGCTCGGCGTGTCGCTGCCCAACACGGCGACCTGCCAGGAGCTGTTCAACGCCTGCGCCGCCCAGGGCGGCAAGGCGTGGGACCACTCCGGCATGGTCCGCGCTCTGGAGCTGCTCGCCAACCACGAGATCGGCCAGAACCACCGCGTGACCGAACCCGCGGAGTGAGGGTGCCTGACATTCCCTCTCCCGCCCCGGGAGAGGGAGGGGCCCGCCGCATGGCGGCGGGAGGGTGAGGGTGCCGCCGAGATTGGATCGCTGATCCTCGGCCTTACCCTCACCCGGCCCTTCGGGCCACCCTCTCCCGGGACGGGAGAGGGAAAGACACCCTCCCCATTGCCCCCTGCGCCAAATCCGTTAGCATTCCCAGCACATGAGGACCGGCGCCGGTGAACGGCGCGGCTCAGGGAAGGGACAGAACCAGACCATGACGACCACCGATCCCCGCGCGCTCCTGACCGACATGTTCCGCGCCGCCGTCGCCTCGGCGCAGCCGGCGCTGTGCGTGCCGCCGCATCTTCCGGAACCGCCGAAGGGGCGCACGGTCGTCGTCGGCGCCGGCAAGGCCGCGGCCTCCATGGCGAAGGCGGTGGAGGATCACTGGAAAGGGCCGCTGTCCGGTCTGGTCGTCACCCGCTACGGCCACAACGTGCCCTGTGAGCGGATCGAGGTGGTCGAGGCGTCGCACCCCGTCCCCGACGAGGCGGGCCAACAGGCGGCAAGGCGCATCCTCGACATCGCCGCCTCGCTCGGCCCCGACGACCTGATGCTCTGCCTGATCTCCGGCGGCGGCTCCGCCCTGCTTGCCCTGCCGGCGCCGGGCATCAGCATGGCCGACAAGCAGGCGGTGTCCAAGGCGCTGCTCCGCTCCGGCGCGAACATCACCGAGATGAATTGCGTGCGCAAGCACCTGTCCGCGATCAAGGGCGGGCGGCTGGCCGCCGCGACCAAGGCGCGGGTGGTGTCCCTGGTCATCTCCGACGTGCCGGGCGACGACCTGTCGGTGATCGCCTCCGGCCCCACCGTCCCCGACCCGACCAGCTACGCCGACGCGCTGGCCGTGCTGGAGAAGTACGGCATCACCCCGCCGCAGCCGGTCATGGACCATCTGCTGGCCGGGCGCGACGAGAGTCCGAAGCCCGGCGACCCGCGGCTGGAGCGCGTCAGCACGATCCTGGTCGCCACCCCGCAGATGGCTTTGGAGCGCGCGGCGGAGGTCGCCCGCAAGGCCGGCGTCACCCCGGTGATCCTCGGCAACGCCCTGGAGGGTGAGTCGCGCGAGGTGGCGCTCGTCCATGCCGGCATCGCCCGCCAGATCGTCGAGCACGACCAGCCCGCGGCCAAGCCCTGCGTCCTGCTGTCCGGCGGCGAGACCACGGTGACCGTGCGCGGCAAGGGCCGCGGCGGGCGGAACGCCGAGTTCCTGCTGGCGCTGACCGTGGCGCTGGACGGCATGAAGGGCGTGCACGCCCTGGCCGCCGACACCGACGGCATCGACGGGACGGAGGACAACGCCGGCGCCCTGCTCACTCCCGACACGCTGGCCCGCGCCGCCGAGGCCGGCGTCAACGCCAAGGAACGGCTGGCCGACAACGACGGCTACAGCTTCTTCAGCGCGCTCGGCGACCTGCTGGTGACCGGACCGACCCTGACCAACGTCAACGACTTCCGCGCGGTTCTGGTCGTGTAAGCGGTGAGGCGCCGCCGGCCGATTTGATATATCACTTACGGCCAGAGCGGCTCCCGCTCACGAAAATTTGTTGATGACCTCACGGATTATCCGCCACACTCACCGTCAAGGCATCACGAATATGGCGTCTGGCATGCCAACAGCATGCAGCCGGGCTGCCCCGTTCGAAGGATAAAGCGAAGCGGTCGGGCACCGAACGCACCCCGCGCGCGCCAGGACAAGAACGAGATCGCGGACCATCCGGGAGGAACCATATGCGCCAAACCGGTGCGCAAAGCGCCCTGCCTGTCGGCGGGCGTTGGATGCAGTTGCTTGCCGGCGTCATCTGCATGTCGATGATCGCCAATCTCCAGTACGGGTGGACCCTCTTCGTCGAACCCATCGACGACAAGCACGGCTGGGGCCGTGCGGCCATCCAGGTGGCCTTCACCATCTTCATCGTCACCGAAACATGGCTGGTGCCCGTCGAGGGCTGGTTCGTCGACCGCTTCGGCCCGCGGATCGTCGTGCTGTTCGGCTCGCTGCTCTGCGCCGCCTCCTGGGCGCTGAACGCGGTGGCGGACTCGCTGCTCGTGCTCTACGTGGCGGCGGCCATCGGCGGCATCGGGGCGGGCGCCGTCTACGGCACCTGCGTGGGCAACGCGCTGAAATGGTTCCCCGACCGGCGCGGTCTGGCCGCCGGCATCACCGCGGCGGGCTTCGGAGCCGGTTCCGCCCTGACGGTGGTGCCCATCGCCACGATGATCGAGACCTCGGGCTACGAGGCGACCTTCATGGCCTTCGGTCTGGGACAGGGGCTGGTGGTCTTCGCTCTTGCCTGGCTGCTGGTCGCCCCGCCCTCCGCTCCCCTCGCCCGCGGCGGCTTCGCCGCACCGCCCGCGCAGCGGCAATACACGCCGAGCCAGATGGTCCGCACCCCGGTCTTCTGGGTCATGTACGCCATGTTCGTCATGGTGGCCGGCGGCGGGCTGATGGCGACGGCCCAGCTCGGCCCGATCGCCCAGGACTTCGGGCTTGCCCACGCGCCGGTCAGCATCCTCGGCCTGACCCTGCCCGCCCTGACCTTCGCCCTGTCCATCGACCGGGTGCTGAACGGGCTGACCCGCCCCTTCTTCGGCTGGGTGTCCGACCACATCGGGCGCGAGAACACCATGTTCATCGCCTTCGCCATCGAGGCGGTGGGCATCGTCGCGCTCAGCCTCTACGGCCGCGACCCGGTGGCCTTCGTGCTGCTGACCGGTCTGGTCTTCTTCGCCTGGGGCGAGATCTACAGCCTGTTCCCGGCCTGCTGCGCCGACACCTTCGGATCGAAGTTCGCCGCCAGCAACGCCGGGCTGCTCTACACCGCCAAGGGCACAGCGGCGCTGCTGATCCCCTTCGCCAACATCATCGCCGACGCCACGGGAAGCTGGCATGCCGTCTTCCTGCTCGCCGCCGCGGTCAACGCGCTGGCCGCGGTGCTGGCGCTGTTCGTCCTGCGCCCGATGCGCAACCGCATGGCCGCCGAATCGCTGGGCGCGCGCAGCGGCCGGAGCGTGACGGCAACCTCCTGACGCTCTCTTCCCCTCCCCCCGCTTGGGGAAGGAGCCGAAGCGAGGGGGCGCCCGCGAGGGCGTCCCCTTTTCGATTCAGTTGCTATTCCGCAGCCTGCCCCTCCTCCAGATAGATCTCCCCGCCCTTGGCGCGGAAGCTCTCCGACATCTCGGCCATGCCGGAGTTGGCGTAGTCCCGCACCTCCTGCGTGATCTTCATCGAGCAGAACTTCGGCCCGCACATCGAACAGAAATGCGCGACCTTCGCCCCCTCCGCCGGCAGGGTCTGGTCGTGGAAGCGCTCCGCCGTCTCCGGGTCGAGCGACAGGTGGAACTGGTCGCGCCAGCGGAACTCGAAGCGGGCGCGCGACAGGGCGTCGTCGCGTTCCTGGGCGCCGGGATGGCCCTTGGCGAGGTCGGCGGCGTGGGCGGCGATCTTGTAGGTGACCACGCCCACCTTGACGTCGTCGCGGTCCGGCAGCCCCAGATGCTCCTTCGGCGTGACGTAGCAGAGCATCGCCGTGCCGAACCAGCCGATCATGGCGGCGCCGATGGCGCTGGTGATGTGGTCGTAGCCGGGCGCGATGTCCGTGGTCAGCGGCCCGAGCGTGTAGAAGGGCGCCTCGCCGCACAGCGCCAGCTGCTTGTCGACGTTGGCCTTGATCTTGTGCATGGGCACATGGCCCGGCCCCTCGATCATCACCTGGACGTCGTGCTTCCAGGCGATCTTGGTCAGCTCGCCCAGCGTCTCCAGCTCGGCGAACTGGGCGGCGTCGTTAGCGTCGGCGATGGAGCCGGGGCGCAAGCCGTCACCCAGCGAGAAGGCGACGTCGTACGCCTTCATGATCTCGCAGATCTCCTCGAACCGCTCATAGAGGAAGCTCTCGCGGTGGTGGGACAGGCACCATTTCGCCATGATCGAGCCGCCGCGCGACACGATGCCGGTGGTGCGCTTGGCCGTCAGCGGGATGTGCGCCAGACGGATGCCGGCGTGGATGGTGAAATAGTCCACCCCCTGCTCCGCCTGCTCGATCAGCGTGTCGCGGAAGATCTCCCAGGTCAGGTCCTCGGCCTTGCCGCCGACCTTCTCCAGCGCCTGATAGATCGGCACGGTGCCGATGGGGACCGGGCTGTTGCGCAGGATCCATTCGCGGGTGGTGTGGATGTTGCGGCCGGTGGACAGGTCCATCACGGTGTCGGCGCCCCAGCGGATCGACCAGACCATCTTGTCGACCTCCTCCCCCACCGAGGACGCGACGGCGGAGTTGCCGATGTTCGCGTTGATCTTGGTGAGGAAGTTGCGGCCGATGATCATCGGCTCCGATTCGGGGTGGTTGATGTTGGACGGGATGATCGCCCGCCCGCGCGCCACCTCGTCGCGCACGAACTCCGGCGTCACATGGTCGGGGATGGAGGCGCCGAAGTCGTCGCCGTCCCGCGCCACCGCCTCGGCCAGCCGCTGGCGGCCCAGATTCTCACGGACGGCGATGTACTCCATCTCCGGCGTGACGATGCCGGCGCGGGCGTAGGCCATCTGCGTGACCGCCCGGCCCGGCTTGCCGCGCAGCGGGCGGCGCCCGGCGCGATCGAAGACGGGCACGGCCCGCGTCTCGCCGACGCGCAGCCCGTCGTCCTCCGGACGGACCTCGCGGCCCTCATAGGCCTCCACGTCGCCGCGGGCCTCGATCCAGGAGCGGCGCAGCTCCGCCAGGCCGCGGCGGATGTCGGTCTGCACGGCGGGGTCGCTGTAGGGGCCGGAGGTGTCGTAAACGCGCACCGGCGGCTCGCCGCCGCCGACATGGATGTCGCGCATCGCCACGCGCAGGTCGGGGAAGCGCTCCCCGGCCACATGGACCTTGCTGGACGACGGCAGCGGGCCGGTCGTCACCGAGAAATGGTCGGACGGCGCGGCCTTCTGGGAAGCGGGGGGAAGAGTGTCGGGCATCTGCAGTGGATCTCCATCGCACATAGGATCGTTGGAGACCCGGGTGTGACGGAGCGGCAGAACGGATGACCGGAGCGGTCCCCAAAAAGGGGTGCGCGATGGGGATGCGCGTGACCGTGGCCCGTTTGTTCCTGTCCCTACGCCGGTACGACCCGGATCAGGTTCAAAGGGTTCGGCGCCTTACGGCATCATCTCAGCCCCGTGCTATGGGGCTCCCCTTGGAACGTGGCCATGCTGAACCATCCGCCCCACCCACGTCAATGCGATTCACGGTCCGATTCACGGCGAATCCAACCCGACCAACGCAATTGACGCGATTCTGGTATCCATTATCTGGTATACAAAATCCTATTGCGCAGCCTGAGCCGGGCGACTATGCTGCATCACAACAACAAGAAGCAACGCCCCCTCCCGAGTGCCCGGAGCCCGTCCCATGCTCGAATCCCAGATGATCGCCTTCGTCGCCCTGGCCGGCCTGATGGGCCACGGCCTGACCCTGCTGATGCGGGAGGACGACGAGTGGAACGCCGATCCGCAGGACGAGCAGCCGGACGGTCTCTGGTCGTCGGACCGCTTCAACCAGTCCGGCGAGGGCCACAACCGTCCCTTCTTCCTGGACTGAAAAAAGGCCGCCGCGCGGGATGCGCGCGGCGGCCGTCATTCGAGACAAGAAACCTGAAGTTTCGCGGGCCGATCAGTGGCCGGGCTGCACCGCCAGCCCACCCGCACCCTGCTGGGCGGCGAGTTCGGCGTTTCGGGCGTGATGCTTGCGCAACATGGGCCGCAGGACCGCGATGGCGCAGAAGGCCGCGATGAGGTCCATGGTGGCGCAGATGTAGAGCACGGTCGCCCAGGTGCCGGTGGCTTCCATCAGCAGGTTGCCCAGCGGGACCAGCAGGGCCGCGACGCCCTTGGCGCAGTAGAGCACGCCGTAGATCTTCGCCGCGTGCTTGGTGCCGAAGGTGTCCGCCGAAGTCGCGCTGAACAGGCTGTACACTTCGCCCCAGGCCAGGAACACCAGACCCGACAGGATCAGGAACATGATCGGGTCGTGGCCGAAGCGGCTGAGCATCAGAATGCCGAGGCCTTCGAAGGTGAAGGCGATGAACATCGTCGCTTCACGGCCGATATGGTCGGAGACGAAGCCGAACAGCGGACGGGAGATGCCGTTCATCACGCGGTCGAGCATCAGCGCGAAGGGCAGAGCCGCCATGGTGATGCCGAACAGGCTGATCGGGGCTTCCTTCACGCCCAGATCATGGGCGATCACGCCGAGCTGGGCCACCGCCATCAGACCGCCCGAGACGGTGCAGATGAACATGAGCATCATGACCCAGAAGACCGGCGTCTGCAGCGCTTCCTTCAGCGTGTAGTCGCGGCGGGACTGCAGGACCTTGGTCGAGGCCTTCACCTGATCCTTCTGCGGGGCGCGCAGGAAGAAGGCGGCGATGAGGATGATCGTGCCCTGCAGCAGGCCGAACCAGAAGAAGGTCGCCTGATAGCCGGAGGAGTGGATCATGTTGGCGATCGGCAGGATCGTCACGGCCGAGCCGGCGCCGTAACCGCCCGCGGTCAGGCCGACGGCGAGGCCGCGCTTGTCCGGGAACCACTTCAGCGCGCTGTTGACGCAGGTGGCGTAGACGCAGCCGACGCCGATGCCGCCGATGGCCGAACCGACATAGAGCATGCCGAGCGAGCCGGCGTAGCTGTCGATGATCCAGGAAAGGCCGGTCATCACGCCGCCGAAGGCGACGATGGCGCGGGGGCCGTAACGGTCGATGAAATAGCCTTCGATGGGGGTCAGCCAGGTCTGGACGACGACGAAGACGGTGAAGGCGGTCTGGATCGAGGCGCGGGTCCAGCCATGGGTGGCCTGGATTTCCGGCACGAAGAGCGTCCAGGCGTACTGGATGTTGGCCGCGGCGACCATGCAGACGATGCCGACGACGATCTGCATCCAGCGCGCGCCGTCGGAGATGGGCGCCTGCGAGCCGCCGGAACTGTTAAAAGCTGGCCTCTGGGATTCTGTCGATCCAACCATCATTCCCTCCCGTGGGATTGCGACGCTTTGATACCGGGCATGAGGGTCCCCTTGGGCGGGCGAGCGGCGTCCGAGCGAGCGTCCGCATCGCCGCGTCATGGGCGGCCTTGTTCCGTGCCGATGTGAGTCATGGTTCAATGGTGCGCTGGAGAGCCGGTCACGCCGTCCCTGCGTTCGTGGCGCTCCAGATACGGCATATGGTATGCCAGAGACATGATTGTTGGCAACACGAACTTTTGGCGTGTTGCGCTTTTCATCCAAAAATTTTTCGGGCTTTCGAAAACCGGACGATCGGGAGGGTCGGCCCCGCCCTGAGGACGGGACCCGATGGCGCTCAATGCGGTCGCGGAACGGAGAGGACGAACGGTCTCAGGTGGCCGCGGAGGTGGCGCGGGACGAGGCGGTGACGGCGAGCGCCGCGATGGCCGCCGCCAGCGGAACGAAGGACACCCACAGCACCGAATCCCAGCCGAAGGCGGCCAGCAGCCCGCCAGAGGCGAAGGACCCCACCGCCATCGTGCCGAACACGATGAAGTCGTTGAGCGACTGCACCTGGGTTTTCTCCTCCGGCCGATGGCACTCCAGAACGAGCGCGGAGGCTCCGAGAAAGCCGAAGTTCCAGCCGACTCCCAGCAGGATCAGGCTGACCCAGAAATGCGCCACGTCGACACCGCCCAGCCCCACCACGGCGGAAGCGGCGATCAGGCCCAGGCCGGCGAACACGATCCGGGACGCGCCGAAGCGCTCGACCAGACGCCCGGTGACGAAGCTCGGGGCGTACATGGCGATCACATGCCATTGCAGGCCGAGGTTGGACACCTCCTGAGACAGGCCGCACAGCCGCATCGCCAGAGGGGCCGCCGTCATGATGAAGTTCATCAGCAGGTAGGAGACGACCCCGCACAGCACGGCGGTGACGAATCGCGGCTGGCGCGCGATGACGCCGAGCGGCCGGCCGCCGGCGGACTCCGCCGCGGTCGGCATCGGCAGCCGCACCCCGACCAGCACCAGGGCGGAGACCGCCGCCACGGCGGCCTGGGCCAGGAAGGTCGCCAGGAACAGGTGCGGCGGCCAGACATCCATGGTGAGGGTAACGAGCTGCGGCCCGATGACCCCGGCGAACACCCCGCCGGCCATCACCGCCGACATGGCCCTTGGCCGCCGCTCCGGTTCGACGCAATCGGTGGCGGCGAAGCGGAAGGACAGGACCACGGCGGCGTAGGCGCCGCCGGGGATCATCGCCGCGCAGAACAGCCAGAAGCTCCCCAGAAGCACCGCCAGGGCGGAGAGCAGCCCGACGAGCACGCCGCAGCCCGTCCCTGCCAGGAAGGCGGCCCGCCGCCCATGCCGCCGCGCGATGGCCCCGGCGGGAATGGTGCAGACCGCCATGCCCACGACGAAGATGGAGAGCGGCAGCGTGGCGAGCGCGGGGCTCGGCGCCAGCGTGTTCCCGACGATGGCTCCCGTCGCATAGACGACCACCGCGTTGGCGCCGGCCAGCGCCTGCGCGGTCGCCAGCCGCAGAACGTTCGCCGTCCCGTGAGGGTAAAGGCCCTGTGCATGAGGGGTGGGGTCGGCTTGGCTCATATCGGTGTCCGGGGATCGTTCGGTGACGGTTGCCCCACACCTACCGACCCGCCATCATGAATGAAAATGGTATTTTCTCATGATTGGATGAATGGGGATCATGAATGCTTGACCGCCAGATTCTCGCGATCCTGCGGGAGGTGGATCGGGCGGGCAGCGTCACCGCCGCCGCCGAACGCCTGAACCTCAGCCAGTCGGCGCTGAGCCACACGGTGCGCAAGTTCGAGGAGCGCTGCGGCGTGGAGATCTGGACGAAGAAGGGGCGCAGCCTCCGTTTCACCCAGGCCGGGCAGCATCTTTTGTCGCTGGCGCAGCGCCTGTTGCCGCAGTTCGAGGACGCCGAACGGGTTCTCGCCGACTTCGCGGCGGGACGCCGCGGCGCGCTGCGGGCGGGCATGGAATGCCACCCCTGCCAAGCCTGGCTGATGCGGATGACCGCCCGCTACCTCACGCAATGGCCGGACGTGGATGTCGACGTCCGCACCGCCTTCCGTTTCGACGGCTTGGCGGCGCTGCTCGACAACGAGATCGATCTGCTGGTCACGCCCGACCCCATCGAAACCCCCGACGTCCTGTTCACGCCGGTCTTCGACTATGAGCTGGTCCTCGTCGTGCACGACGCGCATCCGCTTGCCGCGCGCGGCGTGGCGCGGCCCGAGGACCTGCGCGTGGAGGAACTGATCACCGTCCCGGTCGGCCTGGAGCGGCTGGACGTCTACACCCGCTTCCTGGTCCCGGCGCATTGCCGGCCGCTCCGCCACAAGACGGCGGAGACGACCGACCTGATGCTCCAACTCGTTGCCGCCCGGCGCGGGGTCACCGTTTTGCCGGACTGGCTGGTGCGGGAGGACGGCGCCGGCCTGCCCGTCCGCTGCGTGCGGCTGGGGAACGAAGGGATCGGCAAGAGCATTCATCTCGGCGTCCGCCGCGGCGAGGAGAGCGTGGATTACATCGCCGGTTTCCTCGCCCTCGCCCGGACGACCGATCGATAAGTAAAAAAATGGCCGTGCTGTTTCCAGCACGGCCAGTGATTTCGAGAGGCTCGCATAAATGCAGAGCAACAACCCGCCCGATACAAAGGGTGAAGCACCCTGTGCAAGACCAAGATGACTGGTCAGACCACTCGCCGCAATGCCTCGTTTTCGGCTTTCCACATTGCGGAAACAGACCCCTTCCCTGCCCGAATACACAACAAAGAAGACCGCGCCGTTGCCGGCGCGGCCAGTCACTTCGGGGAAACACCACTGCGACGAAAACGGTTCAGCCCTTGAAGACCTTGAGCATGGTGGAACCCAGGCTCGCGGGGCTGTCGGCGACGGCGATGCCGACGGACTTCATGAACTCGATCTTGAAGTCGGCGGTGTCGTTGCCGCCGGAGATCACCGCGCCGGCGTGGCCCATGCGGCGGCCCGGAGGCGCGGTGCGCCCGGCGATGAAGCCGACGACCGGCTTCCTGG
>NZ_JBHSLC010000118.1:117605-340874 GCF_042657465.1 Azospirillum himalayense | reverse complement strand
GCACCGAGATGGTGATGCCGGGCGACAACATCTCCATGGAAGTCGAGCTGATCGCTCCGATCGCCATGGACGAGGGCCTGCGCTTCGCCATCCGCGAGGGTGGCCGCACCGTCGGCGCCGGCGTCGTCGCCTCGATCATCAAGTAAGATCGTCTTTTGCGAAGGGGGGCCGGCCTGCGGGTCGGCCCCCTTTTGCATGACCGATCCGCGAAAATGCGGCGTGACGCGCCGAACCGGGCCGATCCCGTCACCCTCCTGTCACAAGGGGGAAAATGTGGGTTGACACCGGGGCGCCTAGGGCATACACGTTACGCCCTCTGGAATTTGGGTTGGTAGTAGGCACGTCCGGCCTAGACGCAGCCCGATCACGAACGGCACCGCAAGCTCCACTTGCACCGGTTGCTGCCAGGAACATCCATCCGCATTGCGATGCGGGGGATGTTCTTTTTCGTATCGGCCGTCAGATCGGACAGACGAACCGCCGCCCACCGCTTCGGTGAGCCGGCGCAGGTTCGCCTGCCGCCGCGGGTCCCCGGGGGACAGATTTTGGGGTGCCGGTGGCGCAGTCGCGTCACCGAAACGAGGTGCAAGGGACGTTTGGACATGGACAGCCAGAACATCCGCATCCGCTTGAAGGCGTTCGATCATCGCGTGCTCGACCAGTCGACCAGCGAGATCGTCAACACCGCCAAGCGGACCGGTGCTCGGGTGCGGGGGCCGATCCCGCTGCCGACGCAGATCGAGAAGTTTACGGTGAACCGCTCGCCGCACGTCGACAAGAAGTCGCGCGAGCAGTTCGAAATCCGCACCCACAAGCGTCTGCTCGACATCGTCGATCCGACGCCGCAGACGGTGGACGCGCTGATGAAGCTCGACCTCGCTGCCGGTGTGGACGTCGAGATCAAGCTCTAATTCGTTGCTGTTGAGGGACCTCTCCCTCTGAGGATGTCCCTGGTCAGGAGATAAAGAACAATGCGATCCGGTTTGATCGCGCAGAAAGTCGGCATGACCCGCGTCTTCACGGACGACGGGCAGCACGTGCCGGTGACTGTGCTGAAAGTCGACAGCTGCCAGGTCGTCGCCGTCCGCACCGAGGACAAGGATGGCTACACCGCCGTCCAGCTCGGCGCAGGCGCCATCAAGGTGAAGAACGTCACGAAGCCGCAGCGCGGGCATTTCGCCAAGGCGCGCGTCGAGCCCAAGCGCAAGCTGGTCGAGTTCCGCGTCGATGCCGACGCGCTGATCGAGGTCGGCGCCGAGCTCTCGGCTGCGCATTTCCTCCCGGGCCAGTTCGTCGACGTCACCGGCACTTCCATCGGTAAGGGCTTCGCCGGTCCGATGAAGCGCTGGAACTTCGGTGGCCTGCGCGCGACGCACGGCGTGTCGGTGTCGCACCGCTCGCACGGTTCGACGGGTAACCGCCAGGACCCCGGCAAGGTCTTCAAGAACAAGAAGATGGCCGGTCATCTCGGCGACGAGAAGGTCACGGTTCTGAACCTGAAGGTCGTGTCGGTCGATGAGGACCGCGGTCTGATCTTCCTCAAGGGTGCCGTTCCGGGCGCCGAGGGGGCTTGGCTCCGCATCCGCGACGCGGTGAAGAAGAAGGCTCCGGAAGGTCTGCCGTTCCCCGCCGGGATCAAGGCTGCGCCGGCCGCTGAAGCCGCCGCCGAGCCGCAGGAGTGATGGCCATGAAGGCGACCATTAAGAACCTGAACAACGAGACCGTCGGCGAGATCGAGCTGGCTGACGAGATCTTCGGCCTGCCGTCCCGCACGGACATCCTCGCCCGCATGGTCAACTGGCAGCTGGCCAAGCGCCGCGCCGGTACGCACAAGACCAAGACGATCAGCGAGATCTCCGGCACCGGCAAGAAGCCGTACCGCCAGAAGGGCACCGGCCGCGCCCGTCAGGGCTCCATGCGCTCCGCCCAGTTCCGTGGCGGCGCGACCATCTTCGGCCCGGTCGTCCGCTCGCACGAGCACGACCTGACCAAGAAGGTCCGCAAGCTGGCCCTGAAGACCGCGCTGTCCACCAAGGCCGCGGAAGGCAAGCTCCTGGTCCTCGACGCCGCTTCGGCCGAGAGCCACAAGACCAAGGAACTGGCTGTCCGTCTCGCTTCGCTCGGCCTGACCTCGGCTCTGATCATCGATGGCGCCAACCTGAACGAGAACTTCGCTCGGGCCTCGCGCAACATCCCGCTGATCGACGTGCTGCCGGAGCAGGGCGCCAACGTCTACGACATTCTTCGCCGCGATACGCTGGTCCTGACCCGCAACGCGGTCGAGCAGCTGGAGGCTCGCCTGAAATGAGCAAGCAGTCGAAACCTGCGGTGAGCCAGGAGCGGATGTACGACCTCATCCTGGCTCCGGTGATCACCGAGAAGTCGACGATGGCGTCGGAGCACAATCAGGTGACGTTCCGCGTGCCGCTGTCGGCGACCAAGCCGGAGATCAAGTCGGCGGTCGAGGGGCTGTTCAACGTGAAGGTGACGGCGGTCAACACCCTGGTTTCCAAGGGCAAGACCAAGCGCTTCCGCGGCACCATCGGCCGTCGCTCGGACTTCAAGAAGGCCGTCGTGACCCTCGCCGAGGGGAACAAGATCGACGTGACTACGGGCATCTGAGCGGGAGTGTGATCCGATGGCTCTGAAGCAATATCGCCCAATTACGCCGTCGCTCCGCCAGCTGGTCATCGTCGACCGCTCGGAGCTGTGGAAGGGCAAGCCGGTCAAGACCCTCACCGAGGGCCTGACCAAGTCCGGCGGCCGCAACAACACCGGCCGCATCACCGCGCGCCGGATGGGTGGCGGTCACAAGCGCGTCTACCGTCTGGTGGACTTCAAGCGCCGCAAGTTCAACGTCCCGGCGACCGTCGAGCGCCTGGAGTACGATCCGAACCGCACGGCTTTCATCGCCCTCATCAAGTATGAGGACGGCACCATGTCCTACATTCTGGCGCCGCAGCGCCTGAAGGTGGGCGACACGGTGATCGCCGGCGAGAAGGTGGATGTGAAGCCCGGCAACGCCATGCCGCTGAAGAACATCCCGGTCGGTTCGGTGCTGCACAACGTCGAGCTGAAGCCCGGCAAGGGTGGTCAGCTGGCCCGTTCGGCCGGCACCTACCTGCAGCTGGTCGGCCGCGACGGCGGCTACGCCCAGCTGAAGCTGCCCTCGGGCGAGCTTCGCGTGGTCCGCGGCGACTGCATGGCCACCCTGGGTGCCGTGTCGAACCCGGACAACATGAACACCAACAAGGGCAAGGCCGGTCGCAGCCGTTGGCTGGGCATCCGTCCGTCCGTCCGTGGTGTCGCCATGAACCCGATCGACCACCCGCACGGTGGTGGTGAAGGCCGCACCTCGGGTGGCCGTCATCCGGTCACGCCGTGGGGCAAGCCGACCAAGGGCAAGAAGACTCGTCACAACAAGAAGACGGATGGCCTGATCCTGCGCCGCCGTCATTCGAAGTAAGGAGGGCGGACGATGGCACGCTCCGTTTGGAAGGGCCCGTTCGTCGACGGCTACCTGCTCAAGAAGGCGGACAAGTCGCGGGCCTCGGGCCGCAACGAGATCATCAAGATCTGGTCGCGTCGCTCGACGATCCTGCCGCAGTTCGTGGGTCTCACGTTCGGCGTGTACAATGGCCACAAGTTCCTGCCGGTTCTGGTGACCGAGAACATGATCGGCCACAAGTTCGGTGAGTTCGCTCCGACGCGCACCTTCTACGGGCACGCGGCGGACAAGAAGGCGAAGAGGAAGTAAGCCATGGGCAAGCCCTCCAACCCCAGCCGTATCGCGGAGAACGAGGCCATCGCCTCCAATCCGATGATCCGCACCAGCCCGCGCAAGCTGAACCTCGTCGCCCAGCTCATCCGGAACAAGGATGCCAGCAGCGCCGTGGCCGAGCTGACCTTCTCCAAGCGCCGCATCGCCGGCGAGGTGAAGAAGGTCCTCCAGGCCGCGATCGCCAACGCCGAGAACAACCATCAGCTCGATGTGGACCGCCTGTACGTCTCCTCGGCGACGGTCGGCCGCGCCCTGGTGATGAAGCGCTTCCACGCCCGTGCCCGTGGGCGCGGCGCGCGGGTCGAGAAGCTGTTCTCCAACCTGACGATCATCGTGCGTGAGCGCGACGCCGCCGCTGCCGAAGGGGCCGAGTAAGATGGGTCAGAAAGTCAATCCGATCGGGCTGCGCCTCGGCATCAACCGGACCTGGGACAGCCGTTGGTTCGCCAAGCGCGACTACGCCAACCTGCTGCACCAGGACCTGAAGCTGCGCGGCTACCTGCAGGGTCGCCTGCAGCAGGCCGGCTGCTCGCGCGTCATCATCGAGCGTCCGGCCAAGAAGGCCCGCGTCACCATCCACTCGGCCCGTCCGGGCGTGGTGATCGGCAAGAAGGGCGCGGACATCGAGAAGCTGCGCACCGAGCTGTCGAAGATGGCCGGCGGCGAGGTGAGCCTGAACATCATCGAGATCCGCAAGCCGGAGATCGATGCCAAGCTCATCGCCGAGAACATCTCCAACCAGCTCGAGCGCCGTGTCGCCTTCCGCCGCGCCATGAAGCGCGCGGTCCAGTCGGCCATGCGCCTGGGCGCCCAGGGCATCCGGATCAACTGCTCCGGTCGTCTCGGCGGCGCCGAGATCGCCCGCCTGGAGTGGTACCGCGAGGGCCGCGTTCCGCTGCACACCCTGCGTGCGGACATCGACTACGGCACCGCGACCGCGAAGACCACCTACGGCACCTGCGGTGTCAAGGTGTGGGTCTTCAAGGGCGAGATCATGGCGCACGACCCGATGGCGCAGGACAAGCGCATGGGCACCGAGCCGGTGTCGACCGATGGCGAGCCGCGGCGCGAGCGTCGCGAGCGTGGTGACCGTGAGGAGCGTGGGGGCCGTGGTCGCGGCGACCGTGACCGCTCCGAGCGGGCTGACCGCTAGTAAGGGGCACGAGCGATGCTTTCTCCGAAGCGTACCAAGTACCGCAAGGCCCACAAGGGCCGCATCCACGGCAACGCGAAGGGCGGCACCCAGCTGAACTTCGGCTCCTTCGGCCTCAAGGCCCTGGAGCCGGAGCGCATCACGGCCCGCCAGATCGAGGCGGCCCGCCGCGCGATCACCCGCGCCATGAAGCGTCAGGGCCGCGTGTGGATCCGCGTGTTCCCGGACCTGCCGGTCTCCACCAAGCCCGCCGAAGTCCGCATGGGTTCCGGTAAGGGCACGCCCGAGTACTGGGCGGCCCGCGTTCATCCCGGCCGCATCCTGTTTGAGCTGGACGGCGTGCCCGCGGATGTGGCAAAGCAGGCGTTCGCCCTGGCGGCCGCCAAGCTGCCGATCAAGACCAAGCTGGTGACCCGCCTCGGCGGCGGTGAGGAGGTGGCGGCATGAAGTCCGTCGACGTTCGTGCGAAGAGCACCGAGGAGCTGAACGATCAGCTCCTCCAGCTCAAAAAGGAACAGTTCAACCTGCGTTTCCAGCGGGCCTCCGGCCAGCTGGAGAACACCGCGCGGGTGCGAGTGGTGCGTCGCGACATCGCGCGCATCAAGACGATCCTCGGCGAGCGTTCGCGCTCGGCCGAAGCCGGCAAGTAAGGAGGGCTACCTATGCCTCGCCGCGTTCTGCAGGGCACGGTGGTCAGCGACAAGGGCGACAAGACGGTTATCGTCCTGGTCGAGCGCCGCGTCATGCACCCCGTGTACAAGAAGTTCATTCGTCAGTCGAAGAAGTACGCCGCCCACGACGAGGGCAACCAGTTCAAGGTCGGCGATACCGTTTCGATCATCGAATGCCGCCCGATCTCCAAGCGCAAGCGCTGGACGGTCGTGCTTGAGTCCGCCGCCGTTAGCGGCGCCGCGTAAACGGAAGGGTACAAACCATGATCCAGATGCAAACCAACCTGGAAGTCGCCGACAATAGCGGGGCGCGCCGGGTGCAGTGCATCAAGGTGCTTGGCGGGTCCAAGCGGAAGGTGGCCACCGTCGGCGACGTCATCGTCGTCTCGGTCAAGGAGGCCATTCCGAAGGGTCGCGTCAAGAAGGGCGACGTGCATCGCGCCGTCATCGTCCGCACCGCGAAGGAACTGCGCCGGGAGGACGGGTCCGCGATCCGTTTCGACCGCAATGCCGCCGTGCTGATCAACAAGCAGGGCGAGCCGATCGGCACGCGTATCTTCGGGCCGGTCACTCGTGAGCTTCGCGGCAAGAAGTTCATGAAGATCATCTCGCTGGCGCCGGAGGTGCTGTGATGGCCGCGAAGATCAAGACCAAGGACAAGGTCGTCATCCTTGCCGGCAAGGACAAGGGCAAGACCGGTGAGGTCCTCAAGGTCATCCCGGCGGAAAACCGTGTCGTCGTGCAGGGCGTGAACGTGGTGAAGAAGCACCAGCGTCCGAGCGCCACCTCGCAGGGCGGCATCGTTGAATTCGAGGCGCCCATCAACGTCTCGAACGTTGCTCATGTCGACCCCAAGGACGGCAAGCCGACCCGCGTCGGTTTCAAAGTCCTTGAGGATGGCCGCAAGGTGCGTGTCGCCAAGCGGTCCGGCGAAGTCATCGACGTGTGAGGACCGGACCAATGGCTGCACGTTTGAAGGAAGTGTACGACTCCAAGATCCGCGCCGCGCTCAAGGCTGAGTTCGGCTACGCGAACGACATGGAAGTTCCGCGGATCGAGAAGATCGTCATCAACATGGGTGTCGGCGAGGCTGTCGGCGACTCCAAGAAGATCCAGAATGCGGTGAGCGAACTGACGGCGATCAGCGGCCAGAAGCCGATCGTCACGAAGTCCCGCAAGTCGATCGCGCAGTTCAAGCTGCGTGAGGGCATGGCGATCGGGTGCAAGGTCACGCTCCGCCGTGAGCGGATGTACGAGTTCCTGGATCGCCTGGTCACGATCGCGTTGCCGCGTGTCCGCGACTTCCGCGGCATCCCCGGCAACAGCTTCGACGGCCGTGGCAACTATGCCATGGGCGTGAAGGAGCAGATCATTTTCCCGGAGATCGACTACGACAAGATCGATCAGATCCGCGGCATGGACATCATTTTCGTCACCTCGGCGAAGACCGACAAGGAGGCCAAGGCTCTCCTGAAGGCCTTCGACATGCCGTTTGTGGCCTGATTGGCTGGAGCACGACCCCATGGCTAAGACCAGTGCCATCGAGAAGAACAAGCGTCGCACCAAGCTGGTGAAGCAGTTCGCCAACAAGCGTGCCCGCCTGAAGGCCATCGCCTCCGATCGCTCCCTCCCGCCGGAAGAGCAGTTCGCCGCCCGCCTTAAGCTGGCCGAACTGCCGCGCAACTCGTCGAAGGTGCGCATCCGCAACCGCTGCGAAATGACCGGCCGTCCGCGGGCGTTCTATCGCAAGTTTAAGCTGTCCCGCGTCACCCTCCGCGAACTGGCCTCGACCGGCCAGATCCCGGGGATGGTGAAGTCGAGCTGGTAAGGAGGGTCGGAGAATGTCTTTGAGCGATCCGCTCGGCGATATGCTGACCCGCATCCGCAACGGTCAGCACGCCCGTATGTCTGTTGTGCAGAGCCCGGCGTCGAAGCTGCGCAGCAACGTGCTTGAGGTTCTCAAGCGCGAGGGTTACATCCGCGGCTACTCCGAGGAGGAGCTGCGCCCCGGCATCAAGAACCTGAAGATCGAGCTGAAGTATCACGAAGGCGAGCCTGTCATTAAGCAGATCGCCCGCGTGTCGAAGCCCGGCCGCCGCGTTTATTCGAAGATCACCGATCTGCCCCGCGTCTTCAATGGCCTCGGCATCGCGATCCTCTCCACGCCGCGCGGCGTGATGTCGGACAATGAGGCCCGCGCCGCCAACGTCGGCGGTGAAGTCCTCTGCCGCGTGTTCTAAGGGGGACCCTTCGATGTCGCGCATTGGAAAGCATCCCGTGCCGGTTCCGGCTGGTGTTGACGTCTCCGTCAACGGCCAGCAGGTGTCGGCCAAGGGCAAGCTGGGTTCGCTCAGCCTGACCCTCATCGACGACATCACGGCCAAGCTGGAAGACGGCAAGGTCGTGGTGGCCCCGGCGAACGACAGCAAGCGCGCCCGCATCATGTGGGCAACCTCGCGCACCCTGATCAACAACATGGTCACGGGCGTCAACCAGGGCTTCACCATCAACCTCGAGATCAACGGCGTCGGTTACCGTGCCGCCGTGCAGGGCAAGGAGCTGGTCATGCAGCTCGGCTACTCGCACGACGTCAAGTACCCGATCCCGGAGGGCATCACCATCAAGTGTGACAAGCCCACCGCGATCTCGGTGTCGGGCTTCGACAAGCAGAAGGTCGGTCAGGTGGCCGCGGAGATCCGCGGTTGGAAGAAGCCGGAGCCCTATAAGGGCAAGGGCATCAAGTACGACACCGAGACGATCATCCGCAAGGAAGGCAAGAAGAAGTAAGGTCCGCCATGCTCAAGCCAAAGCAACTCCACGAGCGCCGCAAGCAGCGCGTGCGCGCGCAGATTGCCAAGAAGGCCGGCGGGCGGGCTCGCCTCTCGGTTTTCCGGTCCAATCTGCACATCTACGCCCAGATCATCGACGACGAGAACGGCCGCACGGTCGCCTCGGCCTCGTCCGTGGAAAAGGAGCTGCGCGAGCAGCTCAAGCACGGTGGGAACGTCGAAGCCGCCCAGAAGATCGGCGCGCTCATCGCCGAGCGCGCCAAGGCGGCGGGCGTCACCGAGGTCGTGTTCGACCGTGGTGGCTACATTTACCACGGCCGGGTCAAGGCCCTGGCTGACGCCGCCCGCGAGGGCGGGCTGTCGTTCTAAGGAGGCTCCGAAATGGCACGTGAAAGAGGCGAGCGGAGCGACCGTGATCGGCAGCCGCGCGATCGCGACCGGGAAGAGAGCGAGCTGATCGAAAAGCTCGTCGGCATCAACCGCGTCGCCAAGGTTGTGAAGGGCGGCCGTCGCTTCGGCTTCGCCGCCCTGGTGGTGGTCGGTGACGGCAAGGGCCGCGTCGGCGTCGGATCGGGCAAGGCCCGTGAGGTGCCGGAGGCGATCCGCAAGGCGACCGACCAGGCGAAGCGCGGCATGATCCGCGTTCCGCTCCGCGAAGGCCGCACGCTGCACCACGACTCCAACGGTCACTTCGGTGCCGGCAAGGTCGTGCTGCGCACCGCTCCGGCCGGTACCGGCATCATCGCCGGCGGTCCGATGCGCGCGATCTTCGAGGCGCTGGGTGTGCAGGACGTGGTGACGAAGTCCATCGGCACCTCGAACCCGCACAACATGATCAAGGCGACCTTCGACGCCCTGTCGCAGGTTTCCAGCCCGCGCAGCGTCGCCGCTCGTCGCGGCCGTCGCGTAAGCGACATCCTCGGCAAGCGTGAAACCGGCGCCGCCGGTGCGCAGGAGGCTTGATCATGGCCGAGAAGAAGACCGTCATCGTCACCCAGACCGGCAGCCCGATCGGTCGTAAGCACGACCAGCGCGAGACGCTGGTCGGTCTGGGTCTCAACAAGCTGCACCGGACCCGCGAACTGGAGGACACTCCGGCCGTGCGGGGCATGATCGCCAAGGTCGCGCACCTGGTCCGCGTCGAGAACGAGGGCTGAACCCATGACGAAGCTGAACGATCTCCGGGACAACCCCGGTGCCCGTAAGGAGCGCATGCGCGTCGGCCGCGGTATCGGTTCGGGCAAGGGCAAGACCGGCGGCCGTGGCGTCAAGGGTCAGACCTCGCGCACCGGCGTGGCCATCAACGGCTTTGAAGGCGGCCAGATGCCCCTTCACCGCCGCCTTCCGAAGCGCGGTTTCCGCAACATCTTCGCGAAGGAATACTCGGTCGTGAACCTGGGCCTGGTCCAGAAGTTCATCGACGCCGGCAAGCTCGACGCCAGCCAGACCATCGATGCGGTGGCCCTGGAAGCGGCGGGCGTCACCGGCAAGGTGAAGAAGGACGGCATCCGTCTGCTGGGCAAGGGCGCCCTGACGACGAAGGCCAGCTTCACCGTGGCCGGCGCCTCCAAGTCGGCTGTGGAAGCGGTCGAGAAGGCGGGTGGCAGCGTCACGCTGACCGCGTCCGCCGCCGAAGCCGCCGAGTGATCGGAAGCCCGCGCTTGCGCGCGGGCATCTTCCGGCACTAAATGAAGCGAAGTTGCGAGGGGCGGCCTGCATCCTGCAGGACCGCCCCGTTCGTGCATTAGGGACAGGGATACGACCCATGGCATCAGCGGCCGAGCAGCTTGCCGCGAACATTAATTTCGGTGCCTTCTCCAAGGCGACCGAGCTGAAGAAGCGGATCTGGTTCACCCTTGGTGCCTTGATCATCTACCGCCTGGGCACCTACATCCCGATTCCGGGCGTCAACCCGCAGATCCTGGCCGATATTTTCCGGCAGCAGGGCGGGGGCATCCTGGGCATGTTCGACATGCTGGCCGGCGGCGCGCTGCACCGCATGACGATCTTCGCGCTCAACATCATGCCGTACATTTCGGCCTCCATCATCGTGCAGCTCCTGACCGCGGTGTCGCCGCAGATGGAAGCGCTGAAGAAGGAGGGCGAGTCGGGCCGCAAGAAGCTGAACCAGTACACCCGCTACGGCACGGTGCTGCTGGCGACCGTGCAGGCCTGGGGTTTGGCGGTTGGGCTCGAGGCGATGACCGGCGCATCCGGCGCCGCGGTTCCCGAGCCGGGGCTGTTCTTCAAGATCGCCACGGTCATCACGCTGGTCGGCGGCACCATGTTCCTGATGTGGCTGGGCGAGCAGATCACCGCCCGCGGCATCGGCAACGGCATCTCCCTCATCATCTTCGCCGGCATCGTCGCCGAGCTGCCGCGCGCTCTCGTCAGCACGCTGGAGCTGGGCCGCACCGGCGCTCTGTCCACGCTGTTCATCGTCTTCCTGCTGCTGATGGCGGTGGGCGTCGTGTTCTTCATCGTGTTCATGGAGCGCGCGCAGCGCCGTCTGTTGATCCAGTATCCGAAGCGGCAGATGGGCAACCGCGTGTTCGGCGGCGAAGCGTCGCACCTGCCGCTGAAGCTGAACACCTCGGGCGTCATCCCGCCGATCTTCGCGTCGTCGCTGCTGCTTCTGCCGCTGACCGCGGTCGGCTTCGCCGGCGGCGAGGGTCCGGAGTGGCTGCAGACCGTCACGCGCTATCTGGCGCACGGCACGCCGCTCTACATGATCCTGTATTCGGCGCTGATCATCTTCTTCTGCTTCTTCTACACGGCCATCGTCTTCAACCCCGCGGACACGGCCGAGAACCTGCGTAAGTATGGCGGCTTCATTCCTGGCATCCGTCCGGGCAAGAACACCGCGGACTACATCGACTACGTGCTGACCCGGTTGACGGTGATCGGTTCGGCCTACCTTGTGGCGGTTTGTCTCCTCCCCGAAATCCTGATTTCCCAGCATTCGGTTCCGTTCTATTTTGGCGGCACCAGCCTGCTGATCGTGGTCACGGTGACGATGGACACGGTTGCGCAGATTCATTCCCATCTGCTGGCCCACCAGTATGAGGGGCTGATTAAAAAAGCGAAGCTTCGGGGGAGAAAGTAATGAATCTCATTCTGCTCGGACCGCCGGGCGCCGGGAAGGGGACCCAGGCGCGGCGTCTCGAAGACACGCGCGGGCTCGTCCAGCTTTCCACGGGCGATATGCTCCGCGCGATGGTCGCCGAGGGTGGTCCGCTTGGGCAGCAGGCGAAGGACATCATGTCCGCCGGCAAATTGATGCCGGACGAGCTGATGGTCAAAATCATCGCTGAGCGCATTTCCAAGCCGGATGTGGCCAACGGCTTCATCCTCGATGGTTTCCCGCGCACCGTCGCCCAGGCCGAGGCGCTGGACACCATGCTGTCGGACAAGGGCCTGAAGCTCGATCACGTGATCGAGATGAAGGTCGTGGACGACATCCTGGTGGAGCGCATCACCGGTCGTTACACCTGCGCCAAGTGCGGCAAGGGCTATCACGACGTCTTCGAAAAGCCGAAGGTTGAGGGCGTCTGCGATGCCTGCGGCAGCACGGAGTTCAAGCGCCGGGCCGACGACAACGCCGACACGGTGAAGACCCGCCTCGCCCAGTACCACGAGCAGACCGCGCCGATCCTGCCGTATTATCAGAGCCGCGGCGTTCTGAAGACGGTGGACGGCATGGCCGAGATCGACGACGTGACCAAGCAGATCGAGGGCATCCTGGCGGCCTGACCGGGCCGCCTGACTGGGATCGCCGCGACTGGGATCGCCGCGACTGGGATCGCCATGATCGGCTGAAAAGAAAAGCCGCGAGGATCTTCGGATCCTCGCGGCTTTTTCTATTCCGGGACGATGAGGCGGGGAGGGAGATCCTCCCAAAGGCGCTGTCCCTCTTTACGGAGCGGCGTCGGTGTCGGGGCGCGAGAGGTCTTCCGCTTTGCGGCTCAGATCGTTGTAGCGGTCGAGCACCCAGCCGAGGTGATCGGTGGCCGCAACGGCGGCGGCGTCGGCGTCACGGCGCCGGATGGCGTCGTAGATGGCGCGGTGATGGTCGATCATCAGCGCCTCGCGGCCCAGCGCGAAGGGCTCGGTGTGATGGTATTCCATCATCTGGCCGAGGATATCGCGGATGGTCGCCAGCAGGTGCAGATAGACCGGGCTTCCCGCCGCCTGGGCGACGGCGAGGTGGAAGTCCATGTCGTCAGCGGCCTGCTTGCCGTCGCGGCCCGTCTCGCCCATCGCGGCGAGGACCCGCCCGATGTGGTCGATCTGTTCCTGGGTCGCGCGCTCGGTGGCGCGCCGGGCCGCCCAGCTTTCCAGGGCCTGCCGGATCTCCACGAGGTCGCAGAGGTTGGCGTGCTTCACGCGGACCATCTCGGTCAGGGCGCCGTCCATGGCGCCCGCGGAGGACACCACGCGCGTGCCGCCGCCCTGCACGGCGGTCAGGAAGCCCTGCGTCTTCAGCTTCTGCAGGGCCGCGCGCACCGACACCCGGCTGACATGGAGCTGCTCCGCGAGCTGGCGCTCGCCGGGCAGACGTTCTCCCGGAACGAGTTCGCCGCGGGCGATCCGTTCGAGAATCCGCTCCGCCACCCATTCGGAAATGCGCTGGGAGGAGGCCGGTACGTGGTGGGGTTCTTCGGTGTCGGACACGGTGGCATGCCCTTTCATCAGCAATCGGTCATAGGTCGTACCCGAGTCGGGCAAATCACGTCAACTCGCATCCGGACGGCGGCGTATGGTCCGCGTCGGCCGTGGCGTTTCATCGGCTCCCGCGCCGCGCCACTAAGATTCCCGCCAGCACCACGGCGCCGCCGACCGCCTGGAACGCGCCGAGCGGTTCGGCGAGCAGCGCCCAGGCCAGCACCGCCGCCGCTGCCGGCTGGAGCAGCAGGCTGACGGAGGAGAAGGCGGCGGGCAGATGGGCCAGCGCGTAGGCGATCAGGCTCTGGCCGCCGGCGTGGCTGACCAGGGCGAGCCCCAGCAGCACGCCCCAGCCGCCGAGCGAGCCGGCAATCAGGCTCTCCCCCGACAGCAGGGCGACGGGCAGCAGGGCGAGGCCGGTGACCACGCCGCTCCAGGTCATGATGGTGGCGGTGGAGAACTCCGCCCGCAGACGGCCGACCATCAGGAAGTAGCCGCTGTAGAACACCGCGGTCAGCAGCCCCAGGGCGTCGCCGAACAGATGGTCGGGGCTCAGCTGCAGGCTCTGCCCCATCAGGATGATGGCGCCGCACAGCGCCAGCGCCAGCCCGGTGAGGAAGGTCCGGCTGAACCGCTCCTTGAACACCAGCCAGGACACCAGCGTCACGAAGATCGGCGCGAAGTTGGCGAGCAGCGTGGAGTTGGCGACCGAGGTGTAGCGGATCGACCAGTGCCAGATGGCGAGATCGCCCGCGAAGAACAGTCCGGCGGCGCTCAGCCGGGCGTAGTCGTTGAGCGACGACGGTTTGCGAGAGCGCGCGCCGCCCTTCGGCTCCATGGCCATCCAGACCCACAGGGCGGGGATGGCGAAGGCCAGCCGCCAGAAGGCGGTGGCGCTCGGTCCCAGTTCGGACAGGCGCACGAAGATCGGGGCGAAGGCGATTCCCAGCGCCCCGGTCAGAAGGGCGATCAGCGCGATCCGCTGCGCGGAGTCGACGCGCGCGACGGGGGCGAGGGTGCTGGCGTCCGGCATGGCGTCCGTTATAACGGACGCAACCTGCGGGCGCCACGTCCCCCCGCCGCATGGCTCACCTGCGGAAGGCCCGGATTGTGGGACATCGTCCCGCCGGTGGGATCATCCGCGCGTCCGGACCGTTGCCTTGGGGACCAGCCGGCGGGAACTTCCGCTGCGACCGAGACCCTGCAATACTGTGCCATCATGACGCAGCGATCCCCCTGCAAGCCCGCCGAACATCCCCGACCGGTGACCCTGCCGTCGCCGCCCCGCGCCGGGCCGGCCCCACCGTTGCTGGGTCCCGACGATCCGCCGCCGGTCACCGTGCTGCGCCCGGAGTCGGAAAGCCCGGTCCTGCTGCTGTGCGACCACGCCTCGCGCGCCATCCCCAAGGCGCTGGGGACGCTGGGGCTGGATGAGGTGAATCTGTGCCGGCACATCGCCTATGACATCGGTGCGGCGGAGGTGACGCGGCGGCTGTCGGAGCGGTTCGGCGCGACGGCGGTGCTGTCCGGCTATTCCCGGCTGGTGATCGACCCGAACCGTGCGCTGGACGATCCCACGGCGATCCCGGTGGTCAGCGACGACGTGGTGATCCCCGGCAACCGTGCCCTGGACCGCGCCGAGGAGGAGCGCCGGATCGACGCCATCTTCCGGCCCTATCATGAGGCCGTCGCCGCCGAGGTCGCCCGGCGGCGCGAGCGCGGGCAGGTGCCGGTGCTGCTGTCGATCCACAGCTTCACGCCCGCCATGCGTGGCGTCGCCCGGCCCTGGCACGTCGGCATCCTCTGGGACCACGACCCGCGCATCCCGATGCCGATGATCGCACGGCTGCGCGCCGACGGGCGCTGGTGCGTCGGCGACAACGAGCCCTATTCGGGCCGGACCACCCTGGGCGGCACGGTGGAAAGCCACGCGACCCCCGCCGGGCTGCCCAACGTCCTGGTCGAGGTGCGCCAGGACCTGATCGCCACGCCGGAGGGGGCGGAGCTGTGGGCGACGGTGCTCGGCGATGCGCTGGAGCCGATTCTGGCCGACCCCGGCCTCTATCAAATCAAACTGTTCCCGCGGGAGTGAGCGTTCATGGAGCCGGCCTTCACGCTGGGGCTTGAGGAAGAGTATCTGCTGGTGGACCGCAACTCGCGGGACATCGCGCGCAACCCGCCGGACGAGATGCTGGCGGCCTGCCAGGAGCAGGCGCCGGGCCAGATCCATCCGGAATTCCTGCGCTGCCAGATCGAAGTCGGCACGCCGGTCTGTTCCGACCTGAAGGAGGCGCGGGCGGAACTGGCGCGGCTGCGCGCGACGGTGGCCGGGGTGGCGCGCGCCCACAATCTGGCGCCCATCGCCGCCTCCACCCATCCCTTCGCCGCATGGGAGCCGCAGAAGCACACCAACCGCGACCGCTACAACATGCTGGCCCGCGACCTGGGGGCTCCGGCGCGGCGGCTGATGATCTGCGGCATGCATGTCCATGTCGGGATCGAGGACGACGATCTGCGCATCGACCTGATGAACCAGGTCCGTTACTTCCTTCCGCATCTGCTGGCGCTGTCCACCTCCTCGCCCTTCTGGCGGGGGCAGGACATGCAGCGGAAATCCTACCGGCTGGCGGTGTGGAATGAGCTTCCGCGCACCGGCATGCCCGACAGCTTCCAGAGCTTCGGCGAGTATCAGCAGCAAGTGAACGTCCTGGTCAACGCCGGGATCATCGAGGACGCGAGCAAGCTGTGGTGGGACATCCGCCCGTCCCAGCGTTTCCCGACGCTGGAGATGCGGATCACCGACGTCTGCACCCGTCTGGACGACGCGGTGACGGTGGCGGCGCTGTTCCGCTGTCTGCTGCGCATGCTGTGGCGGCTGCGGCTGACGAACGTGACGTGGCGGCCCTACAAGAACCTGCTGATCGGCGAGAACCGCTGGCGCGCCCAGCGCTACGGCCTCGACGAGGGGCTGGTCGATTTCGGGCGCGGCACCATCGTTCCCTACGCCGACCTGATGGAGGAACTGATCGAGCTGACCCGCGAGGACGCGGAGCGATTCGACTGCGTGGCGGAGGTCGCCAACGCCCGCGACATCATCCGCCGCGGCACCAGCGCCCACCGGCAGGTGGCCATCTACCGCGAGGCGCTGGAGCAGGGCGCCACCGGCTGGGAGGCCCTGGCCCAGGTGGTCGATTGGCTGGTTGAGGAGACGATGGTGGGGGTGGACGGTTAAATCAAAAAAATACATTGCTATGTGATCAAAACGCCAAGGAAGATACCCTTTTGCAAAGCGTCTTCCTTGGCCTGTTCTGATGGCATTGAATTTTACCAGACAAACCTCTCAACCGTCTCGACCTTGACGACGCGAATGCGTGGGCCATCGTGACGATATACGATTCGGTATTTTGGATAGTCGACGGGGTAGGGCAGGTAGCGCATCCCGATCTCGCGAGGAAGCGGTTTGCTGTCCGGATGATAAGGCGAATCCGTCAGGCTTCGAATAAGAGCAATAAGCTCACCGGCAGCTTCGGGATCAGCATCGCGCATAGACTCCTCTGCCTGTTTGGTGAAAGTGGGAGGCAGTTGCTTCATCATTTACTCCTTTTTGAGGTCGCGTAGATAAGCGAAGGTAAAAGTTTGCAGATTTCGGCGAGAGAATTCGGAGGCTCTGAATCAGAGCTCCGCCTGGAGCTGCGTGTATTCGTGTAAATTTAGTTCTAAGAATTTTTTCTCCTGAAGCGGAATCGCATGGATTAAGGGCGTGGTTGGAGCGCGTTGCGGCGCCTGAGCGTGGTTTTCCGAGGCAAGATCTCTTTGTGGTCGCCGGTAGCAGCCTACCCAATTGCTCCAGTGGCCGCATAAGGGTTCCAATTATTAGAAGGAACAGGGACAAGTTTTTTTCCGGTATCATGAAGTTCTCCTGTGTATGCGTTCTTTGTGCTTGCGTTTTCTTTCATCTATTTGATAGATGACAAGCTTTCCATAAGCTCTATTGACTCCTTTTCTGTGATGTATCCGGTTTTCTCGGCTTCAAGAGCTTTTTGCTCAAGAAGATACTCATCGATTTCTGTCAGTCTATTATACTCAGACGCAGAAATCATGAAAACTACCGGCCTGCCTGACTTGGTAATAGCAACCGGTTCAACAAGCGCACGTTCAATCGCTTGCCCAAACCGATTTTTGGCTTCTGTCGCCGGAATCGATTGCATGCTGTGATTCACCTCCTTCCACACTAGCTTCAATAGCTTATTTAGCTAAAATGGCTACGTCAAGGAGAAATCGATTGGAGTGCCTGTCTAGCTTTGACGTTGGAAGCCTATTAAGAACGCTCCACTTGACCTTTGCGTCATCCAGCCATACCCTCGCCGCAAATCAGCTCACCGAGTTGAGCAGGGCAGGCAATAAAACGAAGCAGCAGAGGGCCGCTCGCACCACGGGCGGCCCTTACCTTTTTCAGGGGGAAGGGAATGGCCGACGCCAAGTTCCTCAAGTTCGACACGCTGAGCCTGCACGCCGGCCAGCGGCCCGACCCGGCCACCGGGGCGCGGGCGGTGCCGATCTACCAGTCCACGTCCTACGTCTTCGACGACACCGACCACGCCGCCTCGCTGTTCAACCTGGAACGGCCGGGGCACATCTACTCCCGCATCTCCAACCCCACGGTGGCGGTGCTGGAGGAACGGCTGGCGGCCCTGGACGGGGGTGTCGGCGCGGTCTGCACGGCCAGCGGCCAGGCGGCCCTGACGCTCGCCATCATGACGCTGATGGACGCCGGCGGGCACATCGTCGCCTCCTCCTCGATCTACGGCGGCAGCCGCAACCTGCTGGCCTACACGCTGCCGCGATTCGGCATCACCACGACCTTCGTGAATCCGCGCGACCTCGACGGCTTCCGTGCGGCGATCCGGCCGGAGACGCGGCTGCTGTTCGGCGAGGTGCTGGGCAATCCGGGGCTGGAGGTGCTGGACATCCCCGGCCTGTCGGCCATCGCGCATGAGGCCGGTCTGCCGCTGATGGTCGACGCGACCTTCGTCACGCCCTATCTGTGCAAGCCGCTGAGTTTCGGCGCCGATCTGGTCATGCATTCCTGCACCAAGTGGCTGGCCGGGCACGGCGTCGCCATCGGCGGGGTGGTGATCGATGGCGGCGCCTTCGACTGGGAGGCGTCCGGTAAGTTCCCGACCCTGACCGAGCCCTACGCCGGCTATCACGGCATCGACTTCGCGGAGGAGTACGGGCCGGCGGCCTTCGTCATGCGCGCCCGCGCCGAGGGCCTGCGCGATTTCGGCGCCTGCATGAGCCCGATGAACGCCTTCCAGATCCTCCAGGGCGTGGAGACGCTGCCGCTGCGCATGAAGGGCCACATCCACAACACCCGCAAGGTGCTGGGCTTCCTCGAATCGGAGGCCTACGCGGAGAACGGCAGCGTCGCCTGGGTCACCCATCCGGAGCTGCCCGATCATCCCGACCACCGGCTGCGCGCCCAGCTCCTGCCGCACGGCGCCGGCTCGATCATCTCCTTCGGGATCAAGGGCGGGCGGGAGGCCGGGCGGCGCTTCATCGAGAAGCTGGCGCTGTTCTCCCACCTCGCCAACGTCGGCGACGCCAAGTCGCTGGTCATCCATCCCGCCAGCACCACCCACGCCCAGCTCGACGCCGAGGCGCTCGCCGCCGCCGGGGTGGGGGAGGACATGATCCGCCTGTCCATCGGACTGGAGGATTGCGACGACCTGATCGACGATCTGCGCCAGGCGCTGCGCGCCGCGACGAAGGCGTGAGGAGGCTGCCATGGACCTGATCGTCAACGGCCAATCCGTCTACGCCCACACCGGCGGGCGGCCCTTCGATTCGGCTCTGCCGACGATCGTGCTCATCCACGGCGCCGGCATGGACCACACGGTGTGGAGCCTGCAAAGCCGCTACCTCGCCCATCACGGGCGGTCGGTCCTGGCGGTGGACCTGCCGGGCCATGGCCGGTCCGGCGGGGCGCCGATCCCCTCCATCGAGGCGTTGGCCGACTGGATCGTGGCGCTGCTGGACGCGGCGGGCGTGGCCAAGGCGGCGCTCGCCGGCCATTCCATGGGCGCCTTGGTTGCCCTGGAAACCGCGGCGCGGCATGGCCACCGCGTCGAATCGCTGGCCCTGCTGGGGGTGGCGGAAACGATGCCGGTCCATCCCGACCTGCTGGCCGCCGCGGCGCTGAACGATCCGTCCGCCATCGAGCTGGTCGTCGGCTGGGGGCATGGGCCGCGCGGGCATGTCGGCGGTGCGCCGGCACCCGGGCTGTCGCTCCTCCCCGGCGGGCGGCGCTTGATGCAGCGGGCGCGGCCCGGCGTTCTGGGCGTCGATCTGGGCGCCTGCAACGCCTATGTCCGCGGCGGGGCGGCGGCCGCGGCGGTGTCCTGCCCGGCGCTGTTCCTGCTGGGCGGAGTCGACCGCATGACACCGGCGAAGTCCGGCAAGGCGCTTGCCGCCAAAGTCAGTGGCTCCGAAGTCGTTCTGCTGTCCGGCATAGGCCATATGGTTATGACTGAAGCGCCAAACGCAACCACAGATGCTTTCGCGACTCGGTTTTCTGCGCGTTAGGCCTGTCATTTCTTCGTTGATTACAGGCCCATCATGAATCGTTAACGGATTCACGCCTTACTGTTCTGCACTGGAGTGACGATGTGGAATGGTGAGCTGTGCGGAGTCTTGAGCGGTCTGTTCATGCCCTGATGGCGGCTGCCGGTGATGTCGTCGCCCTGGTGTCGCCGGACGGGCGGTTCGCCGATGTGGGAGCCGCGTCGCTGAGCGCGCTCGGCGTTGCGCCGGAGACGCTGTTGGGGACAGCCGTGCTGGACTGGGTCCATCCGGAAGACCGGGACGTGGTCGCCCGGTGTCTCGCCCGACACGGCGACGGAACGTCCGCCGACATCGTCGGTCCCATCGCCTGCCGGCTGCGCCACGCGGCGGGCGGATGGCGTCGCATGGAGGTGACGGCGCAGAACCGGCTGGACGACCCCGACGTCCAGGGAATCGTCATCAACGCCCGCGACGTGACCGACCGGCTGGAGGCGGAGGAACGGCTGCGGGAGTGCGAAGCGCGGTACCGGACGCTGGCCCGCTCCGCCCCGGTCGGCATTTTCCAGACGGATCGCGACGGCGGCATCGTTTCCGCCAACCCACGCTTCGCCGCCATCGCCGGGCTGTCGCCCGATGCCCCGCATGGCCATGACTGGCGTGCGGCCTTGCATCCGGACGACCGCCTGCGATTGGAGGCGGACTGGGCGGAGGCCGTGGCGGCGGGGCAGCCCATTCTCCTGAATGTCCGCTTCCGCGGCGCCGACGGCACGATCACCTTCGCCCTGTGCCAGGGCTCGCCGCTGGCCGATGCGGGCGGGCGGGTGAAGGGCTGGGTCGGCACGCTGACCGACATGACCGAATATGTGCGGACCGCCGACGCGCTGCTGATGGCGGAAGCCCGGACCAACGCCATCGTGGACGCCGCGGCCGACGCCATCGTCACCATGGACGGGGAGGGCATCGTCCACAGCTTCAACCCGGCGGCGGAGGCGATGTTCGGCATCCCGGCGGCAGACATGCTGTGGAGCCGGATCGACCGGTTGATTCCGGATATCGGCGCGCTGCTTCAAGATGGCGGGCTGGCCGTCTACCAGCCGGGCGGCGAGGCCCAAGGCGCCGGCGCCGTGCGGGAGGCCGTGGCGGTGCGGGGTGGCGGCGACCGCTTCCCCATCGAGTTGTCGGTGAGCGCGGTCGAAACGGGCGGGCGCCGCGTCTTCACCGGCATCATCCGCGACATCACCGCGCGCAAGCGGACCGAATGCGACCTGATCGCCGCGAAGGAAGCCGCCGAATCGGCGGACCGCGCCAAGTCGACCTTCCTCCAGATCATGAGCCACGAACTGCGGACTCCGTTGAACGCGGTCATCGGCTTCGCCCAGGTGATCGAAATGCGGCTGCTCGGCGCGGCGGAGGTGGACCGCTACATCGACTACGCCGGCTCCATCCGCCAATCGGGCGAGCATCTGTTGGCGATCATCGACGACATCCTGGACATCACGACCATCGAAGCCGGCGGGCTGCGGTTGAACGAAACCCCCGTCGATCCGTCCGCCCTGGTGGGGGAGGCGCTGAATCTCGTCGCCATCCAGTCAGGCAAACGCGGCGTGCCGATCCACATCGATCTGGAAGATGGCTTGCCGACGCTGACCGGCGACGCGCTTCGCTTGCGGCAAGTGCTGGTGAACCTGCTGTCGAACGCCGTCAAGTTCTCCAATCCCGGCGAGCCTGTTCTCATCCGCGCACGCCGCTGGGGGGATGGTGGGCTGGAACTGGCGGTGACCGACACCGGGATCGGCATCGCGGCGGAGGATCTGCCGAAAGCGATGACGCCCTTCGCGCAGGTCGATCAGTCGATGGCGCGGCGCTACGAGGGAATGGGACTCGGCCTGTCCATCTCGAAACGGCTGGTCGAGGCGCATGGCGGCGCGCTGCGCATCGACAGCGCGCCAGGGCGGGGAACCACGGTGACCGTGGCCTTGCCGCCGGGTCGCGTCATGGCCGACGGATGACGGGGACGGCGAGACCTTCCTGCGGACGCAAAAACGGCGCCCCGGCTTCCCGGAGCGCCGTGCCGACGTGTGGAGGTTTCCGGTTACGCGGCCTGCTGGGTCAGCGCGGGTTTCGCCGTGCCGTTGGTGCCGATCTGAATGGTCCGCGGCTTCATCGTTTCCGGCACCTCGCGCACCAGATCGATGTGGAGCAGCCCGTTCAGCAGATTGGCGTTGCCCACCTTGATGAAGTCGGCAAGCTGAAAGCGGCGCTCGAAAGCGCGGCCGGCAATACCCCGGTAGAGGAATTGGCCGGTCTCCTGTTCCTTCTTAGCTTTCCCTGTGACCACCAAAGAGTTCTGCTGAGCGGTGATCTCCAGGTCCTCCGGGCCAAAGCCGGCGACGGCCATGGTGATCCGGTAAGCGTCGTCGCCCGTCTTCTCGATGTTGTAGGGCGGGTAGGACGCGGCGGCCTCGTCGCCGGTCATCGCGTTCTCCAGGAGACGCGAGAGGCGATCGAACCCGACGGTCGAACGGAACAGGGGCGAAAGGTCGTAGGAGCGCATGACATATCCTCCAGATGAGCGATACAGCGAGCGGAGACCACGATCATCGTCGGTCCCCCGGTTTGCGGTTCCGGCGAACCCCAACTGGGCGTCCGCCGACACCGCGACAGATAAGCGAGCGACTTGCCCGTTCAAGAGGGCGCTTTTTGAAAATCGGCGGGCCGCGCTGCCCCCGCCCACAGGGCGGGCGGCGGGGGTCCACAACCACTCATCGATTGTTAATCAGTTGCGGCGAGGCTCGGAATCGGGCCACTCGGCCGCGGGAGGGGTACGGCCGTGATGGCAACACCGACCTTCTTCAACGGGACCTATGACGAGACGATGGCGTTGCTGATCGAGGCGCGCAACTACATCGCCTATCACGACGCCGTCAGCCATCGGGCGCTGCCGCCCCAGGTCCGGCTTCAGATCTCGTACGAATCCATGCGGGTGACCAGCCGCCTGACCCAGGTCATGGCCTGGCTTCTGGCCCAAAAGGCCGTCCATGCCGGGGAAATGACCCGTGAGCAGGCGGCGAGCGATGACTTCGCCCTGTCGGGCGGGGACATCTGCACCGATCCCTCCGGCCCCGACAACGAACAGCTTCCGGAGGGGCTGCGCAGCCTTCTGGAGCGCAGCCACCGGCTCTACATGCGCGTCGCCCGCTTGGACGAGCGTGCCCGCGACGCGGTGGCGCTGGCCGGCTGAGGGCCAACCTCCCGGAAGACCGCAAACAGAAGCCGCAAACGCGAAAAGGGCGCCCGGCGGACCGGACGCCCCTTTTCGTTTTGCGGGCGAAGAAGCTTACTTCTTCAGGCCGAAGCTCGCGAAGCGCTTGTTGAACTTGGCGATCTGGCCGCCCGTGTCCAGCAGCTTCTGCACGCCGGTCCAGGCCGGGTGCGACTTCGGGTCGATGTCGAGGCGCAGCGTATCGCCCGGCTTGCCCATCGTGGAGCGGGTCTTGAACGTGCTGCCGTCGGTCATCACCACGTTGATCTCGTGGTAGTCGGGATGGATATCAGTCTTCATGGCCGGGGTTCCTGCAAAGCGAGCGCGGTCTATAGCAAAGCATGCGGCATGATGCAACCGCGTTCCTGCGCCGGGAAGGCGGCCGTAAAGGCGGTGCGGTTCCGAACGGCCGCCGCTTTCCCTGTACCGCCACATCATTCATCATGCAGGCACGGAGTCACGGAGGATCAAACGCCTTTGGAACGGGGCGTCGCCGGCGCGATCTCTGTGCCTCCGCGCCTCCAAGGTTCCGTTCGCTCGCCAAACCATACCTTGTTCATACGCCCCCCCCTTGCTATATGCCGGGCTTGCCCCCGTGCACCGCCTGCACACTCCTGCCGCTGGGGAGCCCTGGTGTCCCGTCCGTCATCGAAATCCGATCCGGTGTCCGAAGCGACGCCTTCCGCCGGAATGCGCCGCCGCAACCTCTCGCCGCTGCGCCGGTTGTTTCCCTTCCTGTGGCCATACCGGCTGCAGATCATGGGGGCCATGCTGGCCCTGACCGTTGCCGCCGGGACCGTGCTGGGGCTGGGGCAGGGGATGCGCGTCCTGGTGGACCAGGGCTTCGTCGCGGGCAATTCGGCGCTGCTCGACCGGGCGCTCCTGGTGTTGCTGGTGGTCATCGTGCTGATGGCGGCCTCGACCTTCGGGCGCTTCTATCTGGTGAGCTGGATCGGCGAGCGGGTGGTGGCCGACATCCGCCGTGCCGTCTACAGCCATGTGGTGAAGCTGTCCCCCGGCTTCTTCGAGACCACCAAGACCGGCGAGATCCTGACGCGCCTGACCACCGACACGGAGGTGCTTCAGACCGTGGTCGGCTCCTCCGTCTCGATCGCGCTGCGCAACACGCTGATGTTCGTCGGCGGCACGGTGATGCTGCTGGTGACCTCGCCGAAGCTGGCGGGGCTGGTGTTCCTGGGCGTGCCGGTGGTCATCCTGCCGATCATCATCCTGGGGCGGCGGGTGCGTGCCCTGTCGCGGGCCAGCCAGGACAAGATCGCCGACCTCGGCTCCTTCGTCGAGGAGACGCTGGGCGCCATCCGCACCATGCAGGCCTACACGCACGAAACGATCGACCGCAGCCTGTTCGGGGCGCGGGTGGAGGACGCCTTCGCCACCGCCCGCCGGCGGGTGACGGTGCGAGCCATCATGACGATGATCGTCATCGTGCTGGTGTTCGGCTCGGTCGGCCTCATCCTGTGGATCGGCGGGCACGACGTGCTGGCCGGGCGGCTGACGGTGGGGCAACTCTCGGCCTTCGTCATCTACTCGGTGGTCGTCGCCGGCTCGGTCGGAGCGATCAGCGAAGTGGCCGGCGACCTCCAACGCGCCGCCGGCGCCACGGAGCGGCTGTTCGACCTGCTGGACACCGAACCGGAGATCCGCGCCCCGGCAAACCCGCGCACCCTGCCGGAACCGGCGGAGGGCGCGCTGTCGTTCCGCAACGTGCGCTTCCACTATCCGTCGCGGCCGGACTGGGCGGCGCTGAAGGATTTCTCGCTGGAGATCGAGCCGGGGGAGACGGTGGCCCTGGTCGGCCCGTCGGGCTCCGGCAAATCCACGGTGTTCCAGCTTCTGCTGCGCTTCTACGACCCGCAGGCCGGGGCGGTCATGTTGGACGGGGTGGACGTCCGCGACGCCGACCCGGTGGAGGTGCGGCGTCGGCTCGGCCTCGTGGCGCAGGACCCGGTGGTCTTCTCCGCCAACGCCTGGGAGAACATCCGCTACGGGCGCCCGGATGCCACCGACGCCGAGGTGCTCGCCGCCGCCGCGGCGGCCCACGCGCTGGAGTTCCTGCAGGCGCTGCCGGAAGGGTTGGACACCTTCCTGGGCGAGAAGGGCGTGCGCCTGTCCGGCGGGCAGCGCCAGCGCCTGTCCATCGCGCGGGCCATCCTGCGCGACCCGCCGGTGCTGTTGCTCGACGAGGCGACCAGCGCGCTCGACGCGGAGAGCGAGCGCATGGTGCAGGACGCGCTGGACAGGCTGATGACCCGGCGCACCACGATCATCATCGCCCACCGTCTGGCCACCGTCCTGAACGCCGACCGGATCGTGGTGATGGAGCAGGGACGCGTCGTCGCCACCGGACGTCACGCCGATCTGGTCCGCGAAGGCGGCCTCTATGCCCGCCTCGCGGCGCTCCAGTTCGACCGCGCGGCGGACGAGGCCGGACTGGTCGGCGGGTAAGGAGCTTCTGCCGCCGTTCGGACGCCGGGTCCGGAACCCGTCCGCGCTTGCGGCGGTTGTCGGGCCATGTCCTCAGACACGGCGCATTTCCCTTCATCGGCACGGGCGGCAGCGGGATTTCCCTGGGCGGGATACCTGCTGGGCTTCGCGCTGGGCGGCTTCTTCGACGGGATTCTGCTGCATCAGGTGCTGCAATGGCATCATCTGCTGTCGGCGGTGGAGTCCTCGGCCGTGCAGGACATTCGCGTCCAGATCCTGGCGGACGGCCTGTTCCACGCCGCGATGTACGTCGTCGCGGCCGGCGGTCTGTGGCTGCTCTGGCGGAGCCGGCACCGGTTCGCCGAAGCGGGGGCGGACCGTCTCCTGTTCGCCAACGCGCTGATCGGCTTCGGCGTCTGGCACATCCTCGACGGCGTCCTGTCCCACTGGATCCTCGGCATCCACCGCATCCGCATGGATTCGGCGACCCCGCTGCTCTGGGACCTGCTGTGGTTCGTCGTCTTCGGCGTCGCCGTCGTCGCGGTGGGCTGGCGGTTGCGGCGCGGCGGGGGAGCTAGCGGCGGTGGACGTGCCGCACCGGTCGCGCTGACGCTGGCGGTCCTGATCGCCGGGCCGGTCGCCGCCCTGCCGCCGCCGGGCGTGACCACGGTGATGGTGCTGTTCCAGCCCGGCACGACGGCGGTAGACGTGTTTGCCGCCGTCGCGGCGGTGGATGGGCGGGCGGTCTGGCAGGACCCTTCCGGCCAGCTCTGGGCCATCGACCTCGGCGAGGGCGGCAGCCCGACCGTGCTGTACCGGCACGGCGCCCTGCTGGTCAGCAACACGCTGCTGCCGACCGGCTGCCTCGACTGGTTCCGGACCTGAACGGCCGTTCGTTCGTCACGCCACGCCGAGGCGGCACAGCGTCGGCAGGCGCAGGCGGGTGAAGCGGTCGAACCGGGCGCGCAGTTCCGCCACATTCGCCTCCTCCCCGGCGAGCCGCGCTCCGTCGCGCGACAGGGCGAGCCCATCCGCCGACAGGGCCTCCCAGGCGGTCGCCGCGGGGTCGGTGCCGGTGCGCCGGGCCAGCAGGAACAGCGCCTCCAACCGTGACACCGCGACACCGGAACCGAGGACGGGCGACGCCAGCGTGTCCAGCGTGTCGTCGCGGCGGTTGCGCTCCAGGATGGCGGCGTTGAAGCGGTCGGCCTGGAGCGCGCGCGCCGCCTGACCGGCCTCGGGCAGGGCGGGCGACGCCAGCGCGAGGCTGGTCAGGATCATCAGCGCGCTCAGCACGGCCTCCTCGCCATGGCGGTTCAGAGCGGGGAGGGCGGCCAACTCGGCCAGCGTGGGCGTGCCGGCGGCCAGCGCCTCAGCCAGCGGGCCGTGCAGGTCCTGGGGCAGCGGCACCCGCCCGACCGGGGCCAGCACCACCTCCGGCAGATCGTCGGGCGGCACCAGAAGGGCAAAGCGGGTGGCGCGCAGCCGCTCCCGCCGCTCCGCCGCGGTCAGCCGCTCCGCCCCCTTCACGAACAGGTCGCGGCGGAAGGCGCGGTTGGTCAACAGGTCGCGCAGCGTCTCGCGGTAAGCCGGATCGCGCGCTTCGGCCAGCAAGGGCAGGGCGTCGGCGTCCGGCGGCAAGGACAACTCGTCCATCTGCTCCATGGGGACGGCGGGGCCGGCGAAGTCGAGCTTGGCCGCGGCCAGTTCCCGCGCCACGTCGGCGTGGTAGAAGGCGGTCCAGTCGCGGTTCAGATATTCGTGCGCGATGTAGTTGGGCGACTTGCGTCTCAGCGAGTCCAGCCGCGCCGGCAGCGTGTCGGCCTGGGCGAACCAGCCGGCGCTCAGGGCGGTCAGCCGGCTGGCGAAGGCCACGGCCTCTTCGATCCGCTCCGGCAGCGGACCGGTGCGGTCGGCGCAATGCTCGACCAGGACGCGGCGCAGCGGCATGTAGGCGAGCGTGCCGGGCAGGGCGTTGTAGCTGACGAAGACCAGCCCGCCGGGCTTCAGCCGACGCTTCAGCATTTCGACCAGGATCGCCCGGTTTTCCGCGCTGACCCACGACCAGACGCCGTGCAAAGTCACGATGTCCAGGTCCTTGGACCCGCCTTGGGCGTATTCGGCGAAGCTCTCCTCCCGGAAGGCGGCGTTGCCCAGCCCCGCCTCGGCGGCGAGGCGCTGGGCGCCGGCGATGTGGCCGGGGTTGAAGTCCACCGCCTCGAACCGGGCGTCGGGATGGCAGCCGGCCAGGACGGCGCTGCTCACCCCATGGCCGCAGCCGATCTCCGCACAGGCGAAGGACCCGGCGAGGTCCATCGGGGGTCTCCAGCCGCGCAGGGTCAGCGCGAAGGACAGCAGCGCCGGAGACAGTTCCCGATAGAAGGCGTGGATGTAGCCGATCCCGCCCACATAGCCCTCGGTCCAGCCCTGCATGGTCCCCAACCCCTCCGTCATCCGCTGGGGAAGGGTGATAGCGCCGGGCTTGGCAGGCTGTCAAAGAAGGCGGCTGGAAGGATGGCTGGAAAGGGTGTGTGCGGAGCCGGAACGAGCCCCGCAAAAAAATGCGATCCTATCCATTTTGGTATCGACAAGCCCCGGACCCTTCGTTATAAACCGCGCCACACCGGCCGGGACGACGGCTTGGCCGGACAGGAACCCTAGTCGATACGGTCAGGCACCCCCTGACGCAGAGACGAAGGCTCCGGTGCCGGTGTGAACGAGAAGTGATGGGCGCATAGCTCAGTTGGTAGAGCAGCTGACTCTTAATCAGCGGGTCCAAGGTTCGAGTCCTTGTGCGCCCACCATCACTTTCAGGACCGAAAGGGTTCGTTCCCAAGATCCCTTTCATGCCGCCGGGCAATTTCGTGCCCGGATGGGAATGGGCGCATAGCTCAGTTGGTAGAGCAGCTGACTCTTAATCAGCGGGTCCAAGGTTCGAGTCCTTGTGCGCCCACCATTCCCAAGACAACGGCACGACAGCGACGCACACAAAAGGGCTGCCCTCGGGCGGCCCTTTGTGCGTTTGGGGCATCGCTTGCGCCGTCACTCCGGAGCGGGGCCGGGGCGGCGGGGGACGAGCAGGTTCGCGGTCATCTGCTGCACGGTCTCGTCGTCCTGGTTGAGGGTGGTGGTGCGCACGCGGGCGATGCCGCGGTCGGGGCGCTTGGCCGACACGCGGACCTCCAGGATCTCGCTCTCGATGCGCAGCACGTCGCCGGGGCGGGTGGGCTTGGGCCAGCGGATGTCCTCCACCCCCATCCCGACGAAGCCGCCGGCCAGCGCGCCGTCCCCCGTGACGATCATCCGCATGGTCAGCCCGGCGGTGTGCCAGCCGCTGGCCGCCAGCCCGCCGAACACGCTCTCCCGTGCCGCCTCGGGGTCGAGGTGGAAGGGTTGCGGGTCGAACTGCCGGGCGAAGGCGACGATGTCCTCCTCGGTCACGGTCACCGGGCCGCCGGTGAAGCGGTCGCCAGGGGTCAAATCGTCAAGATAGCGCATGGGTCGGTGGACTCCCGTGGCTGGTTGCCTTGCCGCTCCGGGTTAATCTTTGCGGGGCGGGAATAAAAGCGATATCTGCCACGCAAAAATTGCAAAGCTGTCGGGATGTAAAATGTCGGGGGAGGGGAATGCCCATCGATAACGCGTCGAGGCACCAAATTCGACGAATCATAGAACAACGACGCCGCAGGGCTGGCCTGCGGCGGTCTGGTCCGGTCGGAGGGTGAGCGAGAGGCGCCTATTCGGCGGCGGTGCTGGCCATGCGGCTGCGCACGGACGGCGGCGGTTGGTTCCCACGATAGTCCTGAAGCCGCGTGGCGCGCAGGCCCCGCATGCCGTGGCTGTCGATCAGCCGTTGCCAGGACAGGAATTCCTCCACGGACAGGGTGTAGCGGCGGCACGCTTCCTCAAGGCTGATCAGCCCCGAACGCACGCCGGCCACAACCTCCGCCTTGCGCCGCATCACCCAGCGCTTGGTGTCCGGAGGGGGAAGATCATTTTCTGTCATCGGCCGTCCTGCTGGACCGATGACCGACGCTCCACTGGAGCCATCGTCGCTCATTTCAAGCTCGCGAGATGACATGCGCGGACGCTCCACCATCAGCAGTGTATTCCACGATTTGGTGGTAACCTACCCCTTCTCCGCTTAACAAAAGCCTAAACGATAGGGTTAATGTTTTAAGCATAAAAGGCATGGCGCATGGGCCCACCCGGACCCCTGCCCATGCCTTTGCCCATGCCTTCGGAAAACGCTCAAGCGGGACGGGAATCCGTCCTCAGAACACCTTGGAGAGTTTGGACAGCGGAACCTCGACGCTGCCCACGGAGACCACCGTTTCGCCGTCCTTGTTGGACCCGATGCCGCTGACCGTGCCGAAGGTGAAGGGGGTCGCCTTGATGATGTCGTCCTTCTTCTCGGACACCGGGGCGATGTTCAGGCGGTATTGGCCCGGCTGGACGGCGTTGCCGCCGTCGTCCTTGAAGTCCCAGTTCACGACATGCTTGGTGCCCGCGGCGGTCTCGCCGGTCATCGACCGGACGAGGCGGTTCTGGCTGTCCAGGATGTCCACCCGCACCGACTTGGCCGACTTCTCCAGCTCATAGGCCAGCGGGGCCGCCGTCATGCCCTGAGTGTAGTCGAAGCTGTCACCCTCGAAGGTGACCGTGCGGCCCAGATAGGCGAGGTTGGTCGAATTGGTCGAGGCGTTCTGCAGCTTCAGCAGCTTGTCCAGGCGGCTGTTCGTCCCGATGTTCTGCTCCACGTTCGCGAAGTCGACCAGCTGCTTGGTCATGTCGTTCGTGTCCATGGGCTTCAGCGGGTCCTGGTTCTGCATCTGCGTGGTCAGCAGCTTCAGGAAATGCTCGAAGTTATCGCCCAGCCCCTTCACCGCGGTGTCGAGTTTCTGCTCGTCGGCGGTCTTGGTGGTCTTGGTTGAGGTGTCGGTCTTCGTCTTGGTCTGGTTCAGGTTCCAGCTGCTGCCGTAATCGGTGTTGGTGGTGGCCATGGTCGTCGTCCTTCGCTGGAATGGCTGCGGCTGGTCTGAACGTTCGGGGTCAGGCTTGGATGTCGACGCGGCCGGGGGCCAGCGTCAGGGTGTAGGCGGCCTGCGCATCCTCCCCCTCGCCCGTGCCGCCGCCGAAGCCGCGGCCCCGCCGGCCCGAGCCGCCCTGCCGTCCCGACTCCTGGAACGACTGGCCGCCTTCGCCGCGCAGGCTGAAGTTGAGGCTGTTGCTGTCCGCCTTCAGCCCAGCGTCTTGCAAGGCGCGTTCCAGGTTGCGGCTGTCGCGCTGCAGAAGTTCGAGGGTCTGGGCCTTCTCCACGGCCACCGACGCGGTGACCCGCCCGTCCTGGCCGATCTCCAGCTTGATGTCGATGCGGCCCAACTCGGCGGGGCGCAGGTTGATGGTGAACTGGTCGTTGCCGTCCGACACGTTCTTGCTGATGTGGACGCCCACCTGCTCCTGCACGCCCATCGGCAGGCCGGCGGATCCGCGGGACGGGCGGAGCTGGGCGGTGGTCAGCCCCGTCTCGACGCCGCTTGTCGTGTGCACGCCCTCGATCCCGGCGAAGACCGGGTGCGTCGGGGTGGTGGCGTGCAGGGAGCCGTCGGCCGGCGGGGCGGCGTCCGATGCCGCAGCCGCGGCGGCGGCTGTCAGGAACGCGCTTTGCCCGGCAGGCTTTGCCGGGTCGGCAACCGGTGCCTGGGGCGTCGGCGGCTGGGCCAGGGCGGCGTTGCCGCTCGGGTCCTGGTTGCCGCGGTTGCCGGCGTTGGCTCCGGCATCGCCGTCGGCCCCGGTCCGGGTCGTGCCCTTGGCCTTTGCCGCGGCGAGATCGGTCAGGGTTTGCGGCAGCGGCGCGTTTTCGTCGTTCGGCAGGTCGGCGAGGGGGAGGGCGCCGGAGGGCAGCGCGTCGGCGGCCTGCGCCGGCTTGTCATTGGCGGCGTCCCTGGCCTCGGCGTGGGGCGCGGGCACATCGATCGGCGGCCCCCCCGCCGGGACGGCCGGCACCGGCGCGGCGTCCGCCAGCACCGGAGGCGTTTCCGCGACCGGCTTGGCCGTGGCCTTCACGGATTCGTCGGTGGCGACCTTGGCCTTTCCGTCCTGATGAGGAACAGCGGTGGCTGCCAGGGCAGCGGCCAAAGCGGCTTCGGCGGCAGCGTCAATGGCCGTAGGAGCCCCTGCACCGTCCGGAGTCGGGGTGCCGGGGGGCGTGGCCTCGGCCGGAGCCGCCGCATCGACCGCGCCGACGGCAGCGGCGTCATCATTCTTGTCGGTTTCGCCATCCGGTGTGCCGCTGGCCACCGGGGCGACGGCCAGCGACAGGGTGGCCTCCATGTCGGTCAAGGTGTTGGACTGGTCGGCGGTGATCAGCTCCACGGTGGTCTCGGTCACGGTGACGGTCAGGTCGAGAATCACGGCTTCACCGTTCCCGTCCTCGGCCGCCTGATCGCCGGCACCGTCCTGCGTGGTGCCATCGCCCGTCGCGCCGCTGGACTCTTCCGGCGGAGTCTCCTCCGCCGTGTCGGCCAAGGAGGCGGCGTCGACGGGCATCGGCCTGACGGAACCGTCCTCCTGAGCCGCCTTGGCGCCGGCGGCCTTCGCGTCCTTCGCCGCGGCGTGGTCCGCGGCGGCGGCCTCCCGCCGTTCGGTGCGCGTCGCGTGGGCGGAGTCGCCGGCCTTGGCCGCATCGGACGCGCGGGCGTCCCTCCGCTCGGCGGTGCGCTGGGCCTCGTCCTTGCGGGCGGCGCGAGCGTCGGCCTGTGCGGTGGCTTCGGAGGCCTGACGCGGCCTGGGCGGTTCCGCGCGAATGGGGTCTGGGCGGGACGGCGGACCGCGCTCCCCAGACTTGCTATCGGCGGCCTTGCTATCGGCGGCCTTGCGGTCAGCGGCCCTGTTGGCGGCAGCCTGGTCGGCGGCGCCCGCTGCGGCGTTGCGTCGGTCCTGCGCCGCGGTCTCCGCCTGGAGCTGATCGCGCTTGCGGGTGGTGGCCTCGCTGATCAGCCGATCCATCATCGAGGCGAACTTGTCGCTTCGCGGAGCCGAGTTCTGGCTGGAGGAGGTCTGGCCCCTGACCAGGCTTTCGAACGCGGAGGGCGCGACGGTCGTTTGGATGGCCATGGAAGGGATTCCCCGAAGCGGACAGGTGCTCCCCGTTGGGAAGCAACTAACGGGCCAGTTTCAGGCCGGAGCCGGCCTGTCCATTCGAGCCTCCGCGCCCGGCAGTTCCGTCCGCAAGGCGGCAAATTCAGCCGGGTGACCGGCGCTTCTTGCCGGACCCGGCAAACGCCGAAGGGCCGCCCGGTCGGACGGCCCTTCCTGTGGATATTGAGGGTGCTGACGCGGGTCAGAGCCGGGTGTTCAGCGTGGCGGAGGTGGACGGCCCGTGGCTCGGCGTGACGTAGGTCGCGCGGGGCGGAACCGGGGCGGTGCCGTAGGCGGGGGTGGTGGTCTGCCGGGCGCGGTTGATGGCGCCGACCACGGTGTCCACCAGGATCTTCTGCGCCGCGCTGTTCCGGCGGAGTGCGTCGGCGTTGGCGGCGGACGCTTCGTACAGGCCGCGCGTCGCCTCGCGCAACGCGGCCTTGGTCTCGTCGGGCAGGGCGGCCATGCCCTCGCGGTCCACGCGCAGCAAGCGCGACACCTCCTCGTAGACCAGCGTCATCGGCTGCTTCTCGCGCCCCAGCCGGGCCAGCTCGGCGCTGGTGCAGTGGCGCATCACCGCCTCGGTCTCGCGTGCCAGATGCGCGCTCAGCCGGTTCATCAGCTCGACCAGGGCGATGGCGCGCTCCTCGGCGTTCTTGGGCAGATTGGCGGCGGGAGCCTTGGACGGCTGCGGGAAACGGACGTCGACCTTATCCATGGTTGCCCTCCTGTGCGCGCAGAAGCTCGCGGTAAACCTGATCGGCGATGCCGAACCCGCCGCTGCGGGACACCTGCTTGCCGTATTCGTTGGTCAGCATGGAGCGGAACATCTCCTCGGCATGGCCGCCGCCGAAGGTCTGGTCGACCTCGATCCCGTCGAACATGTGGCCCAGCATCTGGGAGACGAAGACGCTCTCGAACTCGTTCGCGGACTGGCGGAGCTTGGCGCGGACCGCCGGGTCCACCTTGCTCTCCGCGCTTTTGGGATCGACCAGATCGGTCCGCACCGCCGTCCGGAAGCCTGCTTGCGCGTTGCTCTGGGCGCGCTCGGCGGCCGCGGGCAGGCGCGGGGGCGGAAGGCCTGGAAGGGAAAGCGTCGTATCCATCAGATCACCTCGATCTCCGCCTGCAGGGCTCCGGCGGCCTTGATCGACTGAAGGATGGCGATCATGTCCCGCGGACCCACGCCAAGCGCATTCAAGGATTGTACCAACTCCTGAAGCGTCACCCCCGAATTCATCACGGCGAGGCGATTGTTCGACTGGTCGTCCACCTGGATGTCGGTGCGCGGCACCACGGCGGTCTCGCCCTGGCTGAAGGGGCCGGGTTGGCTGACCTGCGGCGTTTCGGTGACGCGGATCGTCAGGTTGCCCTGGGCGATGGCGACGGTGGAGATGCGGACGTTCTCGCCCATCACGATCACGCCGGACTTCTCGTCCACCACCACGCGGGCGACCTGATCGGGGGTGACGCGGAGCTGCTCGATCTCCGTGATCAGCCCGACGATGTCGCCGCGCCGCGCCTCCGGCACGCTCAGCAGGACCGAGGAGGGGTCGGTGGCCTGCGCCCGATTGCCGCGGAGCTGGATGTTGATGGCGGTGGCCACGCGCTGGGCGGTGGTGAAGTCCGGGTTGCGCAGCGACAGGCGCAGCACCGGCAGTTCGGCCAGCGAGAACTGGATCTCGCGCTCGACGATGGCGCCCGAGGAGATGCGGCCCGAGGTGGGGACGCCGCGCGTCACGCTGGCCCCCTGGCCCTGGGCGGAGAAGCCGGACACCGCGATCGGCCCCTGGGCCACGGCGTAGACCTCGCCGTCGGCGCCCAGCAGCGGGGTGACCAGCAGCGTGCCGCCGAGCAGGCTCTTCGAATCGCCCATCGCCGACACGGTGGCGTCGATGCGCGTGCCCTGGGCGGAGTAGGGCGGCAGGGTCGCCGTCACCATCACCGCCGCCACGTTCTTGGTGCGCAGGTTGGTGCCGCGGGTGTTGACGCCCATGCGCTCCAGCATGCCGACCAGGCTCTGCTCGGTGAAGGGCGAGTTGTTGAGGCTGTCGCCCGTGCCGTTCAGGCCGACCACCAGGCCGTAACCGATCAGCATGTTGTCGCGCACGCCCTCGACGTCCACCACGTCCTTGATCCGTGCCGACGAGGCCGAGGCCGGCGCCGACAGCGCGAGCAGCGCCGCGGCCAGCGCGGCCAGCATGGCGACCGCGCGCAGCAGAACGGCGGCGCGGGGCATGACGGCATGGCGCAGGACGGCGCGGGGCAGGGCGGTGGCGGTCATGGCGGGGACACTCCTCAACGGCTGTCCCTTCCCATACAAACGGCGTGCCAGAGACGCGGATGGCAGGCAAAGGGCAGGATCGGCAAGGGGAAGCGGCGGCGGTGGATGAAAAGGCCGGAAATTGGCACCGTGTCCAACCGCTTTATGCCACGGAAGCGGGGCAATTTTTGCCCGATTGCGGCAAACCTTGACCGGATGTTAAGGTGCTTCCATCTAGAGTATCGCGCTTTTCCGAAACCGGTTGCACGGAACATGAAAGTCGAAGGCCCCGGAAAACTTCGCGGCAGCAGCTCGGTCCGGCGCACAGGGAAGGCCGAAGGCTCATCCGGTGCGTCCTTTTCCAAGCAGCTCGTCGGCGAGACCAACGCCGCCCAGGGCGTCCACGCCGCGGCACCGCTGGCCGGCATCGCCAGCGTGCTGGCGTTGCAGGAAGTGGACGACGCCACGGCACGCGCGTCGCGCGGCAAAATGCGCGCCGAGGAGATGCTCGACAAGCTGGAGGAGATCCAGCACGGGCTTCTGGCCGGCACGCTTCCGGCGCAGAAGCTGATGGACCTCGTGAAGGTGGTGCAGTCGCGCCGCGTCCATGTGGACGATCCGCGGCTGGCCGACATTCTTGATCAGATCGACCTGCGCGCCCAGGTCGAGCTGGCGAAGCTCACCCCCTGAGCGCCTTTTCCGGCTCCACGGCCCGTGGGGCCGCCCATGGACCCAGCGCAGGGTGGTCTGGTGTCGCCGGCCTTCCCGATCCTAGGACCGGCTTTTCGGCATCGGCCGTACGGCTATCGCAGAAGCTTTCACAAAACTTTGCTTCTCCAAGGGCTTGTTCGTGCTTCGATAGGCGAAGCGCAGGGTTGCGGTTGCCGATGCGCCTACCTATACTCCGCGCCGCCCGGATCACCCTTTTGCGTTGGATGCTCTCGGATGTCGTCTCCGCTTCTGCCTAAGAACTACACCCCGTCGGAAGACGAGGAGTTCATGAATCCCGTGATGCGGGAATATTTCCGCCAGAAGCTGCTGCGCTGGCGCGCGGAGCTGCTGGCCGAATCCAGCGAGACCCTGAGCAGCCTTCAGGAAGGCGGCATCCAGGAACCGGACATCGCCGACCGCGCGTCGGCCGAGACCGACCGGGCGCTGGAGCTCCGCACCCGTGACCGCGAGCGCAAGCTGATCTCAAAGATCGACGCGGCGCTGGAGCGGTTGCAGGATGGGTCCTACGGCTATTGCGAGGAAACGGGGGAGCCCATCTCCGTCCGCCGCCTCGACGCCCGCCCCATCGCGACGCTGAGCCTGGAAGCCCAGGAACGGCACGAGCGCATGGAGCGCACCCAGCGCGACGACTGATGCCCTGGGCGGATGACGGCTTCCGCCGTCCGCCCACGGTCGGACCCGACAGATCAATGCGATAGCGTTGATTGAAAGGCTCATGCCGGCGGCGTCTTCGGGGGGCGGCGGCATCGCGTTGCGTCTCCCAGTCCGCGCATCGGACAGACAAAAGCCCCCTCTTGTCCCGGTGGGGGCTTTTGTCTGTCCGATGCCTTTCCATGAAGCCGAAACGCGCCTCGCCGTCCGCAAGGTGCCGTTTGCAAGGCTGTCCCATTCCGCCCTCCCGGCGCTTTCGCCGGTCGGCGGTTTCGGCCAATCCCGTTGTGGATGTTCGACCCGCCCGTGCATCCGGATGTTGCCTCCGGCGATGTCCATCTTTTTCCAGCGCAGGCCCCACCGTTCCAATGCGCGCAGGGCGGCCAGGCCCTGCCACGATTGGGTTGAGGGCGGGCGTCGTCGCTTCCGCCACCCCCGGTTCGGAAGGGTTGTTTGAGCGGCAGGCGCCTTCAATAACAATTGTGTTTATAGCTTTTACCGCGCCTTAAACTTGCTGTGCCTCTATACGAAAACAACTTCTCAGGATGGGGGTGCTCAATGCCGCATCGAAAGATTGCCGCCCGCGAGCGTGCCGCCCAACCCAAGACAATGAAATGAGAGTCACCCCTGGTGGCTCGGATTCATGTACCGGAGGATGGCGTCATGGCGGTAACAACATACAGCGATGCAACAGCCGATTACTATTTTGGCGACAGTGCCAACGATTATATAAGCAGCGCTCCAAAGTGGCTTGATGACAAGCCGAACTACATGGATGGCGGCGCGGGTAACGACTCGATGTTCGGCTCGTACGGCTTGGACTATATGTATGGGGGAAGCGGAAACGACTTCCTTTTGGATATCTGTCTTGGTGTCCTGCACGGTGAGGACGGAGATGACTATCTGGATATTTCGGCCGGCGGTGGATATCTGTATGGTGACGCTGGCAACGATACGCTGACCTCGGGATCTGGTGAGTCGACATTGTCCGGCGGTGCCGGAAACGACACCTTCATCTTCACGGGAAGCCAGAATTACGGCTATTGCGCGATAGACGGCGGTGATGCGGCCCATGCCGGTTACGATGCCGGTCAACCGAACCATCACGGTGTGGACAAGATCGAGGCCTATGGCGCCAACACGGTGATCGGCCTCAAATCGATCGCGCGCATCGACTCGATTGTCGGCAATGGAAGCAATATCACCATCGAGACGGCCAACACCGCCACCTATCTTGATTTCAGCAACACGACAATGACCGGCATCGCGCAGATCAATGGGCTCAACGGTAACGACACGATCATCGGCTCAAGCGGCAGCGACACGATCTTCGGCGGGTGGTCAACCGGCGATTTCCTCTTCGGCGGCGATGGCGACGATTACCTGATCGGCTATGGTGGTGAACTGACCGGCGGCGCCGGGGCCGATGTCTTCCGGTCGGTCGGTTCCGTGCTTGTCAATGACTTCAGCGAGTCCCAAGGGGATCGGATTTTCATCCAGAACGGTTGGACGTGCCAGTATGGGGCTTACGGCAGCGGCACGGCCCTCGTGTTCAGCTCCAACGGCGTTTACCAGTCGCAAATGGTGTTGGCGGGTGTGGCCCCGGGTGACGTCAAGGGCAGCTGGTTCCTGGTGGGATAGCATCGCATTGATCCGCCGGGTCCGACCGTGGGCGGATGATCGAGCCATCATCCGCCCACGGTATGGAGGCCGTCCGACAACATTCCGGGAAGCAAACCGCCCGCTTCGACCCTCAAAGCCAGGGTCTCGATTCGTGCTCCGAGTTGGGATTTTTCACAACAAAGAGGTCATCATGATCGTCACGGGAACGTCACCGGTTACGAGCACCCCCCCTCTTTCCAGGACCGAAGCGGGGCTGGGGAGCGGTGTGTCCATCGCCGCACCGCTCGGCCCGGAAGTGTCCGTCACCCTGTCCGCCAGGGCGCGTGCCTTGCCAAACGAGACATCTCCGGAAAGCGGCTCGGCCTATTGGCAGGAGAGGGTACGGATGGCAACGGAACAAATGGAAAGGGAGATCCACTTGGTCCAGCGGAACCAAGGGATGGCCCTGATGGGAGCCGGCGGCATCCGCAATGGGAGCGCCGACCCGCAGATTGAGCCGCAGCTGGATGCCATGGGACGGGAGGCGTCGTCGGAAAGCGACGTAAATTATTGGGACACCCTTGCTGGGCGGGAAGGGCTGCGAAAGGCCAACGAGGCGATGGATAGGCTCCTGGCGCAGCGGAGCCAGCAGATGGCCGAGATGAAGGCCAATGGCGCCTGGGACGGGAGCCCGGCGGCTCAACTGCAGCATTGGCTGGACGCCAAGGGGCGAACCCTTGACCTGCGGGACAAGATCATCGGCATTCCGAAGGATAAGAACGTCATGCTGGATGGCGCGGCCAGCAACCTGGAGTCCCTCGTGGCCGTCCAGAAGGGCCTGACCGTGCCCGCCACCGATCCGTTCTCCGGACGCCCGTCTTTCGTGCCGAACGCCGAGTCCACAGGGACCATCGGCATCATGGGAGGGGTCTCGTCCGATGCTCCCGATCACGGCGAGGCGATGTTCCTCGTCTTCGACCGCGAAACCGCCGCCACCGTGACCGATACGACCTTCACCCTTCGCCCGGCGGACGGCGGGTCTCCGCTCAACGAACTGCTCGACACCATTCAGCGCAACCAGGAACCGCCTGGGGCGATGGCCGGCCAATACACGCGCCTTGATCTCGTCGATGGGGCGGGGCGGACGGTTGGCATGGTGATGTCCAGGGGCTTGGACGCTCTGGCCCAGGACAAGGCCGCCGACATGCTGGCGGCCGTGTTCGGCATCTTCCGGGGATCGGTAAGTCATTCGGTCTGATGCCGCTGTCCGAACGCGCAGGCTCGGCCTGTCGTCCGGCGTCGGTGCGATTCCGACCATGAGATGAAGAATGGGCGGCCCGCCCCTCTGTCGGAGCTTGGTTCGCTCGGGCCGGCCGCGGGCCCGCTGCAAGGAGCCCTCACCCTACCGGCGCTGGCCACTCCAGGCCAGCCGGGGAAACGGGCTGCCACCCCCTATCGAATGAAGGACGTCTTCCGATGACCGCCTCACCCTTCGGCGTGGCGCTTTCGCGCGCCTGACCGCGTCCGGGTCGGCTGCCCTTAAACCCATGGTGCGGGTTGCCAGAACGGCCTGTTGAGGGTGGAATGGACGTTCTGAAGCGGATCGAGACATTGCGGACCCTGGTCGGTGAGACGCAGACACGCAGGAAGCGTCTCCTGGATCGATCCCATGAGCGCCTGCGCTCCGCCGAGAAGGCGTTGGAGGGGTCCCACCGCCTGCTGAAAGGGAAGCCCCATGACCCAGGCACGCCACCCGGTGAACCACACTGTGACGCAGGGCGCTGATGCGGAAGATTGGCGCCGGCGCAGCGAGGCAAGGCGCGGCCGGGCCGAAGAGGCTCGCGCCGGGGCGGAACGGATGCGCGAGGAGGCCGAAAAGGAACGCTCCGCGACGTTCCAGCGCCATGTCGAATCGGAAGGCGCGCGACTCATGGCGGAAGAGGGGCGAATCACCGGCGAGGCGCAGCGGCAGGAGGCCGAGGACGGGCGCATCCAGGACGAAGACCATCGCCGATCCGCCGAGATGGCCAGGCTTGCGGCGGAGGAGGCTCGGCGCGCCGAAGAACAGGCGCGGCTGCTCCACGAGGACACCCGGCGTTTCACCGAGGAAACCCGCCTTAATGCCGAACACATGCGTGCAGAGGCGGAGCGCGCCCGGGCGGCGAACGAGGAGCAGCGCCAGATCATTGAGGAGATGCGGGAAACCGTCCGACGTTACGAGGCGCTTCTGGCCCGGATCGGGTGACGGGGCGCCGAGGGGAAGTTTGAAGGGGGCGGCAGGAAGGGCACGGCAGATCCGGCCGGGCGGCAGAAACTTCCCGCCCGCGCACCAGCGGCCGAGGCTCCCGGTAGCCGGCCGGAAGGGGGGCGGTGCCCCCTTCCGGTCTGATGATGGGTCCTTTCCAGCCCTTGCGTTCCCGGAACGTCCTCAGAAGGGCATGATGATGTCGAAGAGCTGCTGGCCGTAGCGGGGCTGCTGCACGTCGGTGATCTGGCCGCGTCCGCCGTAGGAGATGCGGGCCTCGGCGACCTTCTCGTAGCTGATGGTGTTCTGAGCGGTGATGTCCTCGGGCCGGATCACGCCGGTGATGATCAGGTCGCGCACCTCGTAGTTCACCCGCACCTCCTGCCGCCCCTGGATGACCATGTTGCCGTTGGGCAGGCTCTGGGTGACCAGGGCGGCCACCTTCAGGGTGATCTGCTCCTTGCGGTTGATGGCCCCCTTGCCGTCGTTGGAGGTCGAGCTGGAGAGGTCGAGCAGGCTGTCGGCGCTCACCCCGTCGGGCAGCGCGCGCTGCAGGGCCTTGCCCTCGAAGCCGAAGAAGCTCGGCATGCCGGCCTTCTCGGAATTGCCGCGGGTGCGGGTGGTCTGGTTGTTGAGCTGGGCTTGGTCGTTGATCTGGATGTCGACGGTCAGCAGATCGCCGACCTTGGCCGCGCGCTGGTCCTTGAAGAAGGCCTTGGCGCCGGTCCGCCACAGGGAATTCGGGTTGCGCTCCGTCGGCAGCGGTGTGGGCATCGGCAGGCTGACCGGCTGGTAGCCGGGCTGGGCCTGCGGGTCCTTGATCTTGGTGAGTTCCGGAGCGGAGCCGATGTCCGCCACGCGCGACATGGCGTTGCAGGCGGGGAGGCCGGCGGCGACGGCGGCGAGCAGAGCGAAGCGGAAAGCCGTGCGGGCGGTGTTCGTGGGGGCGGGCATCCTGAGGGCGGACATGGAGCTTTCTCCTTACTTCGCGGTGAGGCCGGGCTTTGCCACGGCGACGATGTTGGGACCGGCGACGGTCGCCTCGAGGATGCGGTTCGACTGGGTGTTGATGACGCGGATCACGTCGCCCCGGCCGCCGTCCTGCAGGGCCTTGCCCTGGGCCGACAGGGTCAGGTTCTCGGTGGCCAGCGTGATGGTGACCAGCGCGCCCTTGTCCACGACCCGCGGCGACTGCAGGTCGCGCAGCCGGACCGGCTGGCTCACCGGGACGCCGCGCCGGGGAGTCAGGCCGATGAGCTGGGCGTCGGTGGCGGCGATGTCGCTTCCGGCGAGGTCGGCGCGCACGTCCTGCCAGTCCACGTCGCCGGGGCCGATCACGTCGCCGGGCGCGATGCGCCGCGACAGCACCGGCACCTGCACCACGCCATAGGCGCGGCCCGACACCGGAAGGCGCACGACCGGGCGGGTGTCGGCGACGATCATCTCCGCGGCGAAGCGGCCCTGCGCCGGGTTGTAGTAGAGGTTCTCCACCGTCAGGCTGCCGGCGCCCGCCGGCGCGCGCAATTCCACCGCCCGGTTGTCCAGCTCCATCTGCAGGCGGCCCGTGGTGATCTGGCGGGACAGCGCATCGGACAGCACCGCCTCGACATGGGCCGGGCTGTAGACCACCGCCTGTGCCGCCGCGGTGCCATCCATCGTTTGGGCGAGGGCCGACCGGGCAAAGACCGTCGGGCCGCCGGCGAGGGCGGCGGCGAGAAGGGCGGTGCCGAGGATGCGGAGAGCGGGGCGGGGCATGGCGGGAGTTCCTTGCGAAAACGAGCCTTACGACGGTGCCGAAATCAGCGGAGCTGCGAGGCCTGCTGCATCATCTCGTCGGTGGTCTTGATGACCTTGGAGTTCATCTCGTAGGCGCGCTGGGCGGAGATCAGGGTGGTGATCTCCTGCACGATGTTGACGTTGGAGGTTTCCAGCGCGCCCTGCACCACGCGGCCGAAGCCGGGAGCGCCGGGGTTGCCGCCGACCGCCTCGCCCGACGCGCCGGTCTGCAGGAACAGGTTGTCGCCGACCGCTTCCAGGCCGGCCGCGTTGGCGAAGGTGGCGAGCTGGAGCTGACCGACATTCTGCTGGGCCACCTGGCCGTCCAGCTTCACCATCACCTCGCCCGAGGCGTTGATGGCGACGTCCACCGCTTCCGCCGGGATGGTGATCGCCGGCTGCACCGGATAGCCGTCGGCGGTGACGATGATGCCCTCCGGCGACAGCTTGAAATTGCCGGCGCGGGTGTAGGCCGTGTCGCCGCTGGGGAGTTGCACCTGGAAATAGCCGGAGCCGTTGACGGCGACGTCCAGCTTGTTGTCGGTGACCGTCAGGTTACCCTGCTCCAGCACGCGGGCCACCGCGGCGACGCGCACGCCGGCGCCCACCTGCACGCCGGTCGGCACGATGGTGCCGGCGTCCGACGAGGTGGAGCCGATGCGGCGGAAGTTCTGGTACAGCAGGTCCTGGAACTCGGCCCGCTGCTTCTTGAAGCCGGTCGTCGTCGCGTTTGCGATGTTGTTCGAGATGGTTTCGACGTTCAGCTGCTGGGCGATCATGCCGGTGGCGCCGATGGCGAGGCTGCGCATGGTTCTTGCTCCTTTACGCGGTCGATCAGGCCGTGCGGCCCAGCTTCTGGATGGCGCTGCGGATGCGCTCGTGCTCGTTCTCGATCAGCTTCTGGTTCGATTGGTACTGGCGCTGGATCTCGATCAGCGCCGTCATCTCGACCACCGGCTTCACGTTGGAATTCTCTAGCATTCCCTGTGCCACCTTCGTGTCGGCGGGGGCCGCCTGCGGCTCCTCGTCGCTGACGTAGAGACCGGCGCCGACCTCGGTCATCAGCTGTTCGTTGCGGAAGGTGACGATGTTCAGCCGGCCCACCGGACCCAGCTCGGTGGAGACGGTGCCGTCGCCGGACACCATGATGTCCCTGGTGCCGTTCGGGATCGCGAGGGGCTGGCCGTTGTCGCCGAGGACCGGCAGGCCGCCGCCGTCGACGATCTGGCGCTGGTCGTTCAGGCGGAAATTGCCGGCGCGGGTGTAGCGGGGGCCGCTCGCCGTATCGACCGTGAAGTAGCCGTGGCCGGTCAGCGCCATGTCCAGCGGGTTGCCGGTCTGCATCATCCCGCCGGCCGAGAGGTCGCGCACCACGGCGCGGTCCTGCACGAAGCTGATCTGCTCGTGCATGCCCGGACGCTCCAGGAACTCCGTGAACAGCATGCGCTGCTGCTTGAAGCCCGTGGTGTTCATGTTCGCGATGTTGTTCGAGATCACGTCCAACTGGCGGCGCAGGGTCATCTGGCGCGACAGGGACACGTAGATCGGGTTTTCCATCGGCGGCCTCTTTCCATTCGGACCGGGGGAGCGTCCCGACCGGCGCAAATGGCAATGCACGGCGCGTGCCAGCGCCGAAAACGACCAGGATGATTGGAATGGCCGCGGACGCCGCCGCCGGGGAAGCGCCTGCCGGGCAAGAACTGCCGGTGGGCTGGCAAGGGCTGCCGCCCGACGCCGGGCAAAAGCGTCCCGGTGCCGCGGCGTTGGCGGCGCGCGGATCATGGCAGCTTCCTCCGCCGGAGGCGGCGGGCATGGAAAGGCGGGGCAGGGTGGTGCGGACGGGGATGGCGGGCGTGGTTCGGGCGTTCGCTCCTCGGTTGACGGGGATTTCCGGCGATGCCCCAATCAAGAACCGTGCCGCTGTCTGTGGTTGCGCTTCTGTCACAGCCCCGGACTGTGCCTGAAAGGCTTTGTTAACTATCCGAAAGATAGGGTTGCTGCGCTGGTAAGGCCACGCTCCGCCACCGCTCGCGCTTAGGATTCCATGACCGCGCACGCTGAAGACGACGTTTCGACCGATGGCCTGCCGCGCAAGAAATTCAGCGGCAAGAAGCTGGTCCTGTTCGTCATCCTGCCGCTGGTGCTGCTGATCGGCGCCGGGGCGGGCGTGTATTTCAGCGGCCTGCTCGACTCGCTGCTCGGCAAGAAGGAGGAGCACGCGGAGGTGCCGGCGGAGCCGGCGCAGCCCGATCCGCACGCGGCACCGGTCTTCTACGACCTGCCGGACATGCTGGTGAACCTGAACAGCAGCGGCAAGCGCCCGGCCTTCCTGAAGATCAAGATCTCGATCCAGCTTGCCAAGGGCGAGGACATCCCGGCGATCGAGCATGTGCTGCCGCGCATCATCGACAACTTCCAGGTCTATCTGCGCGAACTGCGGCTGGAGGACCTGAAGGGGTCGGCCGGCATGTACCGCCTGCGCCAGGAACTGCTGATGCGGATCACCGCGTCCGCCCATCCGGTGAAGGTCAAGGACGTTCTGTTCAAGGAAATGCTGGTCCAGTAGGGGCGGCGGAAACGGGCCATGAGCAACACCGAGGAACTGAGCGAAGAGGAACGCCTTGCCGCCGAATGGGCCGCCCTCGCCGAAGACGGCGGCGACATGGGCGAGATGGCGGACATGGGCGGTGGCGGCTCGACCCGCGTCCTGAACCAGGACGAGATCGACAGCCTGCTCGGCTTCGACCAGGGCGGGGCCGGGGACGGCGACAACTCCGGCATCATGGCGCTGGTCAACTCGGCGCTGGTCAACTACGAACGCCTGCCCATGCTGGAGGTGGTCTTCGACCGCCTCGTCCGCATGATGTCCACGTCCTTGCGCAACTTCACCTCCGACAACGTCGAGGTGAGCCTCGACCAGATTTCCTCGGTGCGCTTCGGCGACTATCTCAACTCAATCCCGCTTCCGGCGATGCTGTCCGTCTTCAAGGCGGAGGAGTGGGACAACTACGGCCTGATGGTCGTGGACTCGGCGCTGATCTACTCCATCGTCGACGTGCTGCTGGGCGGGCGGCGCGGCACCGCGGCGATGCGCATCGAGGGCCGGCCTTACACGACCATCGAGCGCAACCTCGTCGAGCGCATGGTCCATGTGGTGCTGTCCGACCTGTCCGCCGCCTTCGACCCGCTGTCGCCCGTCACCTTCCGCTTCGACCGGTTGGAGACCAACCCGCGCTTCGCGACCATCGCGCGCCCGGCCAACGCGGCGGTGCTGGTCAAGCTGCGCATCGACATGGAGGATCGCGGCGGCCGCCTGGAGCTGATGATCCCCTACGCGACGCTGGAGCCGGTGCGCGAGCTTCTGCTCCAGATGTTCATGGGCGAGAAGTTCGGCCGCGACTCGATCTGGGAAACCCACCTCGCCTCGGAACTTCTGGTCACCGATGTGGACATCTCCGCGGTGCTGGACGAGGTGACGATGACCCTGCACGACGTGCTGAACTGGCGCGTCGGCACGCGAATCCTTCTGAACGCCACGCCGGACGGCACCATCGAGCTGCGCTGCGGCGACGTTTCCATGTTCCAAGGCCGCATGGGCCGCAAGGGCGGGCACATCGCCGTGCGGATCGAGCGGGAGCTGCCCAAGCAGGAGGTCATGCGGCTATGAGCCCGACCCTCACGCTCGTCCTCGATCTGGTGATGGTGGGGCTGCTCGCCGCGACCATCGCCTACGCGATCATCCTCAACCGGCAGATCATCAAGCTGCGCGAGAGCCGCGGCGAGATGGCCGAGCTGGTGCGCGGCCTGAACGAGGCCATGTCGCGCGCCGAAACCGGCGTGCGTGGTCTGAAGAAGACGGCCCACGACACCGGCGACGATCTGCAGCGCACGGTCGCCAAGGCGCAGACCCTGCGCGACGAGCTGGAATTCATGATCGAGGCCGCCGACGCCATGGCGAACCGGCTGGGCAACGTTGGCGGGGAGCGTCCGAAGCCGGGCCCGGCGGCGCGTCCGGCGGCACGCCCCGGCCTGTCCGCCCGTCCGCCCGTCGCGTCGCGCCCGGCCGTCGCCCCGCGCCCGATCGTCGAGGACGATCTCGGTCACGACGATCACGACGATCATGATCTCCACGGCCACGATCTCCACGGCAACGATCTCCACGACGGCGGTCACATCGATCACGACGATCTGCCGCCGCTGCGTTCCGCCGCCTTCCGGAACGAGCCGCTGCGCGCTGATCCGCTGCGGGCCGATCCGTTGCGGGCCGATCCATTGTCGCGCCGCCCGGCGCCGTCGTCCGATCCCATCCTGCGCGAGGGCGAAAGCCTGTCCCGCGCCGAACGTGAACTTCTGCAAGCCATCGAGAACGCCGGCAAGGGGGTCGGATGAGCGACGCCACCACCACGAAAGGCGCACCCGCTGCCGTCGGCGGAGGGGAGCCCAAGGTTGTGATCCGCCCGGCCGGGGCCACCCCGACCGGCGTCCGCACCAGCCCGAGCGTTGCCGGCCAACCGCCGGCCCAGAACATGGCCCAGGCCGCTGCCAAAGCGAAGCCGAAGGCCAAGGTGAAGGCGAAGGCGAAGCGCAAGCCCGCCGTTCCGCGCCGCCCGCTGTCGGAGCGGATGCGCGAGAAGATGAAGGCGTGGCGGTTCCGCATTCTGCCGCTGACCATCTTCGTCGCCGTCCTGATGCTGGGGGTGCGCGTCGGCGATCTGTGGCGGATCACCACGCGCGATGCCCGCCTGCCGGAGTTCCCGGCGACCCTGGCCCAAGGGCAGAGCGCTGTTCCGGCGCCACCCATGCAACTGGCCGCCAACGGCGCCAAGCCCTCACCCGAACCGGCACCGGCCCAGGGCGGATCGAGCAACGGTGCGCCGCCCAACCCGACGCCGCCGGACAACGCCGCCCTCGGCCCGGTGAAGAACGAGGAGCTTCTCCAGCATTTCGCCGAGCGGCGCGCCGAGATCGAGCGCCGCACCAAGGAGCTGGAGCAGCGCGAAGCCCTGCTGACCGCCGCCGAGAAGCGCATCGATCAGAAGGTGCAAGAGATGGACAAGGTCCGCTCCGACATCCAGAAGCTGATGCGCCAGGGCGATGAGAAGCAGGCCGCACAGCTCGAAAGCCTCGTGAAGATCTACGAGACGATGAAGCCCAAGGAAGCTGCACGCATCTTCGAGGAGCTGGACATGCCCGTCCTCCTGGGTGTGGTGGAGAAGATGAAGGAAACCAAGACGGCGCCGATCCTGGCCGCGATGGACCCGCTGAAGGCCAAGGAGCTGACCTCCGCCCTCATCGAGCGGCGCGGGGTGCCCGCGTCACCGAAGAACTGAATACGCTCTTTGGTTGAGGTGACGGCAAGACGGGTATGACCGTGCGGTTGGTCATACCCGCCGCCGACGGCGCCTCTACTGAATATACGTACACGTACTGTCAGGATGGTAGAAGGCCTGCAACGGTCGGCTTCGGTTCATGTTGGCTCCGGCGTGTTCGGGCAGCGCAAGTTTGCCCAACAACAAGAAGGAAGGAGACAAGATGAACGACCAGAACCAGGGCCGTAGCTCGGGCGGTCAGCACTCCGGCGGCAACTTCAAGAACGATCCGGAGCGCGCGGCGGAAGCCGGCCACAAGGGCGGTCAGGTTTCCGGCGGCAACTTCAAGAACGACCCGGAGCGCGCCTCCGAAGCCGGCCATAAGGGTGGACAGGCGTCCGGCGGCAACTTCAAGAACGATCCGGAGCGTGCGTCGGAAGCCGGCCACAAGGGTGGACAGGTGTCCGGCGGCAACTTCAAGAACGATCCGGAACGCGCATCGGAAGCGGGCCGCAAGGGCGGCGAACACAGCCATGGCGGCGGGCGGGGCAGCGGGAGCTGACCGCCGGGACTGTTTTACCGGAACTGTCTTACCCCTGACTGTTTCATCGGCCCACGAGCCGAACGGAACAGTCGCACGGTGCAACGGTGAAGAAGGGCCGCCCCCGAGGCGGCCCTTTGTCCGTTTACGGGCACCGATTGAAACAAATTGCCGCAGCTCTCTTTGAAATTCGACAATGGCGAGCGTTGGTCGAAGGCTTGCGGGCGCAGAACAACGCTTCCGCTTTCTTTCTGGATGCGTGATCCCGCCCCGTCTTTGCGTTGCAACGTTTCAGGCGCTTAACGGCGTGTTAACCGAGCGAAATTAGGGTTGGAAAGGCTGACGAGGCTCCGAGTCGGCGGCGGCCGTGCGAGGACGCGAGGTCGGGTCGAACCCGCTTCCGGCGTCTGCGTCCGGGCCGGCCGACGCACCCGATCGCACGCAGGCCGGACAAGACCACGGAACGCTCACATCGGAACGCACATGGCCCCGCCCGTTTCCACCTCGCTCGCCGACCAGAAACTCCTGCGCCAGCAGCTCGACGCCGCCCACGCCGAGGCGGCCCAGCCGCTGACCCGCGAGGAGGTGACGGACATCGTCCGCTCCATCCTCGGCAGCATGGACGGCGACATCTCCGCCACAGACCTGCGCCTCTACAAGGAGGTGGTCGACCTCGCCCGCTTCATCGAGAGCGCCAAGCAGGAGCTGGCGGCGCTCCAGCCCGCGGAAATCCGCGACCAGCACATCCCCAACGCCACCGATGAGCTGGACGCCGTCGTCGGCGCCACGGAACAGGCCACCTTCGCCATCTTCGACGCCTGCGACGTCATCACGGGCATCTCTGGCCAGATCGATCCGGAGAACTCCGCGAAGCTGACCGAGCAGGTGACCAAGATCTTCGAGGCCTGCAACTTCCAGGACATCACCGGCCAGCGCATTTCCAAGGTCGTGCGCACGCTCAAGCACATCGAATCGAAGGTGGACATGATCGTCGCGGCCTTCGGCGACGAGGTGCGGCAGAACCACACCCGCCCCGCCGCCGCGGTCGCCGCGGCCGAGGTTCACACCGATCCGTCGCCGAACTTCGCCACCGACCGCCCGGCGGACGACCCGGAGGCCGGGCTGCTGCACGGGCCGCAGATGACCAGCGCCGCCATGGACCAGGACGAGATCGACCGCCTGCTGGCGAGCTTCGATTAATCCCATGGCTGCGCCCGGCCACAGGAAGCCGGACCTGTCGGGCAGCCGGCCGAACCCGAACAACGGAAGCATCGTGCTTCTGCTGTCGCTGTTCCTGCTGCTGCTCGTCTTCTTCATCGTGCTGAACGCCCAGTCCGTGCAGACCGCCCAGCGGGTGCGCACGGTGCTGGTGTCGCTGGAGCGCAGCTTCCCCGCCTTCTACATCGACCCCCGCCTGCGCGAGCCGGCCGACCCGCTGGCCTCGCGCGCCGGCACTGTCTTCGCGGTGCAGCGGCTGGACGGTCTGGGCAACCTGTTCGCCACCGCCGTCGCCGTGGCGAAGGTCGACAGCGTCACGCCGGGCCGCCTGCTGGAGGTGCGCCTCCCCGCCGATGAGCTGTTCCTGCCCGGCACCGCCGATCTGCGTCCGGACCGCATCGGGCTGATCGACCGGGTGGCCGACGCGCTGCTGCAGAACCGTCCCGGCGAGCGGATCGAGCTGGACGCGCTGCTCTCCATCGGCCCGGCGGGCGGTCCCAGCCAGCCGCCGGGGCCGGTGGTGCGGGCGGGCGCACTGGCCCGGCTGCTGATCGCCGACGGGGCGCCGGCGGACGCGGTGACGGTGGGCATCGAGCGCGGCGCGCCGGGCGCTGTCCGCCTGCTGTTCAGCCTGCGTGCCCTGGACGACGCGCCGGGGGGAGGGCGCCGATGATCCGCCTCCCCAAACTCCCCAAGGCCGAGGACAAGAGCGGCGGCCACAACCGGACGATCTGGCTGATCAGCTTCACCGACCTGATGTCGCTGCTGCTCGCCTTCTTCGTGCTGATGTATTCGATGAGCGAGCCGGAGGCCCAGCGCTGGACCGGGCTGGTCAAGTCGCTGTCGTCGGCCCGGTCCACGGCGGTCACGCCCTCCGCGACTCCGCCCGAGCCGAAGGCCGCCTTCAACGCCGCCACAGTGGAGTCATATTCGGCGATCAATCTGGATTATCTCAGCGCCCTGCTTCGTACCCAGACCGCGGCCAACGAGGATCTGGCGGCGGTGGAGGTGCGGCGGGAGGACGATCGCGTGGTGATCGGCCTGCCGGCCCATGTGATGTTCGACCCGACCGGCGGCAGCTTCACCGACCAGGGGCGGCGCGTGCTGTATCTGCTGGGCGCGGCGGTGGGCCGGATCGGCAACCGGATCGAGGTGGTCGGTCACGCCGAGCGCGAGGACCAGTCTGCGGGGCTGGCCTGGGAACGCGCCCTGACGCGCGCGGTTGCCGTTGCGGCGCTGCTGCGCGAAACGGGCTACAAGCGCGATCTCGTGGCGCGCAGCCTGATGAGCGAAGCGCCCGGCATCGATCCGGTGCCGGGCGGGGCGCGGGTGGATGTGGTGGTGCGTGAGGAGACGGCCGGGCCGCCGGTGTCCGGGGCGGCCACCGATGCGGAGCCGGAGGAGTGAAACGGATGGGGCGGGGCGGGGCATACCGGCGCTGGCTGAGCGGCTTCGTGGCCGCCACGGCTGTGCTTGCCGTCCAGATCGCCGTTTCGCCGACCGCCTGGGCGATCGACGTTCCGGTGCGCGCCGCCACCCACAAGACCTTCGGCCGCATGGTCTTCGACTGGCCGCGCCAGACCGGCTACAGCGCGTCGGTGGAGGGCAACACGCTGGTCGTCCGCTTCGACGAGCCGATCAACGCCGCGCTCGACCGCGCGGTGGCGGCCTTGCCCGGCTATCTGTCCGGGGTCAGGATCGGCGGCGACGGCAAGACGGTGACCTTCGACCTGAAGCGGCCGGTGACGCTGAAGAGCTTCCGCAACGGCAACGCCGTCGCGCTTGACCTCACTCCCGCCACGGAGGCACCGGCCCAGAGCCAGACGCCGGCCCAGGCCCCCGCTCCAGCGGCCAAGGCCGAGACACCGGCCACACCCGCTCCGGCGCGCTCCGCGGGACGGGTGACGGTCAGCGCCGCCGACACGCCGGAGCAGAGCCGCCTGTCCTTCACCTGGCCGGAGGGTGCCAACTACACGCTGCGCCGCGACGGCGCATCGGCCACGCTGCTGTTCGATCGCAACGGCACCGCCGATCTGGCGCCGGTGGCCAGGACAACGCTGCGCAACATCCAGAATGTGGAGCAGTTCCGGCAGGCCAACGGCGCGCTGGCCTTCACCTTCGCCGTGCCGCAGGACGCCGAGATCAAGGACAGCAAGTCGGGCCGTTCCGTGGTGATCGACGTGCAGAATCCGGGCACGCGCGCCGGTCTGCCGATGGGCGACGCGGCGAATGCGGCTCCGCCGTCCGGCGCCACCACGACCACGGTACGTCCGCCCTCGGCAGAAGCCGCGGCACCGCAGCCTGCAACGGCGACACCCCCGGCCCCCGCCAGGCCGGCTGCGGCACCGCCCCCGCCGAAGGAGGTTGCGGCGGCCCCCGCGCCCGCGAAGCCCGAAGCCGCCAAACCCGATCCGGCCAAACCCGATCCGGCGAAGGCCGAGCCGCAGGGACCGACGCTGGTGTTCGACGCGGGTGGCCCGGCGTCCATCGCCGTTTATCCGCGCGCCGGTCACCTCTACATCGTGTTCGACAAGCCGCTGCCCATCGGCGCCGGAAAGGCCATCGGCGGGGCCGGGACGGTCGGCGCGATCGAGCCGGTGCCGGCCACCGGCGGCAGCGCCTTCCGCACCAAAATCGGGCCTCTGGTCTGGCCGAAGATCGAACGGCAGGGGACGAGTTGGAAGATCACGCCGACCAGCCGCCTGACCGGCACGCCGCCCTTCGAGCTGAAGATCGATCCTGAACCGGATTTCCTGCTGGGCGCCCGTCTGCTGGTGCGCGCCGCGGATGCGGCGACCGTGGTGACGCTGTCCGATCCCGACGTCGGCGACCGCCTCCAGGTGGTGCCGCTTCCGGTTCCCGGTAACGCCATTCCCGAGTCGCACCGTTATGCCGACCTTGAGTTGCTGCCCAGCTACCAGGGGGTCGTCGTGCGGCCGATCGCCGACGCGGTCACCGTGCGCCCGGTCAAGGAGGGGGTGGAGGTGACGGCGGCGGGTGGCCTGCACCTGTCGCCCATGGCCGATGCCGGAAGCCGCCCGGCGGCGTCCTCGCAAACGGCCTCGCTTCCGCCGAAGCCGTCTCCCGGCGGCGCCTCCAACACGCTGACGCCGCCCACCGACCCGAAGCCGGTGCCCTCCGGGCGCCGCCTGTTCGACCTGCCGGCCTGGAAGAAGGGCGACCTCGACCATTACACCGAGGCGCGGCAGAATCTTCAGCTCAACATCGTCAACGCGCCCGACTCCGAACGGCCCCGCGCCCAGCTCGACCTTGCCCGCTTCTATCTGGCGAACGGCTTCGGGCAGGAGGCCATCGGCATGATGGATGTGCTGCAGGAAGCGCAGCCCGATCTGGAAGGCTGGCCGGAATTCCGCGCCCTGCGCGGGGCCGCGCGTTTCCTCGCCGGAAACACCGACGCCGCGGCGGAGGATTTCGCCCACCCGAACCTCGCCAACAACGGCGAGGCCGCGCTGTGGCGCGCCGCCATCGCGGCGGACCGCAACGACTGGCCGGCGGCCCAGTCCGGCTTCAAGGCGGCGGCGCCGATCCTGAATTCCTACCCCGACCCGATCCTGACCAAGCTGGCGACCCGCGCCGCCGAGGCCGCGCTGAAGACCGGCGACGCGCCCTTCGCCAAGCGGCTGCTCGACCGCATCGTCGAGCGCGGCGGCACGGACGCTGAGGAACGGCCCGACGTCCAGTATCTCCGCGGCCTCTACTACGCCCAGACCAACGAGCCGGAGCGGGCGCTGGAGCAGTTGACCGCCTCCTACAACAGCCTCGACCGCTATTACCGGGCCAAGGCCGGGCTGGCGCTGGTCAACCTGCAACTGGCGGAAGGCCACATGTCGCCGCCGGCCGCGGCGGAGCGGCTGGCCGGGCTGACCTTCACGTGGCGCGGCGACGAGCTGGAGATGCAGATCCGCCAGCGCATGGGCGAGGTGCTGATCGCCGCCGGCCAGTACGCCGACGGCTTCAACGCCATGAAGGAGACCGCCGCCCTGGTCGCCGACACGCCGCGGGCGGAGGAGATCACCCGCGAGATGTCGCGCATCTTCGCCGATCTCTACAAGGACGGGGCGCAGAAGCTGCCGACCATCGAGGCGCTCCAGCTCTACGACCAGTTCCGCGAGCTGACCCCGGTGGGCGAGGCGGGCGACGAGGTGATCCGGCAACTTGCCGAGCGGCTGATCTCGGTGGACCTGCTGAACCGGGCCGCCGACCTGCTGCAGCATCAGGTGGAATACCGCCTGTCCGGCGAGGACAAGGCGCGGGTCGGCACACGGCTCGCCTCCGTCCGCCTGCTCGACAACAAGCCGGAGGACGCGTTGCGCGCGCTGGAGCTGTCCAACGTGCCGAACCTGCCGGCCGATCTCGTCGGCGAGCGCCGCCTGATGCAGGCCAAGGCGCTGGCCGAGCTGGGCCGCGGCGACGAGGCGCTGCTGCTGCTTTCCGAGGACGACAGCAAGCCGGCCAACTCGCTGCGGGTGGACATCGCGTGGCGCGCCCAGAAATGGGAGGCCGCGGCCTTTGCCCTGAACAAGCTGATCGGTCCGCCGCCGCCGACACAGCCGATCAACCCGGCGACCTCGCAGCTTGTCCTGAACCGTGCGGTGGCGCTGGCCTTGGCCGGGGACGGCACGAACCTGAACCTGCTGCGCAAGGAGTTCGGCTCGGCGATGACCAACGGTCCCGACGCCGACGCCTTCCGCGTGCTGACCCGGCCGGAGCAGGCGCTGGGCCTGATCGACGTCAACACCGTGCGCTCCCGCGTCGCCGAGGTGGACGTGTTCCAGAAGTTCCTGAAGAACTACCGCGGCAAGCAGAGCGCGGCGATCAACTAGGCCCCTCTCCGGATTCGACCGGGGCGGGAGGTTGTGTTAGGGTTTTGCATCGGAATGCATGCGTCCCAGGGGATTCGGTGATGGATCGCGAATCGGAAATCCTGTCGAAGCTCGATCAGCTCATCGATATGCAGCATGCGACTCAGGGCGACATCCGCGAGTTGAAGGGGCAGATGTCCATCATGCTGATGTGGCTGCAGTCCATGGATCAATGTTTTTCGGCGTTGATGGCACCGGTCAATCCGCCGGTCAAGCCTGCAGCCTGACCTTGCTCTCTCGCAAAAAAAAGCCCCTTTCCATCGGAAAGGGGCTTTTTCGTTGGCGCGTCGGCAATGCGTCAGAGCTGGACCTGGGTGCCCAGCTCGACCACGCGGTTCGGCGGGATCTTGAAGAAGTCGGTGGCGCTGACCGCGGTGCGCGACATCACGACGAACAGCTTCTCCCGCCACTGGGCCATCTGCGGGTTGATGCGGGGGATCAGCGTCTCGCGGCCCAGGAAGAAGGAGGTCGTCATCACGTCGAACTCCAGCCCGAACGCCTTGCACAGCCGCAGCGCCTTGGGGATGTTCGGCTCCTGCGAGAAGCCGTAGCGCACCGTCAGACGGTAGAAGCCGTCGGCCAGCCCCTCCAGGACAACGCGCTCCTTGGCCGGAACGCGGGGCACGTCCTCGACCATCACGGTCAGGAAGACGATGCGCTCGTGCATCACCTGATTGTGCTTCAGGTTGTGCAGCAGGGCGATCGGCACCGTGTCGGCGCTGGAGGTCAGGAAGATCGCCGTTCCCTTCACCCGCTGGATGTCGGAGGACTTGGCGTGCCGCTTGACGAAGCCGTCCAGCGGCAGGGAATCCTCGGCCAGCCGGCGATTCAGGACGGCGCGGCCGCGGCGCCACGTCGACATCAGCCCCAGAGTCACCGCGGCGATGACCAGCGGCACCCAGCCGCCATGGGGGATCTTCACCGCGTTGGCGAGGAACAGAGCCAGATCGACGCTGAGGAACAGCGCGCCCAGCGCCAGACAGACGGACAGGCTCCAGCCCCAGCGGCGGTGCGCCACGACCAGCGCCAGGATGGTGGTGATGACCATGTCGCCGGTCACCGCGATGCCATAGGCGGTCGCCAGCCGGCTGGAGGATTCGAACCAAAGGACCAGCCCGATGACCGCGAACAGCAGGCCCCAGTTGGCGCGCGGGATGTAGATCTGCCCGCCTTCCTCCTGCGAGGTGTGGCGGATGTCCAGCCGCGGGCACAGGCCGAGCTGCACCGCCTGACGGGTCAGCGAGAAGACGCCGGAAATCACCGCCTGGCTGGCGATCACCGCCGCGCAGGTCGACAGCAGGATCATCGGATAGAGACCCCACTCCGGCACCAGCAGATAGAAGGGGCTGCGCACCGCCGTGGGATCGCTCAGCAGCAGGGCGCACTGGCCGAGATAGTTCAGCAGAAGCGCGGGCAGCACCACGGCCAGCCACGCCACCTTGATGGGGCGGCGGCCGAAATGGCCCATGTCGGCGTAGAGCGCCTCGCCCCCGGTGACCGCCAGCACGACGGCGCCCAGCACCAGGAAGCCGATCCAGCCGTTGGAGGCGAAGAAACGGACGGCATGGCGCGGGTCGAGCGCGGCCAGAACCTGCGGCTCCTTGACCAGCTCGATCAGGCCGAGCAGGCCCAGCGTGGCGAACCAGGCGACCATGATCGGGCCGAACAGCCGGCCGACCCTCTCGGTGCCGCGGCTCTGGATCGCGAACAGGGCGATCAGAATGCCCACGGTCACCGGCACGACGACCCGCTCCAGCGCCGGTTGCGCCACCTCCAGCCCCTCCACCGCGGAGAGGACGGAGATGGCCGGGGTGATCATGCCGTCGCCGTAGAACAGGGCGGCGCCGAACAGGCCCATCGCCATCAGGCCGGACAGCCGTCCGGTCGAGTCGGGGCGGCTGTTGGTCGCCAGGGCCAGCAGGGCCAGGATGCCGCCTTCGCCCTTGTTGTCGGCGCGCATGACGAACAGCACGTATTTGACCGTGACCACGAGCACCAGCGCCCAGAAGACCATGGACATGATGCCCAGGATGTTCTGCGGCGTGAGGGCGAGCCCATGCTCCGGCGAAAAGCATTCGCGCAGCGTGTAGAGCGGGCTGGTGCCGATGTCGCCGTAAACGACGCCAAGCGCACCGAGGGTGAGCGCGGCCAGCCTGCCCTTGTCGGGTGCCGCGGCTTTCAGGGTCGTGTCTGACATGTGGGACGTCGAGGAGGTCCGTTGGGAGTCCGAGCGGGGGACGAAGAAGCCACAAGCTGCGGGTACGGCGGCGGTCGGTGCGCTCGCGCGGGCCGATCCTCATACGCTCTTCCCGGATCCAATACTAGCGCAAGCCGATGCGCCCGTCCGCTGGCCGTTTCACCTGCGACGATCTGTGCCGGAATCTGTCGACGCCCCGGAAGGCCGCGCCTACAGCGTGCCGAAGCTGCGGGCCAGCGACCCGGCGATCAGGTACCAGCCGTCCACCAGCACGAAGAAGATGATCTTGAACGGGATCGCCACCATGGTCGGCGGCAGCATCATCATGCCCATCGACATCAGGATCGACGACACCACCATGTCGATGATCAGGAAGGGCAGGAACAGCAGGAATCCGATTTCGAAGGCCCGCTTGATTTCCGAGATCATGAAGGCGGGGACCAGGACGTGCAGCGGGGTCTGCTCGGCGTCCGTCACGTTCTCGATGCGCGCCATGTCCATGAACAGGCGCAGGTCCTTCTCGCTGGTGTGCTTCAGCATGAACTCGCGCAGGGGGGCGACCGTGCGGCGGAACGCCTCCGTCTCGTCGATGTCCTGGTTGATCAGCGGCTGGATGCCCTGGTTGTAGGACCGCTCGAACACCGGAGCCATGACGAAGAAGGTCAGGAAGACCGCCAGAGACATCAGCACCGTGTTCGGCGGCACCTGCTGGATGCCCAGCGCCGAGCGCAGGAAGGACAGCACGATCACGATGCGTGTGAAGGCCGTCATCATGATGAGGATCGACGGCGCCAGCGACAGCACCGTGATCAGCGCGACCATCTGGACGATGCGCCCGGTGGTCGATCCCCCGGCGTCGCCCAGGTCGAAGGTCATGCTTTGCGCCAGCGCCGGCCCGGCGGCCAGCGCCCCGGCCACCCCGATTGCCAGCGCCAGCAGGCCGGCGAACGCCAGCCGCTTGGTCATGCCCCCGCCGGTGGTCATGACCGTTCCCCGGCGGGCGGCAGGGCGGTGGATGGCAGGGCGGCGGATGGCGGAGCGGAGGCTTCGGCCAGTGCGCCCTGGAAGCCGCCGCGCGGCGCCTCGTCGACCACCTGGTCGCCGAAGGCGCTCAACAGCAGCAGATGCTCGCGGTCGTCGCGGCGGACCAGCACCAGCCGGCGCTTGCCGTCGAGCGGCAGCACCTCGACGACGCCCAGCCGGCGCTGTCGTCCCGACTTGGCGGTCATGCCGCCGAAGCCGATGCGGCGCATCACCCAGGCCACCAGCACGATCAGCGCGATGACGAAGGCGAGGGCGAGAACGAATTGGATGTACTGGTCGAGGCCCATGGATCAGGTCAGCTCTGTCGGGACGGCGTGGCCGGCGGGTCGGGCGGAAGGTCGCCGGGCGCGGCGGAGGCGCCGCGGCCATAGGCGGCGCTGGCACGCTGGCGCGCGGTGTGGGGGTCGTGGCGCCCCTCGGCGGCGGCGGCCAGCGTCTCCCTCTGGCGGGTCAGCGCGGCCGCGACGGCGTCCAGGGTCGGCAGCAGGCGTTCCAGGGCGGCGGCCAGCTCGGCGTCGCCGCGGGCGGACTGCGCCTCGGCGCACAGGGTGGCGACACGGGTGTCGAGCCCGGTCAGGTCGGCGGCCAGTCCGGCCTCCATCTGGGCACGGGTTTCCTCCAGCGCGGCGGTCAGCGCCTGGATGTCGCGGCGGAGCGTTGGGGTGCCGGTCACGGCGCCTCTCCGGCGGTCGGTTCCGCGGACGGTGGCAGCGTGCCGTTGGCGCGGTAGACGTAGGCGAGGATCTCGGCCACGGCGGCGATGGCCTCGATGGGGATTTCCGAGTCGATGTCCACCGCCGACAGGATCTGCACGAGGTCGGCGTCCTCGCGCACCTTCACGCCGTTGGCGAAGGCCAGCTCCAGGATCTGCTCGGCCACATGGCCCTTGCCGGTGGCGACCACGCGGGGCAGGGACTGGTCGCCCAGCTCATACTTCAACGCGACCGCGACGGGCCGGTTGGGGAGGGGGCGGTGGTTCGGAGTCGGCTCGGACAAGGGGCTCCTGCCGGATGGCCTGTGTCGATGGGCGTATCCTGGCGGAACATGCTTAACGAAGCATGAAGCTCAAGCGTGACAGCGGAGGGCGAAGCGGTGCCCATGGCCGGTGTGATAGGTGGGATTCATCTTTGATTAACTGAAACGGCGGAAGATCGGAATGCTGTGATGCATCCCGCCCGCCTTGCTGCGCGCCTTCGCGCGTCCGGGCGGCAGGCCCTCAGACCGGAACCCGGCGATGAATCTCGAAAATCTCGGCCTCTTCAAGCTGATGTCGCGCAAGATGGGCTGGCTGACCGAACGCCAGAACGTGATCGCGGCGAACATCGCGAACGCCGACACGCCGGATTACAAGGGCCGGGACCTGAAGCCCTTCACCTTCCGCGACGCCTTGTCCGACAGCCGCCGCCTCCAGCCCAGCGCGACCAACGCCTCGCACCTCCAGGGGACGCGCGGCGCGGGCGGGCTGAACCAGGAGCAGCGCCAGCGCAATCCCTACGAGACGGCGCCGGACGGCAACACCGTGGTCCTGGAAGAGCAGATGCTGAAGCAGGGCCAGACCGGCATGGACTTCCAGACGATCACGAACCTCTACAAAAAGCAGGTCAACCTGATCCGCTCCTCCATCCGCAGCGGCGGTTAAGGAGCGGCGGGGGTCGGGCAGAAGGAGGCGGAACATGGATCTCTACACGTCGATGGCGGTGTCCGCGTCCGGCATGAAGGCGCAGGGCACCCGCCTGAAGACCATCGCGGAAAATCTGGCCAATGCGAACACCACGGCGGAAACGCCGGGTGATCTGCCCTATCGGCGCAAGGTCGTGATGTTCCAGAACGCCCTGGACCGCCAGATGGGGGTCGATCTCGTCCGCGTCGCCAAGATCGACGTGGACAAGAAGGACTTCGAGCGGCGCTACGACCCCTCGCACCCCTCCGCGGACGCCGACGGCTACGTTCTGCTGCCCAACGTCAATTCGGTGGTCGAGGCGATGGACATGCGCGAGGCGCAGCGTTCCTACGAGGCCAACCTGTCGGCGGTCGACAGCGCCCGCCAGATGCTGACGCGCACCATCGACATCCTCCGCGCCTGAAGCCGCGACGCTTTTTCTGAAGGAAGGACGCACGTCCCATGGTCAACCCGATCAACGCCGCCGCGGCCTACGCGAACACCGCCGCCTCCACGACTGGGCCGGGCATGGCCCCGCGCAACGGCGTCAGCTTCGGCGACGTGCTGGAACAGACCGCCAAGGAGGTCATCGGCGACCTCAAGCAGGGCGAGACGATGACCGCCAAGGCCGCCGTCGGGCAGGCCGACCTGACCGACGTGGTCCAGGCCGTCACCAACGCCGAGGTGACGCTGCAGACCGTCACCGCCGTGCGCGACAAGGTGCTGTCGGCCTACCAGGAAATCCTGCGCATGCCGATCTGACGGCGCCTTGCGGACCCTGGGCGAAGCGTCATGAGCGAAACCGACGTCATTGAGATCTGCCGCACCTCGATCATCACGCTGGTGTTCGTGGTGGCGCCGGTGCTGGTCGCCATGATGGTGGTCGGCACGGTCATCTCGGTGTTCCAGGCGGTCACCCAGATCAGCGAGCAGACCTTGGCCATGGTGCCGAAGGTGCTTCTGGTCTTCGGCCTGTCGATTCTGCTGATGCCCTTCATGCTGGGCGAGTTGCGCTCCTTCTTCGAGCATGAGGTCGCCGACCGAATCGTCGCCATCGGCACCGGCGTGAACACGGTCCCCAACGCCGGAAACCTGCCCGGCGGCGGCGGATGAACCTGCTTCAGCAGTTTTTGGGCGACCAGATCTTCCTCTGGTTGCTGGTGTTCGCGCGCGTCGGGACGGCCTTCAGCATCATGCCGACCATCGGGGACGCCTTCGTCTCCGCCCGCACGCGCCTTCTCTTTTCCGTCGCGGTCAGCGTTCTGGTGGCGCCGGTGCTGGGCGACCGCATGCCGCCGATGCCCGACAACGCCTTCCGCCTGCTCGTCCTGATCGCCGGGGAGGTGACCGTCGGCATCTTCATGGGCACCGTCGCGCGCCTGCTGATGGGTGCCCTGGAGGTGGCCGGGACGATCATCGCGCTGCAGTCCGGCCTGTCGAACGCCCAGATGTTCAACCCGGCCATGGCGTCGCAGGGATCGCTGCCCGGCGCCCTGCTGGGTTGGCTGGGGCTGCTGCTGATCTTCATCACCAACCTGCATCATCTGCTGATCATGGCGGTGGTCGACAGCTATTCGACCTTCGCGCCGGGAGCGGCGATTCCCATCGACGACATGGCCAACGTGGTCGGGCAACTGGTCGGCAAGTCCTTCGTGATCGGCGTGCAGATGTCGGCGCCGTTCCTGATCTCGGGCATGCTGTTCGCGCTGGCGCTGGGTCTGCTGAACAAGCTGGCGCCGCAGATCCAGGTGTTCTTCCTGTTCACCTCGCTCCAGGTCGCGCTGGGGCTGTTCATGTTCGCCCTGACGCTGGCCGCCATGATGATGTTCTGGCTGACCCACTTCGAGGCCGCCTTCGTCGATTTCCTGAGACCGGGCTGAGCGGGGAGAGAGCCGGTGTCCGAAGACGCGGATGAATCATCCAAAACAGAAGATCCGACGCAAAAGAAGCTTGAAGAGGCCCACAAGCAGGGCCAGTACGCGATGACCCAGGAAATCGGCAACTGGCTGATGATCGCTGCGGTCCTGGTGATCCTGGTCACGACCCTGCCCGGAACGCTGAAGGGCATGGTGCCCCGCCTGAACTTCTTCTTCGAGAACCTGGATCAGATCCCCATGGACCAGGGCGGGGTCGGTGCGGTGCTGATGCGGGTGATGAAGGACATTCTGTGGGCGCTGTGGCTGCCGATCCTGTTCCTGCTTTTCGCCGGTGTGATCGGCACCATCGGGCAGAAGGGCTTCAACGTCTCCTGGGAACTGATCGCGCCGAAATTCAGCAAGCTGAATCCGATCTCCGGCATCGCCAACCTGTTCAGCGCCCAGAAGGGCGTCGATCTGCTGAAGAGTCTGGCGAAGGTCGCGGTGGTCGGCGTCGTCGCCTACATCGCGCTCCAGCCGATGATGCTGACCATCGAGCATTTCATCGGCATCGACATGATGATGCTGCTCCGCGAGATGGACGGCCTGACCTTCCGGCTGCTGGCCGGCGTGCTGGCCATCCTGACCCTGATCGCGGGGGCTGACCTGTTCTGGCAGCGCCACAGCTTCGACAAGAAGATGCGCATGACCAAGCAGGAGGTGAAGGACGAGCACAAGCAGGCCGAAGGCGATCCGCACGTGAAGGGCCGCATCCGTCAGTTGCGGTTCGAGCGGGCGCGCAAGCGCATGATGGCGGCTGTGCCCAGCGCCGACGTGGTGGTGACCAACCCGACCCACTTTGCCGTCGCGCTGAAATATGATGCCCAGACCATGGGTGCCCCCATGGTGGTGGCGAAGGGCGCCGACGCCGTCGCCTTCAAGATCCGCGAGATCGCCGAGGAGAACGGCGTGCCGGTGATGGAGAATCCACCCCTCGCCCGTGCGCTCTATGCCGCATGCGATATCGACGAGGAGGTTCCGTCCGAGCACTATCGTGCCGTGGCGGAAGTCATTACCTATGTCTTCAAGCTGAAAGGACGCGCGGTGCGGAACTGAAGGCCGTTCCCGGACCTTTCCTTGCGGCGAACGGCTGACCTGGAGTTCCGGTGGACGACACGACCTCTTCCTTTGCCGACAGCGCTCCCGCCGGACGGCGCACCGATGGTGTCGCGGGGGTGGGGGAGCGGCCCGGCGGCGCCTTCGCCACCGGCGTTCTGGCGGTCCTTCTTTTGGCCGGGCTGGCCGCGGCGGGGGCGGGGGTGGTTCTGGACCGCGACCCGCTGGCCTGGGCCGGGCTGACCACCGCGGGCGCGGGAGCCTTGGTCCTGGCGATCCGCATGGTCCGTGCACAGCGGCGGGTGGCCCGCGTCGGCTCCCTGCTGGGCAGCGCGCTGGAAGGGCTTCCGTCCGGCCAGCTGGTCTGCGACGGGGCCGGGCGTGTGGTCTTCGTCAACAGTACCTTCCGCTCGCTGACCGGCTGGAGCGAAGGAGAACCACCGTTGCGCGCCCTGGAGCGCCAGTTCGCCGACGATCCGGACAGCGCCGACGCCTTCCGCCGCCTGTGCGAGCGGGTGAAGGGCGGCTATTCCGGTTCCATCGAACTCGCCATCCGCCAGCAGGGGCGCGCCGCCGAATGGCGCCGCATCCAGGGCCAGCCCATCGACGGGCACGCCGGGGCCGTGATGTGGCGTGTCGAGGACATCACCGCCCGGCGCGAGCTGGAGCAGGTGACGCGCCGCGAGCAGACCCAACTCGTGGATTTCATGGACCACGCGCCGATCGGCTTCTTCTCGGTGGATCAGGACGGGCATTTCCAGTTCGTCAACGCGACCCTGGCAAAGTGGCTGGGCTGCGCGCCGGAGGATCTGGTCGAGGGCGGGCGCCGTCTCCACGACGTGCTGGCCCATCCGCCTGCCGCCTCCGCTCCCTACGACCTCCTGGAGGGCGGCGGGCTGGAGCAGCGCGGCGAGATCGCCATGCACGGGCTCCAAGGCCGCCGCTTCCAGGCCTATGTCGCGCAGGGCGTGGTGCGGGGCGAGGACGGCCGTACCTCGCACACCCGGTCCGTCGTGCGCGACCTGACGCCGGAACGGGAATGGCAGGAGGCCCTGCGCCTGTCCGAGCAGCGCTTCCAGCGCTTCTTCGAGGACGCGCCCATCGGCATCGCCCTGGTGGACGAGGGCGGGCGGCTGGCCGAGTGCAACCAGGCCTTCCTGGCGCTGATCGGCAGCGAGGCCGGCAACGTTCTCGGGCGGACCATGGCCGACCTGATCGTTCCGGCGGAGCGCGCCATGGTGACCGAGCGGTTGACCGCCGTGCAGGGCGGCTCCGACCCCGCCGCTCCGCTGGAGGTGCGGCTGTCCGGCGGGCGCGAGCTGGTGGCCCAGCTCTACGCGCGGCGGCTGGGCGGGGTGGGGCCGGTAGGGGCGGCGGGGCTGATCCTGCATTTCATCGACATGACCGAGCGCAAGGGGCTGGAGGCCCAGTTCGCCCAGTCGCAGAAGATGCAGGCGGTCGGCCAGCTGGCCGGCGGCGTCGCCCACGACTTCAACAATCTGCTGACCGCGATGATCGGCTTCTGCGATCTGCTGCTGCTGCGCCACAAGCCGGGCGACCAGTCCTTCAGCGACATCATGCAGATCAAGCAGAACGCCAACCGCGCGGCCAACCTCGTGCGGCAGCTCCTGGCCTTCTCGCGTCAGCAGACGCTCCAGCCGCGCATTCTCAGCGTGACCGACGTCCTGGCCGAACTCGGCAACCTGATGCGCCGGCTGATCGGCGAGAACATCGAACTGAAGATGCTCCATGGCCGGGACATCGGCTACGTCAAGGTGGACCAGAACCAGCTGGAGCAGGTCATCATCAACCTCGTGGTCAACGCGCGCGACGCCATGGCCGGGGGCGGGCGGCTGACCATCGTCACCTCCAACCATGTGGTGGAGCAGGCGCAGCGCCGTGAGCATGAGACCATTCCGCCCGGCGAGTATGTGTCCATCGAGGTGATCGACACCGGCTGCGGCATTCCCAAGGAGAATCTCCAGCGCATCTTCGAGCCCTTCTTCACCACCAAGGGGGTGGGGTCGGGCACCGGGCTGGGGCTGTCCACCGTCTATGGCATCGTCCGCCAGACCGGCGGCTTCGTGCTGGTCGAGTCGGAGAAGGGGGAGGGGACGACCTTCACCATTCTGCTGCCCCGCCACAAGGGCGAGGCCCGCCCCGACCAGGGCGAGCCGCGGGAGCGGCGCGGCAGCGACCTGACCGGCTCCGGCACCATCATGCTGGTCGAGGACGAGGACGCCGTGCGCGTCTTCTCCGCCCGCGCGCTGCGCAACAAGGGCTATCAGGTGCTGGAGGCCAAGAACGGCGAGGCCGCGCTGCAGCAGATCGGCACGGACGGCAACCGCATCGACCTGCTGATCACCGACGTGGTGATGCCGCAGATGGACGGCCCGACCCTGGCCCGCCATGTCCGGCAAATGCGGCCCGACATGCGGGTGATCTTCATCTCCGGCTACGCCGAGGACCGTCTGGGCGAGATCGACGGGGTCGAGGTCGCCCATTTCCTGCCCAAGCCCTTCTCCCTGAAGCAGTTGGCTTCCAAGGTGAAGGAGGTCATCCGGGACGGCAAATAGCGGCGGCCTGGGGGCTGCGGCGCCGTCTATCCGACGCGCCAGCCGTGATAGGCCCAGCGTTCCGTTCCGGGAACGTCGAGAGCCTCCCACCCGTGACGCCCGGCGCCGATCGGGCGGTCCGACAGGACGAGCGCGCCCGGCGCCAGGAAGGGTTCGATCAGCCCGCCGATCCACTGGCGGATGCCGTCCTCGTCGTCTTCCTGCGCGCTGCCGATGTCGGTGTGGGCCAGCCGCACGCTGCCGCGGAAGCACTCCGCCGCGGCGGGCAGCGTGTTCCGGAAATCGCCCAGGAACAGCCGGTCCTCATCCGGGCGCAGGGCGGCGGGAACGCGCGCCCACATGTCGAAGACCAGGATGTCGCGCGGCGGGAACAGGCCGCGCAGATGGTCGTAGGTGCGGCCCTTGCCCAGACCGACCTCCATCACCAAACCAGGGGTTCCCGCAACGCAGCCGGCGGCCCAGCCGAGCGCGACGCGCTGGGTGGTGAGGCGGTCGATCATGCGGTCGAGCGTGGAGTGGACGGTCGTCATGCGTGGCTTTTCGGGGTGTCGTTGGAGGGGCATCTCCTCTTGAACGCCGCAGTTAAAATTCCGTTGCATGGCGCCGGATCGTCCCCAACTTGCGATGAGAACATTCGCGGAACTTAGAGCTTTGCGCAGGGGAACAAAGCTGGTACATTCCCTCTCACTGAATGACCGTTGGTGAGATCGTTGGCCCTGGGGCCGCGGATGTGATCTAACAAGGGGAGACGGGCATGTCGTCCGCACAGCTTCGTTTGGTCGAGAAGGATTCCATGGATAAGCAGAAGGCCCTGGATGCCGCTCTGGCGCAGATCGAGCGCGCCTTTGGCAAGGGCTCGATCATGAAGCTCGGCGCCCGCGAGAACACGGTCGAGACGGAGGTCGTTTCCACCGGCTCGCTCGGCCTCGACATCGCGCTGGGCATCGGCGGCCTGCCGCGCGGCCGCATCATCGAGATCTACGGGCCGGAGAGCTCGGGCAAGACGACGCTGGCGCTGCACGCCATCGCCCAGGCCCAGAAGGGCGGCGGCACCTGCGCCTTCGTGGACGCGGAGCACGCCCTGGACCCGTCCTACGCCCGCAAGCTGGGCGTGAATGTGGATGAACTGCTGATCTCCCAGCCCGACGCCGGTGAACAGGCGCTTGAGATCGCCGACACGCTGGTGCGCTCCGGCGCCGTCGACGTGCTGGTGGTCGACTCGGTGGCGGCGTTGGTGCCGCGCGCCGAGCTGGAAGGCGAGATGGGCGACAGCCACGTCGGCCTGCATGCCCGCCTGATGAGCCAAGCGCTGCGCAAGCTGACCGGCTCCATCGCCAAGTCGAACTGCCTGGTGATCTTCATCAACCAGATCCGCCTGAAGATCGGCGTGATGTTCGGCAACCCGGAGACGACGACCGGCGGCAACGCGCTGAAGTTCTACGCCTCCGTCCGTCTGGACATCCGCCGCATCGGCGCGATCAAGGACCGCGAGACGGTGGTGGGCAACCAGACCCGCGTGAAGGTGGTGAAGAACAAGATGGCCCCGCCGTTCCGCGTGGTCGAGTTCGACATCATGTACGGCGAGGGCGTGTCGAAGGTGGGCGAGCTTCTCGACCTCGGCATCCAGGCCGGCGTGGTGGAGAAGTCGGGCGCGTGGTTCAGCTACGACGGCACCCGCATCGGCCAGGGCCGCGAGAACGCCAAGAACTACCTGCGCAACAACCCGGCCACGGCCGACGCCATCGAGGCGAAGATCCGCGGCAACGCCGGTCTCGTCGCCGACGCCATGATGGGTACCCCGGAAACCGACGGGGACGCTGCTACGCCGGAGTGATCCGGTCGCTCCGTCGCCGACAGGATGGCCCCTCTCCGGTTCGCTGGAGGGGGGCCTTTTCTTTGTGCGGAGAGGCGGAGAAGTGCGGAGAGGCGGAGAATTGGTTCCGCTTAGAACGGAACGATCAGGCGGCCCCAGGCGCGGGTGTCCTTGCCGCCATAGTTGGTCTCGCTAACCGTGCGAGTCAGGTAGCCCTGCAGGATCACCTTGTCGAAGTTGTAGCCGGCCAGGGCGCCCAGGGCGATCTGGTCCTGCTTCCGGTATGTGGAGGTCGGCTTGTTCAAATCCCAGGAGGCGAAGCCGACCGGGCCGACCGTCCACTTCCCGAAAGTCTTCGTGGCGGTGACGTCGATGTTCAGGAAGTCCGGGTTGAGCGTCCGCGATTCCGAACGGGTGTGGATGCCGTAGATCGTGTTGGCGGTCAGGTTCCAGTCGTCGGCGGTGTAGCTGATGCCGAGGCGCTGGTTGATCGAGGTCGAGTCGAAGCCCAGCTTGTTGCCCACCGGGAGATAAACGCCCAGCAGGTAGCTGACGCCCAAGCCGTTCCCCAGGTCCCACGCCAGCTGGCCCGCGAGGAACGGGTTGTAGATGCCGCTCGTGTAATCGCTGTTCTGAACGCCCACGGCAAGTGCTGGCAGGGCGGCCAGCAATTGAAGGCGGGCGCCCAGGACCTTGGCGGGCGTCGCCCAGGCCAGCACCGGGATGTTCACCGCCAGCGTGGTGTCGGGGGCGCCGTTCTGGCCCTCGCGGACGCCCCAATCGAAGGTGTCGACGAAATAGACGCCTTCCGGCAACGGTGCGCCGACCGCAAGGCCGATGGTTTCGCCCGGTTGGGTCACCGATCCCGCCAACGCCGGTGAGCCCGCCGTCATGCACAACGCCGTCATGCAGGCGGCTGCCGCGACACCGCTCTTGAAGGCCAGAGAATCAATGGATTTGCGCAGCTTGGAGCCAAGATCATTCAGCATCGTGTTTGTTCTTTCCATATGCAGTGTCGTCCCCTGCAAGTCCCTCAAGGGCTTCTTGTGCCATGTTGACCAATACAAAGAGAAAACCCTTCAGTATCGGTCGGTTATCTTCGTGTGATGTTTGCTAATACGCTTGATGTGATGCGGGGGCGCAATGGTACTTTCGTTTGTGGAATCGCCTTCATGCGATGAATTCCATTTCGCACATGCAAAATTTCTGTGCCTTGAATGATAGGGTTGAGAATGGATGGAGGATGCGCTGGTGGGGTTCGCATCTTGCCCCTTGTGCATAAGTGCAATTGGTAATGATCTGAAAATAAAAGACAGTGGATTTCTGTGAAGATTCTTTAAATTATTGCGTAATACTAAAGAACAATACGGCCGATTCGAAGCATTAAGCTTCTGTTGTTGATGTCTTTGCAATGCAGCATGGGGATTTCGGTGCAAATAGGACTTTCGATCAAACGGTATTCAAAGATGACGCGCGTTGACTGCGCCGCTTGGGCCGGCCCTGTCGGGGGTGGAGCGCGAGGCCCGTGCCATCGCGGTCCGCAGCCCCGCTGGCACTCTGTGGACAGCCACACCAACTCACGTTAAAAGCACGGTTCGGCCGCGAACAAGGCCGCGCCGCCGATTGTAGCCGACCGTAGCCGGAGCCTGGACAGCTTATGAAGACCGCCAACGACATCCGCCGCACGTTCCTGGACTTTTTCGCGAAGAACGGTCACCAGATCGTGGAGTCGTCGCCGCTGGTTCCGCGCAACGACCCGACGCTGATGTTCACGAACGCCGGCATGGTGCAGTTCAAGAACGTCTTCACCGGGGCGGAGCAGCGGCCCTATTCGCGCGCGACCACCTCGCAGAAGTGCGTGCGCGCGGGCGGCAAGCACAACGACCTGGACAACGTCGGCTACACGGCACGGCACCACACCTTCTTCGAGATGCTGGGCAACTTCTCGTTCGGCGACTACTTCAAGGACGACGCGATCGCCTTTGCCTGGAACCTCGTGACGAAGGAGTTCGGGCTGCCGGCGGACAAGCTGCTGGTCACCGTCCACAGCTCCGACGAGGACGCGGCGGGCATCTGGCGCAAGGTCGCCGGCCTGTCGGACGACCGCATCATCCGCATCCCGACCGACGACAATTTCTGGCGCATGGGCGACACCGGCCCCTGCGGTCCCTGCTCGGAGATCTTCTTCGACCACGGCCCGCACATCGCCGGCGGTCCTCCGGGTTCGCCCGACCAGGACGGCGACCGCTTCATCGAGATCTGGAACCTCGTGTTCATGCAGTATGAGCAGCGCGGTCCCGACGACCTGATCGCCCTGCCGAAGCCGTCGATCGACACCGGCATGGGGCTGGAACGACTGGCCGCCGTGCTCCAGGGCAAGCACGACAACTACGACATTGACCTGATGCGGGCGCTGATCGTGGCCTCCGCCGAGGCGACGAAGACCGCCCCGGACGGCCCGCACGCCGTCTCGCACCGGGTCATCGCCGACCATCTGCGTTCCTGCTGCTTCCTGATCGCCGACGGCGTTCTGCCGTCGAACGAGGGCCGCGGCTATGTGCTGCGCCGCATCATGCGCCGCGCCATGCGCCACGCCCACATGATCGGCGCGCGCGAGCCGCTGATGCACCGCCTCGTCCCGGCGCTGATCCAGCAGATGGGCGACGCCTATCCGGAACTGAACCGCGCACGCGCCCTGATCGTCGAGACGTTGAAGCTGGAGGAGACCCGCTTCAAGCAGACGCTGGAGCGCGGCCTGCGCCTGCTGGAGGACGAGGTCGGCCGCCTGGGCGAGGGGCAGCCGCTGCCCGGCGACGTCGCCTTCAAGCTGTACGACACCTACGGCTTCCCGCTCGACCTGACCCAGGACGTGCTGCGCACCCAGGGCCGCCCGGTCGACGAGAGCGGCTTCAAGGCCGCCATGGACGAGCAGCGCCGCAAGGCCCGCGAGTCCTGGGCCGGCTCGGGCGAGGCGACGACCGAGAAGCTGTGGTACGAGCTGAAGGACGAGCTGGGCGCCACGGAGTTCTTCGGCTACGACACCGAGGTCGCCGAGGGCAAGGTGACCGCCATCGTCAAGGGCGACGCCCGCGTCGAGCAGGCCGCCGCCGGGGACGAGGTGCTGGTCATCGTGAACCAGACGCCCTTCTACGGTGAATCGGGCGGTCAGGTAGGCGACGCCGGGGTGATCTTCTCCGCCGAGGGCACCGAGGTCGCCGTCTCCGACACCCAGAAGAAGCTGGGCGCCGTCTGGGCCCATGTCGGCACGGTCACCAAGGGCACGCTGAAGGTCGGCGACGTGGTTGAGCTGCGCGTGGACACGGAGCGCCGCTCGGCCATCCGCGCCAACCACTCGGCCACACACCTGCTGCACGAGGCACTGCGCCGCCGCTTGGGCGAGCATGTCACCCAGAAGGGTTCGCTGGTCGCCCAGGAGCGCCTGCGCTTCGACATCAGCCAGCCGACCGGCCTGACCCCGGCGGACATCGCCGCGGTCGAGGACGAGGTGAACCGCCGCATCCTCGGCAACAGCGAGGTCGTCACCCGCCTGATGTCCCCGGACGAGGCCCGCGCCTCCGGCGCCATGGCCCTGTTCGGCGAGAAGTACGGCGACGAGGTGCGCGTCGTCTCCATGGGCGGCCCGCACGGCGAGCTGGACCGCGACTACTCCATCGAGCTGTGCGGCGGCACCCACGTCCGCCGCACCGGCGACATCGGCCTGTTCAAGATCGTCGCCGAGGGCGCCGTCGCCGCGGGCGTGCGCCGCATCGAGGCGCTGACTGGCACCGGCGCCAAGGCCTGGCTGTCGGAGCGCGATCATCTGCTGACCGAGGCGGCGTCCGTCCTGAAGGTCCGTCCGGAGGACGTCCCGTCGCGCCTCGCCGCGCTGGTCGACGAGCGCAAGAAGATGGAGCGCGAACTGGCCGAACTCCGTCGCCAAGTGGCGATGGGCGGTGGTGCCAAGGCCGAGGGTGGCAGCGAGGCCAAGGACATCGCGGGCGTCAAGTTCGCAGCCCGTGTGGTCGAGGGGCTGCCGGCCAAGGACCTGAAGCCGATGGCCGACGAGCTGAAGAAGCAGGTCGGCTCCGGCGTCGTCGTTCTGATCGCGTCGAACGAGGGCAAGGCGTCCATCGTCGTCGGCGTCACCGACGACCTGACCGGCAAGATCAGCGCCGTCGATCTGGTGCGCGTCGGTGCGGAGGCTCTGGGCGGGAAGGGCGGCGGCGGCCGTCCGGACATGGCCCAGGCCGGCGGTCCGGACGCCGCGCTGGCGCCCGCCGCCGTCGAGGCCATCGAGAAGGCGGTGGCGGCGAAGGCCGCCTCCTGACCAACCTCCGGCGAAGGCCGCCTCCTAACCGCGTTTCTCGTCCGAGGGCACCGGCTCCAACGCGGGTGCGCTCGGCGGGTGCTGGCGAATGACGAGGCCGGGGCGGTCGGGAATGCCGTAGCGCCGGTATTCCCGCGCCAACTGTCCCGTCAGGGCCAGCCCGGCCATGCGGATGTCCGCGGCCAGCGAGGCTACCGGCGCGTCCAGCGTCTTGGGGCGATTCCGCTCCACCAGGACATGGCCCAGCCACGCCGCGCCGTAGCCGACCAGCGGCGCCGCCATAAGCGCCCGCCAGTCGCGGCGGGCCAGTCCCACCCCAAGCAGGGCTGCAGCTGACAGCGTGCCGACGACGTGCAGCGCCCGGTTCGTCGGGTCGCGGTGCTGTTCCAGATAAGCGGGCCAGAAGTTCGGATCGGTCGCCATGGCGGACTCCTTCCGCGGGGGAACGCCGGGCGACCCGCGGCGGTTCCGTCTTGCATGACGCTCGCCGTGCTGGAAGGATGCGCGGGTCAACGAACAATACCGCGGAACCGACTGGCATGCGCTTCACCGGCACCGACTCCTACGTCGCCACCGACGACCTGATGGTGGCCGTCAACGCGGCCATCACGCTTGAGCGCCCGCTGCTGGTGAAGGGGGAGCCGGGCACCGGCAAGACCGTGCTGGCCCAGGAGGTCGCCCGCGCCTTGAGCAAGCCGCTGCTCGCCTGGCACATCAAGTCCACCACCAAGGCGCAGCAGGGCCTCTACGAGTACGACGCCGTCAGCCGCCTGCGCGACAGCCAGCTCGGCGAGGAGCGGGTGCACGACATCGGCAACTACATCGTGCGCGGCAAGCTGTGGGAGGCGTTCGAGGCGCCGGAACCCCCCGTGCTGCTGATCGACGAGATCGACAAGGCCGACATCGAGTTTCCCAACGACCTGCTGCTCGAACTCGACCGCATGGAGTTCCACGTCTACGAGACGCGGCAGACGGTCAAGGCGGCGCGGCGCCCCCTCGTCATCATCACCTCGAACAACGAGAAGGAACTGCCGGACGCCTTCCTGCGCCGCTGCTTCTTCCACTACATCCGCTTCCCCGACCGCGACACGATGGAGCGGATCGTGGACGTCCATTATCCCGGCCTGAAGCAGGACCTGCTGCGTGAGGCGATGTCGCTGTTCTACAGCCTGCGCGAGGTGCCGGGCCTCAAGAAGAAGCCCTCCACCTCGGAACTGCTCGACTGGATCAAGCTGCTGATGGTCGAGGACGTGGACCCCGAGACCCTGCGCGCCAAGGATGCCCGCAGCCTGATCCCGCCACTGTGCGGCGCGCTCCTGAAGAACGAGCAGGACGTGCATCTGCTGGAACGGCTGGCTTTTCTCGCCAAGCGGGAAGGGCGCTAGGAAGCGCTTGACCGCGGCCGCCCATCTGGGGCAGCCTGAACCCATGCAATCGACCCCGCACCTGAACCGAATGCGAATTACCGCCCCGGCGCTCTGACAGAGGGCGCCGGACCGCGAGCGTTCGTTTTCGCAATCTGGTGTGGAGTGTGGCGTGTCCGTGCGCCCTGGGTCTTCCGGAACCCGCAATCCGGTTCATCACGATCCCCTGACCCGTCGCTTCACGCGTCCGTTGCGCCATCCGGCGGAGCGAATGCGGGGCTCCGCGCGAATTATCGTCCCGGTCCGCTGACGCGGGCCGGGTTTCGCGCCTTCCTTTTCCGCCCCCGTTTCGTTCCCTCCGCCCGAGGACTTCCGCGATGCCGTCCGCGCACGCCACCCGTCTGCCTTCCGTTTCCGTCCGCCATGATGCTGAAGACCGTCTGCCGTCCTGGCTCCCCCTCTCCGCCATCGAGGACGCCGCCGAGCGTCTGCATGGGCGGATCGTCCGCACGCCGCTGCTGCCCGCTCCGGTGCTGGGGCGTGACGTCTGGCTGAAGGCGGAGACCTTCCAGGCGACCGGTGCCTTCAAGGAGCGCGGCGCGCTGAACCGTCTGCTGCGCCTGACGGCGCTGGAGCGCGCCGCCGGTGTCGTCGCCATGTCGGCGGGCAACCATGCCGCCGGACTGGCGCTGCACGCCCAGCGGCTCGGGGTGGCGGCGACCATCGTCATGCCGGTCACCGCGCCGCGCTGCAAGGTGGAGCGGACCGAGGCGCTGGGTGCCGAGGTCGTGCTGTCCGGGTCCAATGTGGGCGAGGCGAAGTCCTGCGCGCTGCAATTGGCGGCGGAGCGGCGGCTGACCTTCGTTCATCCCTACGACGATCCGGACGTGATCGCCGGGCAGGGCACGGTGGGGCTGGAGGTGCTGGCCGATCGCCCGGACCTCGACACGCTGGTGGTGCCGGTGGGCGGCGGCGGCTTGCTGGCTGGCATGGCGGCGGCGGTGAAGGCGCGCAAGCCCTCCGTCACCGTGGTCGGGGTGCGGCTGGCGCGCCGGCGGGGACCGACCTTGGCCGACGGGATCGCGGTGGACGCGCTGGGCAAGCTGCCGCAGGCGCTGCTGGCCGGCTTCGTCGACACCCTGGTCGAGGTGGAGGAGGCGGAAGTCGCGGCAGCGATGCGGACCCTGCACGGCTCCTTCGGCATGGTGGCGGAAGGAGCCGGTGCCGCCGCGGTGGCGGCCCTGCTGGCCGGGAAGGCGCCGGCGGAGGGCCGGACCGTCGCCGTGCTGTCCGGCCGCAACGTGGATTCCGACACGCTGGTGCGGACGCTCGCTGCCGCTTGATCGACATCAAAGACCGCGGGGCCGGGACAGGCCCAGGATCATCCTGCGGGCGCACCGTCCGGAAGACGGTGGCCTTGCAGGCAAAAGGCCGGTCGTCCCCGTGACACGTCTGGTGTCCCTCCTCGCGCTTGTGGTTCTGGCCATCGGGCTTCTCGGCGGTGCCGCGCCCATGCGCATGGCGGACCTCCCGGCGCCGCACTGCGAGTCCACCGCGGTGCAGGATGCCGCGGACTGCGATATCCACCACCCGACGGACAGCCAAGTTCCGGGAAAGACCCACGCGCACGGCACCGCCGGGTGTCTCTGCCTGAGCGGGGCCTGCGACCTGACCGGTCTGCCGGCCCGGATCGGTGTGCCCTTCGGCCACCGCCTCGCGACCTTGGTTCCCGGCGCGGACGCCGAGCCCGCCGCCACCGCCCACGCGCCGCCGCTGCCACCGCCGCGCGCCTGACTCCCGCCGTTCCGTCGCCTTTTCCCCGACCTGCGGACGTGCCCGGTCTTACGCCGATCGCGGCACCGGCGCGCCCGCCGAACACGCGCGAGTCACCTCATGACCATGACCCACTACATGGAACTGCTGGCCGTCAACCAGCCCTGGAACCTGCTGATCTTCATGGCAGTCCCCGTCATCCTGGCCGAGACGGTGGCGATCAGCGAACTGTACCTGCTCTACACCCGCGACTATGACGGCCCGGTGCGGCGGCTGAACCGCTGGGCCGGCATCACCGTCGGCGTCTATTTCACGGGCGTCTTCGTCCATCTGATGCAGAACGCCGTCGTTCCGCTGACCATATCCGGCGGCTGGCGCGGGCCGGCGGACGTGCTGGCGGTGGGCTTCTACCTCGCCGGCATTGTCCCGCTCGGCGGCATCGCGCTCCTGGACCTCGGGCTGATCGGCCGGGGCCGCGGCGAACATGGCCGCATGGCGATCCACGCGGCGCTGGTCGGGCTGTTCCTGATCGTCGCCCACATCGCCATGATCTTCGGCATGCTGGACCCGACGCTCCTTACCGATGCCGCCGCGGTCGGCGGGCACACGATGCACTGAACGGACGCGGACTGTCCCTCTCCCGCCCCGGGAGAGGGACTTTTCAGGGCGCCATGAACACGCTGCGGTGCCGGCCGATCTCGCCGCTGGTCAGGTCGCGCGCCAACACCGTCACGTCGGTCGACCCCGGCGTCGCAGCGCCCCGCGGCACGCGGACGAAGATGCGGTAGGTCGCCACCGAATCGGCTTCCGCGGCGAGCGTCAGCGAACTTCCCGACTGGGCATCCACGCTGGCGACCGACAGGTCGGCGTTCGCCAAACCTTCCACCGACAGGCGGTAGGTCCGTGCCTCGTGCGTCTTGTTGAGAATCTTGACGGTGTAGGCGTTCTGCACGTCGCCGTTCGACTGCTGCACATAGAGCGGCGCGCGGTCGCGCAGCACGCTGACGTCCAGCGTCGGCCGCATCGCGAGGGAGATCGCCATGGCGCCGGCCACCACGAGGATGATGAGCGCGTAGATCACCGTGCGCGGGCGCAGCAGCCGAACCGGGGCCGCCTGACCGTCAGCCTTGGCGACCTGATTGGAGCGGTTGTCGAACAGGATCAGGTCGCCGGGACGTCCGACCTGGGCCATCACGTCGTTGCAGGCGTCCACGCACAGGCCGCAGCCGATGCAGGAGATCTGCTGGCCCTTGCGGATGTCGGTGCCGGTCGGGCAGACATGGACGCAAAGCTTGCAATCGATGCAGTCGCCCAGCCCCTCCGCCGACCGCTCCTCCCAACTCTGCGACTTGCGCAGCGGCGCGCGCCCTTCGCCGCGCCAGTCCTGGTAGGTGACGACATAGGTGTCCTCGTCCACCATCGCCGCCTGGAAGCTGCGCCACGGGCAGACGTAGATGCAGATCTGCTCGCGCGCCCAACCGGCGAAGAAATAGGTCGTGGCGGTGAACAGCCCGGCGAAGGCCAGGACCTTCCATGACACTTCACCCGTCGCGATCTCGCGCAGCAGGGTCGGGGCGTCGTTGAAGTAGAAGATCCAGGCGCCGCCGGTGACCAGGGAGATCGCCAGCCAGATGGCGTGCTTCGACGCCTTCAGCCCCAGCTTGCGCGCCGACAGCGGCGCCTTGTCGAGCCGGATGCGCTCGGTGCGCGGGCCTTCCAGCTTGCGCTCCACCCACATGAACAGGTCGGTCCAGACCGTCTGCGGACAGGCGTAGCCGCACCAGATGCGGCCGAGCAGGGTGGTGGCGAAGAAGATGCCGAAGGCGCCGATGATGAGCAGGCCGGTCAGGTAATAGACCTCCTGCGGCCAGATCTCGATCCAGAAGAAGTAGGCGCGCCGACCCACCATATCGACCAGCACCGCCTGATCAGGAATGCCCGGCCCGCGATCCCAGCGCAGCCAGGGCGTGACGTAATAGACGCCGAGCAGGACCGCCAGGGCCAGCCATTTCAGGCGGCGGAAGCGGCCGTGGACATCGGCGGCGTAGACCTTGGGGCGATGCACGAACCAGCGCTCGCGCGGCTGGTCGGCGTCGTGGGCGGCGGGGGCCGGAGAGGTGAGGGACATGGCGTGCGACCTTGCTTTGACGCGGCGGTCAACCTAGCCCCTCCTTTATAAGCCTTCCGTGATGTTGTCACACTGCGGTAAATCAGCCGCCACGGCGGCGAAATGGGTCTAGACCGCCTCGCCGCGCAACTCGGCCAAGCCGTCCTCATAGGCGCGGTCGAACAGGGACTCCAGCCGCGCGTCGGTGCCGCGCAGGCCGGCGACGACCGCGTGCGCCCACTCGAAATACTCGATCTTGCGCTCCAGCGGCCAATCCGCGGGGGGGCTGTGGGCCATGGAGCGCAGGTTGGACACCTTGTCGGCCAGTTTCACCAGCTTGGCGCGGGAGGAGGCGGTGGGAGCGGCGTCGATCTGCCGTTGCTTGCGCTCCGCCTTGCGCAGGCGTTTGTCGTCGGTGGTCTCGGCGACGACGCCGGCGACCTCCGCCCCGAAATGCTGCTCGATCTCTTCATAGGAGGCGTCGGTGTCCTCCAGCGTGTCGTGCAGCAAGGCGGCGATGACCACCACCGGGTCATTGCCCGCCGTCGCCTCGGCGCACAGGAACGCCACCTCCGACAGGTGGTTGAGGTAGGGCTCGGCGCGCACGCCCTTGCGGCGCTGGTCGATGTGCTTGTGCGCGGCGAACTCCAGCGCGCGGGCGAAGTCGAGAAGGGCTGTCATGGCGTTCCTGGCGGGTCGGCGCTACGATGAGGGCGGATGGGGACGAAACCCCACGGGGGGAAGCGGCATGTTCACGGGTTTCTTCTTCGAACTGCGCAAGGCGGGCGTGCCGGTCTCGCTGAACGAGTACCTGACGCTCATGGAGGCCATGAAGCGCGGCGTCGCCGCCTTCCGCGTCGAAGACTTCTATTACCTCAGCCGGGCCTGTCTGGTGAAGGACGAGCGCAATCTCGACCGCTTCGACCGCGTGTTCGGACAGGTCTTCAAGGGGCTGGAAGAGGCGGAGGGCGCCGGGGGCGACGCGATTCCCGTGGTCGACCTGCCGGAGGAATGGCTGCGCAAGCTCGCCGAACGCTTCCTGACCGACGAGGAGAAGGCGCAGATACAAGCCCTGGGCGGCTGGCAAAAACTCATGGAGACGCTGGTGGAGCGGCTGGCCGAACAGAAGGGTCGGCACCAGGGCGGCTCCAAATGGATCGGCACCGCCGGAACCTCGCCCTTTGGGGCCTACGGCTACAACCCGGAGGGCGTGCGCATCGGCCAGCAGGAATCCCGGCACCGCCGCGCCGTGAAGGTGTGGGACAAGCGGGAGTTCAAGAATCTGGACGATCAGGTCGAGATCGGCACCCGCAACATCAAGGTGGCGCTGCGCCGCCTGCGCAAGTTCGCCCGCACCGGGGCGGCCAGCGAGCTGGATCTGCCCGGGACCATCCGCGCGACCGCCAGCAACGCCGGCTGGCTGGACCTGAAGATGGTGCCGGAGCGGCACAACACGGTGAAGGTGCTGCTGTTCCTCGACATCGGCGGTTCAATGGACGACCACATCCGGCTGGTCGAGGAGCTGTTCTCGGCAGCGCGGGGCGAGTTCAAGCATCTGGAGCACTTCTACTTCCACAACTGCGTCTACGAAAGCGTGTGGCGCGACAACAAGCGCCGCCACGACGAGCGCACCCCGACCTGGGACGTGCTGCACACCTATCCCGCCGACTACAAGCTGGTCTTCGTCGGCGACGCGGCGATGAGCCCCTACGAGATCGCCTATGCCGGCGGCAGCGTCGAGCATTGGAACGAGGAGCCGGGGCAGGTCTGGCTGCAGCGGATGCTGTCGGTCTACAGCCGCGCCGTCTGGCTCAACCCCACGCCGGAATCGCGCTGGGGCTACACCGAGAGCACTCGCATGCTGCAGCGGCTTTTGGGCGGGCGCATGTACCCGCTGACCTTGCAGGGTCTGGACGCCGCGATGCGCGAACTCGTCCGGTGATAGACCCGGGCAACCAGATGCCCTCGGGAATTGATTAAAACTTATATAGTTTTCAATCCATTGGAGCAAGTCTGGTGGAGAGATTCAATATTGCGCTATCACGAACCACTGTTTATCAATCGTTGGAGATCTCGTCTTTCCAAGACATGCAAATTCGAACTGATTTGCTTCGGAAACGGCATGAATTTTCTTTCTTTGCAGATTGGAAAGTCCGAGTCGCAAAGTTAAGTATCTGAACATTCATTGGATTTGTATTGCTATCTGATACAATCTGAGTCTGGTTTTCATTCGTTTTAAACATTGGTCGTCATTTTTGCTGCTTCTCAGCAACATTACTGGGCAAAGAGTTGCTGAGAATCGTTCGACCTTGAATACATACGATTGCATTACGGAGCATGAAGCTTCTCGTACACAGAATGCAGTCGATGAGGGTCAGGGAAAATGGCGGGTCTTCTTGCGCGCATCAGCATCAGCGGCAAAATCTACAGCGTTGTCGCGATCCTGGGAGTGGTGGCTGTCATCATTGGTGGTGTCGGCTCCATTGGAATGCGGACCTATGACGACAAATTCGACCAGATTCAGAACTGGTCCCGGCGGGCGTTGATCAACGAGCAGATCAACAGCCTGATTTACAAGGTCGTCATGGACAGCCGCGGCATCTACGCCGCGGACGGAACGGCCGACGCCACGCCCTACGCCAAGAACATCCTCGGCGCCACCGGCGAGCTGGAAAAGCTCATGGGCAAGCTGGAGACGCTGCAGCCGCCGGAAAACAAGGTGATCTTCGCCGAGATCCAGCAGACGGCCCGCGCCTTCGTCCTGCACCGCAACGAGGTCGCCCGCCTTGGGATGGAGGCCTCCACGGACAAGGCGCGCGAGCATGGCGACACCCCCGAGGCCCGCGCGCTCCGCACCAAGCTGGGCCGGTTCATGGAGACGGCCTCCGAACGCAACATGCGGGGCATCGCCGAGGCCAACGATGAATTGGCCGCCGTGAACAGCCTGATGACGACGCTCATGATGGTGGTCGGCATCGGCGGCGGGCTTGGCGCTCTGGCGTTGAGCGTCCTGGTCGCGCGCGTCGGCATCTCCCGTCCGATCGCCGGGATCACCGACGTCATGGCCCGTCTGGCGACCGGCGACACCTCGGTGACGGTGCCGGGCCTCGGCCGTGGCGACGAGATCGGCGGCATGGCCAAGGCGGTGGCGGTCTTCAAGGACAACGCCGTGGACCGCGAGCGCATGCGGGTCGCCGAGGAGGCGGAACGCCGGGCCAAGGAGCGGCGCACCCACGCCGTCGAGGAGCTGGTGCAGTCCTTCGACCGCAACGTCTCCGGCATCCTGCGCACCGTCGCGTCGGCCGCCACCGAGCTGGAGGCCACGGCGCAGAGCATGCTGACCACCGCCGACCAGACCAAGGGGCAGGCGGCCAGCACGGCGGCGGCGGCCGAGCAGGCGTCGGTCAACGTGCAGACGGTCGCCGCGGCGACCAACGAGCTGAGCGCGTCGATCAACGAGATCAGCGGTCAGGTGACGCGCTCCACCACCATCGCCAGCCACGCGGTGGGCGAGGCGCAGCAGACCAACGAGCGCGTCCAGGGCCTTGTCGCGCAGGCGCAGCGGATCGGCGACGTGGTGAAGCTGATCACCGACATCGCCAGCCAGACCAACCTGTTGGCACTCAACGCGACGATCGAGGCGGCGCGCGCCGGGGAGGCCGGCAAGGGCTTCGCCGTCGTGGCGTCGGAGGTGAAGAACCTCGCCAACCAGACCGCCAAGGCGACGGAGGAGATCGCTTCCCAGATCGCCTCCATGCAGGAGGCCACCGGCGGGGCGGCAGCGGCCATCAACGGGATCGGCGACACCATCGGCACGATCAGCGAGATCGCCACGATCATCGCCTCGGCGGTGGAGGAGCAGGGGTCGGCGACCGGCGAGATCGCCCGCAACGTGCAGCAGGCCGCGCAGGGCACCCATCTGGTGACCACCAACATCACCGAGGTCAGCGACGGCGCCACCCAGACCGGCTCCGCCGCCACCCAGGTGCTGGGCGCGGCCGGGGAGCTGTCCCGCCAGTCGGAGGTCCTGCGGACCGAGGTGGAGCGCTTCCTGGCCGGCATCCGCGCCGCGTAAGGAGGGTTCGGGGGTGTGCGAGGAAGCGCACCCCCGCCCATTCTCATCCTGAACGGACCGAACGGCGTTTGCCGGACCGAAATCCCGTTTTTATCGTCACGGACATTCGTGTTCGAATGGAGGGGTACCGTGGCGAAATCCTATCTGGCGTCCTGGAAGAAGGCGAAGGACCGCTTCGAAAAGACAACGGGCAAGAAGAAGCCCGATCCCAAGAGCCGTTTCGGCAAGCTGTTCAGCAAGATCAGCTCGACCGGCCTGGAAGGCGCGCTGAAGAGCTACGACGCCGCCACGACCGTGCAGGATGCGCAGAAGCACGCCCGTGCCTTCCAATCCGCGGCCGGCGGCTACATCCCCACGCTCGACGCGGCGGGCAAGGCGGCCAAGCAGGACGGCGACGCGGTCTACGCCGAAGCCTGCGCCGACATGGTGGCGTCGTTGAACAAGATCGCCGGCAGCGTCGTGACGGATCTGGAACGGTTCGACGACCTGCCGAAGACCATCGACGGCTATTTCAAGTCGCCATACTGGTTCAAGTTGCTGAACAAGATCGCCAAGCAGGAAATGTCGCTCGAGAATGTCGAGCTGTACGACAAGATCCTGAAAGGCAAGCTGTCGAAGGCGGAGCCTGCGGAAGAGGCATACAAGGAATACGTGGCCGTCCGCTCACCCAAGGAAGTGAACATCGGGTCGGGAACCCGGAGCGCCTGCAAGAAGTGCGCGGATCAGGGCGCCTGGACCGCCATGCCTTGGGACAAGGTGGCGAAGGATCTGGGAGCCAACCTGGCCGACACCATCGGACGCCTGCACAGCGCGCTCGCCAAGGGCGAGATCTGACGGCCGGCGGCCGGTTGACGCGGTCAGGTTGACGGGGCGGGCCTCCGCCGTCACTTTGAGGACCAGCCCTTCAGGGGCGGCCCTTCAAAAATGGTCTCGGGAGGCTCCGCCATGTACATCGCCATGAACCGTTTCCGCGTGCGTCCGGACTCGGAGCAGGACTTCGAGGAGGTCTGGCTGAACCGCGAGGTCCATCTGAACACGGTTCCGGGCTTCGTGGAGTTCCACATGCTGCGCGGCCCGCGTTACGAGGACCACCGCCTCTACTCCTCCCACACCGTCTGGGAGTCGGAGGCGCATTTCCAGGCCTGGACCCGCTCGGAGGAGTTCCGCGCCGCCCATCGCGGGGCGGGGGACCGCAAGCCGCTCTATCTCGGCCCGCCGCAGTTCGAGGGCTTCGAGGTCATCCAGACCGTGGTGGGGAAGACCGTGGGGCGCGAGGGCTGAGCCGCCGGGTGCGCTCAGCCTTTCAAAGCATCCTCGTCGCCGATCAGGCGGTGGGCGATGGCGACGGTGATGAGGCCGGCGAGCAGAAGGCCGTACTGCCACAGGCTGGACCAGTCGCCGGTCTGCACGTCGCCCGCCACCGCCTGGACCGGACGCACGATCAGCTGCCGCAGCAGTGTGATCATCGCCACCTCCAGGAAGACCCGCAGGTGGAAGCGGTTGGTCCGCACATAGTCGACCTCCGCGGAGATCAGCGCGGACAGCGTCCAGACGATGAACAGCACGCCGAGCGCGTGCAGGAAGCCGTGCGCCAGCTGGTCCTTCTGGAAGGCCGCCCAGGCCTCCACGAAGAATTCCCAGACCACCATGGCGCTCGCCGCGACCAGGGCGATGGCCAGGACGACGTGCAGCAGCCCGTTGAAGGACTTCAGGGCGCGGATCAGGCCCTGTTCGAGAAGCGAGTTGGACGGGGCGCGGGAGAGCGATTGCAGCATCGTGGCTTGTCGCAAGGTCGAAGGGTGCGGGAAGATAGAAGCCCAACCCGGCGGACGCCCCCGCCGTTTTGCCATTGCCGCCATGGGGAAAACGCAAGCATTGCAGATCAGCGTCAAGTCGCCGCATCAATGGTCCCGGCTTTGCAGGTGGAAAAAGGCACCGGCCATTGAACTCCAGCCCTGATTTCGTCTAGGGTCGCCGCGGTCCCTCCGGCGTCGTTCCTTCGAGGGTTCCCCCAGGAGTGAATGGATGCGCGAAACCACCCCCATCACGGTCGCCCGCGGCGACGGCATCGGTCCGGAGATCACCGACGCGGTGCTTCACGTGATGGAGGCCGCCGGTGCCCGCTTGAAGGTGGAGGAGGTGCCGGCGGGCGAGCAGGTCTACCGCCGCGGCCATCTGGGCGGTCTGGACGCCGCCGGCTGGGGCTCGATCCGCCGCACGCGGGTCTTCCTGAAGGGGCCGATCACCACGCCCCAGGGCTATGGCAACAAGTCCCTGAACGTCACCGCGCGCACCACGCTGGGGCTGTTCGCCAACGTGCGGCCCTGCGTGTCGCACCATCCCTACGTCCGCACCCGGCACCCGCGCATGGACGTGGTCATCATCCGCGAGAACGAGGAGGACCTCTACGCCGGGATCGAGCACCGCCAGACCGACGACGTGATCCAGTCGGTCAAGCTGATCTCCCGGCCGGGGTCGGAGCGCATCGTCCGTTACGCCTTCGACTACGCCCGCGCCAACCACCGGCGTAAGGTGACGGCCTTCGTCAAGGACAACGTCATGAAGATGACGGACGGGCTGTTCCTGAAGATCTTCAACGAGATCGCCGCCGAATATCCGGAGATCAAGGCCGACCATCTGATCGTCGACATCGGCGCCGCCCGTCTGGCCGACCAGCCGGAGCGGTTCGACGTGATCGTGACGCTGAACCTGTACGGCGACATCGTGTCGGACATCGCCGCCCAGATCACCGGCTCGGTCGGGCTGGCCGGCTCCGCCAACATCGGCGACGCCTGCGCCATGTTCGAGGCGATCCACGGCTCGGCGCCGATGATCGCGGGGCAGGGGATCGCCAACCCGTCGGGTCTGCTGATGGCCGCCGTGATGATGCTGGTCCACATCGGGCAGGGCGACGTGGCGGCGCGCATCCACAACGCCTGGCTCAAGACCATCGAGGACGGCGTCCACACCGTGGACATCTTCAACCGCGGGGTCAGCCGCCAGCGCGTCGGCACCCATGCCTTCGCCGACGCGGTGGTGGAGCGGTTAGGCCAGATGCCGGTGACGCTGCCCACCGTCGGCTACGCCGTCACCGCGCGGCCCGCCTATGAGTCCGGGGTGCGGCTGTCGCCCCGCCGCAAGGCGGTGAAGGAATTGGTCGGGGTGGACGTGTTCCTGCACTGGCCGGGCGGCAACCCGGACGAGCTGGCCGGGCTGGTCCTGCCGGTGGCGACCCCGGCGCTGCGGCTGTCGAGCATCTCCAACCGCTCGCAGAAGGTCTGGCCGGAGGGCAACATCGGCGTCTTCTGCACGGACCATTGGCGCTGCCGCTTCCTGGCGCCGGAGGGCGTGGCGGTCGGCCACCCCGACATCGTCGAGCTGCTGTCAGGGCTCGCCCGCGCCGGGCTGGACTTCACCCAGACCGAGAATCTGTGCAACTTCGACGGCAAGTCCGGCTTCTCGGCAACGTAGAGCGCGAAGCGGGGGAATAATCGTCCCCGGCCGGGCGTCCAGACGGGCAGGACATCCTTCCAATGGGAGCGCCGCCGCATGCCTCTGCCAAAGCCGCCTCCCCTTCCTTCAGGGAACGGCGCACCAGCCAGCGGCGCAGTGGACGAGCGGGCCATTGCCGCACAGGTGCCGCGGCTGCGCCGCTACGCCGCAGCGCTGGCCGGCAACCTGTCCGACGCCGACGACCTCGTGCAGGACTGCATCGAAAAGGCGCTGGCCAACCGGCACACGCTGCGGGACGTCACCCGGCTCGGCGGCTGGCTGCTGTCGATCCTGCACAACCTGCACGTCTCCGGACTGCGCTGGCGCCGCCGCCGCGGGCCGGAGGTGCCGGTGGAGGAGCTCGCCAACGATCTGGCGCTCAGCGCCGCCCCCGCCGACCGGACGGAGGTGCGGGATTTCGTGCGCGCCTTCAACCAGCTGTCGGAAGAGCACCGGGCCGTGCTTCTGCTGACCGGGCTGGAAGGGCTGTCCTACCGCGAGGCGGCGGAGGTGCTGGGGGTTCCGGTGGGAACCGTCATGTCGCGGCTGGCCCGCGCCCGGGAACGGCTGCGCGTCCTGCTGGACGGCGGGACGGAGCAGGCGGTGAGGAGGATCAAGTGATGGACACCGAACCGGACGCTCCGGTGACCGAGGCCGAGCTGCACGCCTGGATGGACGGCGAATTGCCGGAGGCGCGGCGCGGCGAGGTCGAGCGCCATCTGGCGGGCAACCCCGATCTTGCCCGCCGTTTCGAACGCTACCGCGCCCAGCGGGCCATGCTCCAGGGAACCTTCGGCCCGCTGATCGACCGCCCCTTGCCGGCGGCCCTGGTGCCGCCCTACGCCCGCGCGCCGGGCCGGCCGGCGGTGCGCACGCGCCGATGGCTTCCGGCGCAGGCCGCGGCGGCGGTCCTGCTGGTCTTCGTCGCCGGCGGGGCGGGGGGCTGGTGGCTGCGCGGCTGGTCGGGCGGGGCGGGCGGCGGTGGCGCGGCCTTCGTCGCCGACGCGGTGGCCGCGCACCGGGTCTTCGCGGTGGAGGTTCGCCATCCCGTGGAGGTCGGCGCCGACCAGCAGGCGCATCTGGTGGGCTGGCTGTCCAAGCGCCTGGGCAAGCCCCTGCAGGCGCCGCGGCTGGCCGACAAGGGCTACGATCTGGTGGGCGGGCGGCTGCTGTCCGACGCGCGGGGGCCAGCGGCCCAGCTCATGTACCAGGATGCGGCCGGTCGCCGCATCACCCTGTACATCCGGCCGGCCTCCGACGCGCCGGACACGTCCTTCCGGTTTGCCCAGGACGGCAACGTCCAGGCTTTCTACTGGCGGGACAACGGTTTGGCATGGGCGGTAACGGGTGACCTCGACCGAGTGACCCTTTCGGCCATAGCCGAGGAGGTGTACGGCGCGTTGAACTCATAACACCCACAGACTTATGCACAGGAATGTTGTTCGAGCCCCCTATCCCTCTATCCGGCCATCTGGTAGCTTGGCCGGCGTTGGGCACAAAATATTGCGCCTTATGGAAAACGGCCGTCTGGTCGGAAGGTATATTGGTTAACCAAGTCACCGGTTACCGGACCACGGGAGACAGGGGATGAGTTGGACGGACGAACGGGTTCAGCAGCTTAAGGACCTCTGGGCCCAGGGGCTGAGCGCGAGTGAAATCGCGGACATCCTGGGCGACATCACCCGCAACGCGGTGATCGGAAAGGCGCACCGCCTCGGCTTGTCGGGACGCCCGTCGCCGATCAAGAAGAAGCCGACCCGCGGCGCGACGATCCTCGCTTTGACCGAGCGCATGTGCAAATGGCCGGTCGGCGACCCGAAGCACCAGGATTTCCATTTCTGCGGCAAGCCCTCGCTGCCCGGCCTGCCGTACTGCGCCGAGCACGCGGCGGTGGCCTACCAGCCGGCGTCTTCCGGCAAGAAGCGCGACGAGGACCGCAACACCGGTGAGCGCAACGTCGGCGCTGCCTAGACTCCGCCGGATTTCTCCGCCGGATTTCCGGATTTCGGGCGCTCTTCACGCGGGCGCCCGCCCGACACGGCGACCGGATCGCCGGCTGTAAGAGCAGCGCCGGTCAGATCGGCGCCGCGGTGATCGCCCACCAGCTTCCGGCGATCAGCATCGCCGAGACACCCGCCGCCGCCACGCCCAGACCCAGACCGGCGGCGACCGCCAGACCGTCCTTCACGATCAGCCCCAGCGCGATCACCAGCACCGCCAGACCGGGCAGGGTGTTGCCGAACGGGATTGGGAGGGCGATCAGAACGCCCATCACCAGCACGAAAAGGCCCAGCGGCCGCAGAACCCCCTGATGGGTCAGCGATGGCCAACGCGTGCGCAGCCGGGCCTCCAGCCGCTCGACCAGCGGTGTTCCCTTTTCCACGATCTTTTCAAGCGTGCCGCGCGCCACACGGCGGCGCCCGATCCAGCCCGGCACCTGCAGACGGTCGCGGCCGACGATCATCTGGATGGCCACCAGCGCCAGCACCGTGCCGAAGATCATCCCTGCCGGCAGCCCCGGCGTCGGCACCACGGCCGGGATCGCCAGCGCCAACAGCAGAAAGCCCGGCGCACGGTCGCCGAGTTGGCCCAGCACCTCCCCCAGCGTCGGCTTGTCGCCGGTCATGCGCCCGTGCAGCTTTTTGAGCAGCGCGGACGCCCGTGCCGGGTCCCGCGCTGGGTCCTTCGTGTCCATGACCTGTCCCAAACCCCCTGCTCCATCGTCGCCGGGTGGATGTGGTGGCGCGGCGGCCCGCAGGAAAGGGGGCCGGGACAAGGTTGGAGGTCAGTACTCCTCGACCTCGTGCTTCAACTGCACCAGACGGCCGCTCAGCAGCGACAGCATGAGCTGCACCACCATCTCGTGGACGATCAGCGTGTGACTGTTGCCGCTGTCCTGCATGTGCTGGCGCAGCGCCTCGCGCACCTTCGGTACGCCGGTCACGTCGATCAGCACGTCCACCGCCTCGCCGAGCCGGGCGAGGTCCATGAAATCGGTCGTGGTGGCGACGCCGCGCGCGCGGGCGAGCCGCATGCCGGGCGCCTCGGCATCCAGGTCGGCGACGCCGAGAATCTCGACGAAGGGAGCGTCCAGAAGCTGCGTCAGCAGGGGCGTTCCGGTTTCGCCGGCGCCGATCACGGCGATGCGGAAGATGTCCTTGGCCATGGGAAAAGTCTCGAATTCCGGTTCGTCAGGTCCGCGCCGGCATCGCGCCGCGCAGGCAAGAAAAAAGCGGGGAGCCGAAACTCCCCGCCGCAACCTTACATCGACCCGGCGTCCCGTTTGACCGGGACGCGTCGTCGCACCTGACGCGGCCGTCGCGTTACGCCCAGGTCGCGTTACGCCCAGGCGGCCATCTTCTTCTGCAGGTTCTCGTCCAGCTTGTCGAGGAACTGCTTGGTGGTCAGCCAGGGCTGATCCGGACCGATGAGGATCGCGAGATCCTTGGTCATGAAGCCCGACTCGACGGTTTCGACGCAGACGCGTTCCAGCGTCTCGGCGAACTTCACCACGTCCGGCGTGTTGTCGAACTTGCCGCGGTAGGCCAAGCCCTGCGTCCAGGCGTAGATCGAGGCGATCGGGTTGGTGGAGGTCTCCTTGCCCTTCTGGTGCTCGCGGTAGTGGCGGGTCACCGTGCCGTGGGCGGCCTCCGCCTCGACGGTCTTGCCGTCCGGCGTGATCAGCACCGAGGTCATCAGGCCCAGCGAGCCGAAGCCCTGCGCCACGATGTCCGACTGCACGTCGCCGTCGTAGTTCTTGCAGGCCCACACGAAGCCGCCTTCCCACTTCAGGGCCGAGGCGACCATGTCGTCGATCAGGCGGTGCTCGTAGACGAGGCCCTTGGCCTTGAACTGGGCGGCGTAATGCTCGTCGAACACCTTCTGGAAGATGTCCTTGAAGCGCCCGTCATAGGCCTTGAGGATCGTGTTCTTGGTGGACAGATAGACCGGGTAGCCGCGCTCCAGGCCGTACATGAAGCTGGAGTGGGCGAAACCCTCGATCGACTCGTCCAGGTTGTACATGCCCATGGCGACGCCGGAGGCGGGGAAATCGTACACCTCGTGCTCGATCGGCTCGCCGCCGCCTTCCGGCACCCACTTGATGGTCAGCTTGCCCTTGCCGGGAACGACGAAGTCGGTGGCCTTGTACTGGTCGCCGAAGGCGTGACGGCCGATGATGATCGGCTTGGTCCAGCCCGGAACATAACGCGGAACGTTGGAGCAGACGATCGGCTCGCGGAAGACGGTGCCGCCCAGGATGTTGCGGATCGTGCCGTTCGGCGACTTCCACATCTTCTTGAGATTGAACTCCGTCACCCGCGCCTCGTCCGGGGTGATGGTCGCGCACTTGACGCCGACGCCGTACTGCTTGATCGCGTTGGCGGACTCGACCGTCACGCGGTCGTCCGTCTTGTCGCGGTTCTCGACGCTGAGATCGTAGTATTTCAGGTCGACGTCGAGGTACGGCAGGATCAGCTTGTCCTTGATGAACTGCCAGATGATGCGCGTCATCTCGTCGCCGTCGAGTTCGACGACCGGATTGGCTACCTTGATCTTCGTCATGGGTGCGAGTTCTCCCCGAACGGGTAGGGGTTGTCTTATGCTTGGACGCCGGGCGCGCTGTGCGAGGGCACGGGCCGGGGCGTCCATCCGAAGACGGGCCCCGGTTCCCCGGACGGAAACGGATGGCGGTTATATAGCACCGGGGCACCGCCGAAAGAAAGGACCGCGGGGCATCAAAACAGACGATATCGCGCTGAAAACGGCGCAATTTGCGCGATCTGGTCCTACCACTTGGCCTTTTCAGAGCTTTTGTGTGGGAATCTTCAACGCGGGCTCCGGTTCATAGGCCAGCGCGGCAAACACGTCGTCCACGTCATCGACGACGGTGTACAACGCGCGGTGCGCCGGCTGGGTGAAACCCTGCGCCACCGTATGGTCGATCAGGCCGAGCAAGGGGCGCCAGTAGCCGTCCACATCCACGATCACCACCGGCTTGTCGTGCAGGCCCAACTGCTTCCAGGTCAGGATCTCGAACGCTTCGTCGAGCGTGCCGAGGCCGCCCGGCAGCACCACGAAGGCGTCGGCCCGGTCGACCATCATGCGCTTGCGGGTGTGCATGCTGTCGACGACGTGCAGTTCGGTCAGGCCGGTGTGCTCGATCTCGACGGACTGGATGTGCTCTGGGATGATGCCGATGACCTGGCCCCCGGCGGCGAGCGCCGCGTCGGCCGCGATGCCCATCAGCCCGACGCGCCCGCCGCCGTAGACGAGCTGGATGCCCCGCCGGGCGAGCCCTTCACCCAACATATGGGCGGCCTCCTTGTGGACAGCGGCGACGCGGCTGGATGAGCCGCAATAGACGCAGACGGAATTCGGGGCTCTCATCGCTCACCCTTTCTCGCCGGTTGGGTACACGTTCCGGTGACTGTTCCGGTGCGCCCGGCGGGGTCACCTATTGCAAGGGAATAGCAAAGCCGGGGCGGCGTCTACCCGGACATCGGACTTCAGCCCATCGGGAGGGAACATTATGGATTCGCGCGTCGTCAACGCCCTGGCCGCCATTTCGGTGGCCACGTTCCTGTTCCTCGGCTTTGGCGGGGGCTTCGGCGGCGGGATCGGCTTTCTGACCGGCGGGGGCAAGGCGAACGCGGGCGGCGCCTCGACGGTTCAGGCCACGGAAACCAGCGTCTCCGCAGCTGACCTTTCCTCCAGCCGCCATTCCGAGACGGTCGCCAAGCTGGAAAAATGAGTTCGGGAGCGCGGGTACCGTCCCGTCCGGCGGCGCGAAGGCGGTGTGCCGGTCCCGATGCGGCTATGCGTCTGCTCCATCGGCGGTGTTCAGTTCCGCCGCCGCAATCTGCTATTCTGCCGCAGGCCGGCGTGTCCGCCGGCAATGATGCGGCGGTGCTCCGGTGAAGCAAGCTCTCCTGTTCGGCGGTGCGGCGACAGTCGCCGCTGCCGCCGTTGTCGCGTATCTGGCCTTCGATCCGGCGCCTGCGCCGGGCTTCCGCGCCGGAACGGCCGGGTCCGGAACAACCGTCGCGCTGGGCAGCGTGTCCCCGGCCAAGCCGCCGGCCACCGCGCCCGCCCCGGCGAAGGCCGCGGAGGAGCCCGCCGGTCCGCGATTCGACATCGTGCGCGTCGCGCCCGACGGCGCCACCGTGATGGCCGGCCGCGCCACGCCGGGCTCGTCGGTGACCGTCCATGACGGGGAGCGCGCGCTCGGCTCCGTCAACGCCGACGCGCGCGGCGAATGGGTCCTTCTTCCCGAACAGCCCCTGGCCCCCGGCGCCCGCGAACTGAGCCTTTCGGAGAAGGCGACCCCCGCCGCCGAGCCGACGCCGTCGGAGCGCGTCGTGGTGGTCGTGGTGCCCGATCCGCCGCCGGCCACCGGCGGGGCGTCCTCGGAAGCTCCCACAGGTCCCCTGGCCGTCGCCATGCCGCGCGATGGGCTGGGCGACGGGCGGGGCGGCAGCACGATCCTGCAGGCTCCGAAGGGGCCAGCCGCCCCCGCGACCCGCGGCGTGGCGGCCCCGCCGCCGCCGGGGGGCGTGTCTCTGGAAAGCATGGACTACGACGCCTCGGGACAGGTCGCCATGGGCGGCCGGGCGCAGCCGGGAAGCGCCGTGCAGCTCTATCTCGACAATCTTCTGGTCGGCAGCGCCCACACCGACCCGAACGGCCAGTGGCGGCTGCGCCCGGAACGCGCCGTGCCGCCGGGCGTCTACACGCTGCGCGCCGATCAGGTGACCGACTCGGGCAAGGTCACCGCCCGTGTCGAACTGCCGGTTCAGGTGTCGGAGGTTCCGGCCAGCCTGCCGGACGGCCGGTCGATGGTCGTCCAGCCCGGCAACAGCCTGTGGCGGATCGCCCGCTCCACCTACGGGCACGGCGTGCAGTACACGCTGATCTACGAGGCCAACCGCGGCCAGATCCGCGACCCGGACCTGATCTATCCCGGCCAGATCTTCGCGCTGCCGGTCTCGAACTGAGCTTTTTTCGAACTGACTTTACAGATACGGGGCGAGCAGGCGCAGGAAGGGGCGCGCCTGCTGCAGCGCGACCACCGTCTGGTGGATCAGATCCTCCGGCGTCGCCTGCCCCTCGAACTCCGCTTCGGAGAACAGCAGGATCTTCTGGCCTTCCTGGACGAGGAAGCGGGTTCCCCGGCGGTCCTGGATGCCGCGCAGGATGGCCAGGAGCTGGCGCCGCCGCTCCGGCGACTGGGCGGTGTAGGGGATGTGGCCGATCTCCGCCCATACCTGCGAGCGCGACTTTTCCCCGTCGAAGCCGACGGCGATGCTGAAGGGCAACCCGTCGGCCATGAAGTGCAGCCGCGCCGGGCGCGGCGGCTGGGCGATGCCCAGCACCCCTTCGGGGGTCATCACGAAGGTGTCGGGGCTGAAGGGCAGGGCGGTCTGCGAGACCTGCGCGAGCGACGGCATGGCCTGAAGGCGGGCGGCGGGAACGGACACGGGGGCTCGCTCATTCCTGTGGTGTCGGTGGCGTCACTCTCCACCTTCCCTGCTAAAATTCTGTAAAGGGCGGGGGATGCTGTCTAGAATGCGCCGCTCCAACGATCCGAGGCTGAAGTAACCGGCGATGTCCGCCCTCAACACCGTAGTCGTTCCGATCCACCGCGCCGGCTGGCCCTTCATCGCCGCCTTCGCCGTGGTCTCCCTGATTCTCGGGCTTGCCGTGGCGAAGCCGCTGGGCTGGCTGGGTCTCGTGCTCACCCTGTGGTGCGTGTATTTCTTCCGCGATCCCGATCGCGTGACGCCGACGCGCCCCGGCCTGCTGGTCAGCCCCGCCGACGGGCGCGTGACCATGATCGTTCCCGCGGTTCCGCCGCCGGAGCTGGGCATGGGCGACAAGCCGCTGACCCGCGTCAGCATCTTCCTCAACGTCTTCAACGTGCACGTCAACCGCGTGCCGGCGGACGGCACGGTGGTCGCGGCGGAGTACCACAAGGGCACCTTCGTGAACGCCGCGCTGGACAAGGCCAGCGAGGAGAACGAGCGCGCCGCCTTCCGCCACCGTCTTCCCGACGGGCGTGAGATTGCCTATGTGCAGATCGCCGGCCTCGTCGCCCGCCGCATCCTCTACTGGGTGAAGGCCGGCCAGGAGGTCAAGGCGGGCGAGCGGTTCGGCCTGATCCGATTCGGCAGCCGCACCGACGTCTATCTTCCGGACGGCGTGGCCCCGCTGGTCTGCGTCGGGCAGACGGCGATCGGAGGCGAGACCGTGCTGGCCGACCTGACCGCCACCGAACCGCAACGGCAGGGGGATGTCCGCCGATGAAGCGACCGGTCTTCAAGCCGGCAGTGTTCCGCAAGCGCCGGGCGCGCCGCCCGCATCCGCGGCTGAAGGGGTTGTCGATCAACCATCTTCTGCCCAACGTGCTGACGGTGCTGGCGCTGTGCTCCGGCCTGACGGCCATCCGCTTCGCCATGCACGAGCGGTGGGAGCAGGCGGTCGTCTGCATCGTCATCGCGGCGATCCTCGACGCGCTGGACGGGCGGATCGCCCGCCTGCTGAACGGGCAGAGCAAGTTCGGCGCGGAGCTGGACAGCCTGTCCGACGTCATCAGCTTCGGCGTGGCCCCCGCCTTCATGATGTATCTGTGGGCGCTGAACGGCGCCGGCAGCCTGGGCTGGATCGCCGCCATGGCCTACGCGGTCTGCGCGGCGCTGCGGCTGGCCCGCTTCAACTCCCGCCTGGACGTCGACCTGCCGCCCTGGGCCTTCAACTACTTCACCGGCGTTCCCGCCCCGGCGGGCGCCGGTCTGGCCGTCCTGCCCATGGTCATCGGCTTCGAGGCCGGGCCGGACATCGCCGGCCATCCGGCCGTCGTGGTGCCCTGGACGCTGGCGATGGGCGGGCTGATGGTCAGCACGCTGCCCACCTTCTCCTTCAAGGGCATGCGGGTGCCGACCCAGTATGTGGTGCCGGGTCTGGTCGGCGTCGGCCTGCTCGCCGCCTCGCTGGTCAGCCAGCCCTGGTGGACGCTGGCCTTCCTCGGGCTGGCCTATCTGGCGAGCCTGCCCTTCTCGGTGGCGCAGTTCCGCAAGCTGCAGCAGGCCGCCCAGCTGATGAAGGAGACGGAGGAAACGCCGACGGAGGAGACTGTCGTCCCCGCTTCGGACGCGCCGCCCCCGTCGCCTGAAATGGTGTCTGAAAAGACCAGGACGCCCTCGTCCGACTGACGCCGGACGCCCGCCCTTGCCGTCATTCGGCGGCGGCGGGCAGGTCCAGCGGCAGGGTCCGTTCGGTCACGGCGACCGTCAGGACCATCGGGATCTGGCGCAGGCAATTGCCGACATGGTTCGACTCCGCGGCGACCATGCCGGCCATTTCGACCTCCATGGTCAGCGTCTCGCCCAGCAGGCGGCTGTTCAGCGACAGGGGCACGAGGCCGCGCTTGGCGAACAGCTCCAGCACGCGGGGCAGGGTGCCGGGATCGGCATCGGCCTGCACGGCGAAGCGGACGAGGCGGTTCGGATCGGTCGGACGGGATTCGGCGGCGGGCGCCGCCAGCGTGACGGTGGACAACGTGACGGTGGACATGGGTCGCTCTTACCTTGGTCTTGAGTCGATGAGTGCAGGGTCAGACCTGCAGACGCGCGAAAACCCCGGCTCTCACACGAGAACCGGGCTGCTAATTCGCAGACCCAGGGTAAGGTGACGGTCCATCATGGGCGTCAGGATAGGGCGATGGGCGGCCATGGTCAATGGAGTCGGCAAATTCCCTCTCCCGCCCCGGGAGAGGGAAGGGGCCCGCGCCGCAGGCGTGGGAAGGGTGAGGGTGTTGCCCAGGATCACCGCCTTGATCCTTGTTCGACCCTCACCCGCCCGCTGCGCGGGCACCCTCTCCCGGGGCGGGAGAGGGGAATTACGCTCTCAACAGGACACGCGAAGTCATGAACGACAACGGCATCCACATCCGCCCGGCCGAGCCGGACGACGCGCCGGACTTGGCGCGGCTCATCGACATGGCCGGCGGCGGCGTCTACGAGTTCCTGCTCGACGGGCTGGTGCCCGGCCAGACGGCGGCGGAGATGCTGGTGCCGGGACTCGCGGGCACGTCAGGGTCCTTTTCCCACCGCCATTCGGGCGTGGCGGAGGCGGCGGGGCGCATCGTCGGGATCGTCCACGCCTATCCCGTGGACTGGATCAAGACCCAGGACTACAGCGGGCTGCCCGCCGACCGGCTGGCCCACATGGAAGATTTCAACCGGGTGCACGACTGGGGCAGCTATTTCCTGTCGGCGCTGGCCGTCGATCCGGCGTGGCGCCGCCGCGGCATCGCCTCCCGGCTTCTCGCCTGGGTCTATGAACGGGCGCGCCGCGGCCGGTTCGACCGGGTGACGCTGCATGTCTGGGCCGACAACGCCGACGCCCGCCAACTCTATGCCAAGGAGGGCTTTGCCGAGATCGGCCGCGCCGACATCCCCTGGCACGAGCGGCTGCCGCACCAGGGGGGAAGCGTGCTGCTCCGGCGCCCGGTCTGAGCCCGGTCTGATCAGCGGTCCGGTTACTTGCCCGGCTTCAGCTGGTCGCGGGTCAGCCAGAAGACCTCGCCGAAGCTGTTGGCGGTCTCGACCCAGAAGAAGTCGAGGTCAGGGTACTCGGCTTCCAGGATCTCACGGCCCGTGCCGAATTCGCAGAGCAGGCCGCCTTCCGGCGTCAGGTGCTTGGGCGCCTCCTTGAGGATGCGGCGCACGATGTCGAGCCCGTCCTCGCCGGACGCCAGGGCCATCTGCGGCTCGTGGCGGAATTCCGGTGGCAGGTTGGCCATCGCCTCGGCGTCCACATAGGGCGGGTTGGTGATGATGACGTCGTACTTGCGGTTCTTCAGCGGCGCGAACAGGTCGCCGTGGTGCAGGGCGATGCGGTCCTCGAACCCGCTGTCCGTCACGTTGCGCTTGGCCACCTCCAGCGCGTCGGCGGACAGGTCCACCGCGTCCACCTGGGCCTCCGGGAAGATCTGCGCGGCCAGGATGGCGAGGCAGCCGGAGCCGGTGCAGAGGTCGAGAACCCGCTCGACCTCCGTCGGGTCCTCCACCAGCGTGAAGTCGTCGCCGCCGATCAGGTCGGAGAACAGGATCTCCCCGATGTAGGAGCGCGGGACGATCACCCGCTCGTCCACATAGAAGGGGATGCCCTGGATGTAGGCCTTGTTCAGCAGGTAGGAGGCCGGCTTGCGGGTCTCCACGCGGGCGTGCAGCAGGTCGGCGACCTTGCGGCGCTCCGCCAGGGTCAGCCGGGCGTCCACGTAGGGGTCGAGTTGGTCGATCGGCAGGCTCAGCCCTTCGAGCACCATGAACACCGCCTCGTCATGGGCGTTGGTGGTGCCGTGGCCGTAATCCAGGTCGGCCTCGGTGAAGCGGCTGACGCCGTAGCGGATCAGGTCGCGGACGGTGCGCAACTCGGTCGCCGCGTCGGCGGGGGTGAGGTCCAGGGAGGGCTTGGTCACTTACAGGATCTCCAGAACGCTTTCCGGCGGGCGGCCCACACGGGCCTTGTCGCCCGTGACGACGATGGGCCGCTCGATGGCGGCGGGGTTGGCGGACAATGCGGCGATCAGGGCGTCGCCGTCGAGATCCTTGGCGATCCCGGCCTCCGCCGCTTCCTTGGCGCGCAGGATGTCGCGGGGACCCTTGCCCAGCTTGGCCAGGATGGCCTTCAGCTCGGCCGGGCCGGGCGGGGTCTTCAGATACTCCACGACGGTGGGCTCGACGCCCCTGGACCTCAGAAGCTCCAGCGTCTGGCGCGACTTGGTGCAGCGCGGGTTGTGGTAGATGGTGACGTCGCTCATCCCGGTGTTTCCCTCGCTCTTCCCAGCCATGGCTTTGTCGGTGGCAGGAATACACCCGCTCCGCGTGCGGCGCCAACCCGCCATGCGGAATGGCGGCGGCGGCGCAACATCCCTCGCGTGACAAGGCCGGCGCTTGGCATTACCTTGCGCGCTCGCATTATTGGCGGCCCGCCGCGTGCGGGGCCATTCATTTCGACGGATTCCGGCCGTGACGAAGCTCTCGCTCTCCAAGGACAAGATCAACATCCTGCTGCTCGAAGGCGTTCACGACAACGCCATCAACGAGCTGGCGCATGGCGGCTACGCCACCGTGGAGCGTCTGCCGCACGCGCTGGACGAGTCGGAGCTGCTGGAGCGCATCGGGTCCGTCCACATGCTGGGCATCCGCTCGCGCACCCATCTGACCGCCAAGGTGCTGGAGGCCGCGACCCGCCTGTTCAGCGTCGGCTGCTTCTGCATCGGCACGAATCAGGTCGATCTGAAGGCCGCCCGCCGACTCGGCATCCCGGTCTTCAACGCGCCCTATTCGAACACCCGGTCGGTGGCGGAGCTGGTGATCGGCGAGATCATCATGCTGATGCGCGGCATCTTCTCGAAGTCGAACCTCGTGCATGGCGGCGGCTGGATGAAGTCGGCCAAGGACAGCTACGAGATCCGCGGCAAGACGCTGGGCATCGTCGGCTACGGCCACATCGGCACGCAGGTGTCGATCATGGCCGAATCGATGGGCATGAAGGTCCGCTACTACGACGTCGTGAACAAGCTGGCGCTCGGCAACGCGCAGCCCTGCCACTCGCTGGAGGAACTGCTGGCGGTGTCCGACGTGGTGACCCTGCACGTCCCCGACACGCCGCAGACCCGCGACATGATCGGCGAGGCGCAGATCCGCGCCATGAAGAAGGGCGCCCACCTGATCAACGCCGCCCGCGGCAAGGTCGTGGTGATCGAGGCGCTGGCCGCCGCCCTGAAGGACAAGCACCTGCTGGGCGCCGCCATCGACGTCTTCCCCAAGGAGCCGGGCGGCGACAAGGAGGTGTTCGAGAGCGCGCTGCGCGGGCTCGACAACGTCATCCTGACCCCGCACATCGGCGGCTCGACGATGGAGGCGCAGGCCAACATCGGCACCGAGGTGTCGCAGAAGCTGATCGAGTATTCGGACAACGGTTCGACCATGGGGGCCGTGAACTTCCCGCAGGTCGGCCTGCCGGTCGTCCACGCCGGCTCCACCCGCTTCCTGCACGTCCACGAGAACCGTCCGGGCGTGCTGCGCAAGATCAACGAGGTCTTCTCGGGCCGCAACCTGAACATCGCCGCGCAGTATCTCCAGACCGACCCGGAGTTGGGCTACGTCGTGGTGGATGTCGACGGCGACGTGGACGAGAACGAGGTGGCGAGCGATCTGCGCGCCATCGAGGGCACGCTGAAGGCCCGCTTCCTCTATCCGGGCAAGCGCTGAGGTCCGGCGTTGCGGCCCTTGCCCTCGGCGGGGGCCGCACCGACATAGGCGGAATGATGCTCCGCCCGTTTCGACCGCGTGTGCGCGCCGGCCTCCTGACCCTCCTGTGCCTGGGTGGGGGAGGGCTTGGCTTTTCCGCACCCGCGGCTGCGCAAACCGCGACGGCCCACGGCGGGATCGCCGCCTGTCCGGACTTCGCGCCGGCCCGCGTGGTCCTCGATCTGCAGATCGCCCCGCTGCGCACCGATTACAGCCAGTCGATCCGCCAGCTGGCCCAGAAGCCGGGGCGGCGGCCCGTCGCGGGGCGGACCGCCAACTCCCACACGCTGGGGCTGGCGGCGATTCAATACAATCAGCAATGGCAGGCCGGCGTCATGACGGCGTCGCTGGGGCAGGGCCGTTACTGCGGCGCGGCGCAGACTCTGACCGTTACCTTCGGCTACGACGAGCGGACCGTCTATGTCGCCCGCGAGCTGCCGCAGGGCAGTTGCATCCATGGCGAGGTGTTGGCCCACGAGATGCGCCACGTCACGGTGGACGAGCAGCTTCTGCGCGAGTATGTGCCGGTCCTGAAGCGGCGGCTGGAGGACGTGGTCGGCCGCGCCCGACCGGCCCAGGGGCGCTCCGAGCGGCAGGTGATGGCGGCGATCGAGCAGCCGATCAAGGCGGCGATGCGCCAGCTGATGGAGGAGTTCGGGCGCGAGCGGAACGCGCGCCAGGCCCGCATCGACACCCCCGCCGAGTACGAGCGCATCAGCCAGTCCTGCAACGGCGAGATCAACCGCTATCTCGGGCGCGTCTGACCCATCGAGCGGCGCGTCATCGCCGGCGCCCGCGTCGGGAGGCGTGACGGTCGATGAACTCCGGCGGCTTGCGGGACACCCAGCGCAGGAAGGCGGCGATGTCCGGGTGGGCGCGCAGGCCGGCGATGGTGTTGTAATGGTCGCGCAGTTCCGCCTCGCTCAACACCGCGTGGATCTTGGCGTGGCAGATGCGGTGCATGGTCACCGTGTCCCGTCCGCCGTAGGTGCGCGGGATCAGGTGATGCTCGTTCAGGCTGGGGCCGGGCACCATCGGGCGGCCGCAGAGCGGGCAAGGCGGATGGAACGACGGCGGATGGAACGGGTCTGGCGGCGGCATCGAGCGTCCGGTCGGGCGGCGGCCGTCAGGCGGAGGGTGCCGCGGGCAGGGCGGCGCGGATGCGGGCGACCAGCTCGTCGGCCTGATAGGGCTTCTGCAGGATGGGCAGCCCGTCCAGCGCCGAGGCCCGCTGGATCTCCGCATAGCCGGTGACCATCAGGACCGGCAGGCCGGGGCGCCGGGCGCGCAACTCCCGCACCAGCTCCAGCCCCGTCATGCCGGGCATCGCGTAATCGGTCAGCACGAGGTCCACCTCCGGTTCGCGGGCGAAGGCGTCCAGCGCGTCGGGGCCGCTCGACGCCTCCATGATGCGGAAACCGGCATGCTCCAGAACCGTTGCGGTCGCCATGCGGACCAGCGCCTCGTCCTCCACCAGCAGGATGGTGGCGGGGCGGGGCGGGGATTGCGCGGCCAAGGGCGGCTCGGCGTCCTGGTCCGCATCTTCCTCGACGTCGGCCCGCGGCAGATAGAGCGTCACCGTCGTGCCGGCGCCCAGCCGGGTCGTCAGGACCACCGTCCCGCCGGATTGCGCGGCCAGGCCATGCACCATCGACAGGCCCAGGCCGGTGCCGTGCCCGACGCCCTTCGTGGTGAAGAAGGGTTCGAAGGCGCGGGCCGCCGTTTCCTCGCTCATCCCGCTGCCGGTGTCGGCGACGGCAATGCACACGCAGTCCCCGGCGGCGAGGTCGAGCGGCCGTCCCTCCATGTCGTCCGGGCAATTGCCGGTGCGGATGGTCAGGGTGCCGCCCGCCGCCATGGCGTCCCGCGCGTTGATGGCGAGGTTGAGGATGGCCATTTCGAGCTGGTTCGGGTCGACCCGCGCCGGCCACAGGCTGGGGTCCGTCTGCGTCACGATGCGGGTGGTGCCGCCCAGCGTGCGTTCCAGCAGCCCGCCCATGCCGGTGACCAGGGCGCCGACGTCGACCGTCTTCGGCTCCAGCCGCTGCCGGCGGGAGAAGGCCAGCAGATGCTGGGTCAGGGTGGCGCCGCGCTCCACCGCTTTCTCTGCCATGTCGAGGGCCTGGGGGTGGCTGGCTCCACCGCTTTCCCCCGCGGCGCGCAGCAGGTAGAGCGAGGTGCCGATGGCCTGGAGCAGGTTGTTGAAGTCGTGGGCGATGCCGCCGGTGAGCTGGCCGATGGCCTCCATCTTGCGGGCCTGGTGCAGCGTCTCCTCGATCTCGCGCAGGGCTTGGCCGGTGCGCTCCCGCTCCTCGACGTCGCGGGCGACGTGATAGGCGCCGATGCGCCGCCCACTGGAATCTAGGATGGTGCCGAAGGCCAGCTCGTAGCGCTTGCGCTGCAAAGTGGGATCGCCCAGCTCCTCCACGATGGTGAAGCGTTCCCCGCCCAGCGCGCGGCTCCACAGGGACTCCGTGGTGACCTGCGCGGTGGGCAGATGCTCCATCATCTCCAGCAGGCTCTGGCCGATGGCCGGGCGGTGGCCGTACAGCGCCTCGACCTCCCGCTGGTAGGCGCCGTTGAACAGGATGTAGCGAAGCTCCTGGTCCACCGCGACGATCAGGTCGGTGGAGCTTTCGATGATCGCGGCGAACAGGCGGCGGTCGGAGGCGTGACGGTCCACCAACTCGCCCAGCTGCATTTCATGGGCGCGCCGCCGCTCCGTCACGTCCTCCAGGACGCCGACGGAGCGGGTGGTGCCGTCCGGGTCGGTCAGACAGGAGCCGCGCATGGCCAGCCAGCGCACCTGCCCGTCGGGCGAGCCCACGGGGAACTCCGCCTCCAACTCGCCCTTCGACGGGTCGTCGCGGAAAAGGGCGGCGCGGATGGCGTTGCGGTGGTCCGCCGCGACGTTGCGGATCCAGGATTCGACCGAGGCGCCGTCGAGCACCGGGACTCCCAGGAGGGCGGCGGTCTGGTCCGAGCCGTGGAAGCGGCGGCTGCGCATGTCGTAGCGCCAGACCCCCAGCCCGACGACCTCCATGACCAGCCGCTGCTGCGCCTCGCTGTCGCGCAGGCGGCGGGCTGCCCGGTTCAGCGCGCCGGCCACCGCATTGACCTCGCGGATCGGCGCGGGGGCGGACATCACCAGCGCGGCATGCGGGCCGTCGCGCCCCAGCGCCAGGGCGGAACCGGCCAGCGCCGCCACCGGATCGGCGATGCGCCGCCCGACCACCAGCGCCATCGCCAGACTGACGAGCAACAGGATGCCGCCGCCGCACAACACCAGCGTGACCGAGCGGCGCATGGGCTCGGCGATCAGCGTTTGCGGGACGCCGACGGCGACGGTCCAGCCCGACAGCTCCGACCGGGCGAAGGCGTTGAACAGCGGCGTGCCGTCCCGCGCCACGGCGGTGAAGGTCCCGGAACCGGCCGAGGCGGTCCGGCGGAACACCTCCGCCGAAATCGGTGTGCCGGTGAAGGTGTCGGAGGCCGAGGTCCGGGTGATGACGACCCCTTGCCGGTCCCATAGGGCGGCGATCCATCCCTCCGGAAGGCTCTGCTGGCGCAGCACCTCGATGAACATCTCGGTCGGGATGCTCATGGCAAGCACATGCTCCGAGGGTCCATTGCGCGTGATCGGCAACGCAACGGCGACCAGGGGGCGTTGGGCGACAACGCCCGTGAAGATCTCGGAAATCTGGGTCTGACCGCTGTCCGCCGTCCGCCGGACGAGGCCCGTCACCGCGGTGCGGGGAAGCGGCTCCCCGAACGGGCGGCGCGTGTTGATCAGCTGCTGGCCTTGGGCGTTGCTCAGCACGATGTGGACGCCCTCGCGCCGGGAGCCCTTGTGCTGAAGCACCTCGGTCGCCTGCCGGTGGAAGGCGGCGAGATCGCCCTTCGCCAAGTGGGGGGAGGTGGTGAGAACCTGGAGCGCCGTCTCCATCGCCATGAGTTCGCGGTCGATGGCGACGGCCAGCGTCCGGGCCAGATCCTGGCCGGATCGCTCGATCGCGGCGCTCTGCGTCTCGGCCATGCGGAAGACCGTCCAGCCGGCGAATCCCAGCATCGGCAGCAACGCCGCCATGACCAGGAGCACCAGCCCGGTGCGGAGCGACAGCCCGCCGGCCTGGGTTTGGTCGTCGCCCGCCACGCCGTCGTTCACGGCGGGTGCGTTGTCATCCTGAGCGTGCACAGGCAAGGGATGTCATGCTCCGGTATGCATGGCGCGGGACGCGCCCGTAACCATCGCAGAGTCCGGCAGCAAAGGACACACCTTTGACGGAGCAGGGTTTTTATCGAAAGGGGTGGAAATACGGCTCATTCATTCGATCGAATGAGCCCCGCGAAGGCGAGGAACGTGAAGCCTCGGTGTGTGTATAGAAAAAGGAGCCGCAAGCGGCTCCCTCTCCATCATCGGCTGGTGCGTCTGCCGGGCGTCAGGCCGGCTGCTTGCCGTCCATCAGCGCCACGAAGCGGTCGAACAGATAGTGGCTGTCCTGCGGGCCGGGCGAGGCTTCCGGGTGGTACTGTACCGAGAAGACCGGCTTGTTCTTCAGCCGGATGCCCTCGTTGGTGCCGTCGAACAGGCTGACGTGGGTCACCTCGGCGTCGGCGGGCAGGGTCTCCTCCATCACCACGAAGCCGTGGTTCTGGCTGGTGATCTCCACCCGGCCGGAGGCCAGGTCCTTCACCGGATGGTTGGCGCCGCGGTGGCCCAGCGGCATCTTCTTCGTCTTGGCGCCCAGCGCCAGCGACAGCATCTGGTGGCCCAGGCAGATGCCGAACATCGGCAGGCCGGTGTCCAGCAGGCCCTTGATCGTCGGCACGGCGTATTCGCCGGTGGCCGCGGGGTCGCCGGGGCCGTTGGACAGGAAGACGCCGTCCGGCTTGTGGCGCATCACGTCCTCGACGGTGGCGGTGCCCGGAACCACGGTCACCTTGCAGCCGGCCGCGGCGAGGCAGCGCAGGATGTTGCGCTTGGCGCCGAAATCGATCGCCACGACGTGGAAGCGCGGGCTCTCCTGCGTGGCGTAGCCGGCGCCGAGCGTCCAGGCGCCCTCATCCCAGCCGTAGGTCTGGCGGCAGGAGACGTCCTTGGCGAGGTCCATGCCCTCCAGCCCCGGCCAGCCCTTGGCCTTGGCGATCAGAGCGTCGAGGTCGAACTTGCCGTCCGGCGCGTGGGCGACGACGCCGTTCGGCGCGCCCAGGTCGCGGATGCGGCGGGTCAGGCGGCGGGTGTCCACCCCGGCCAGACCGACCAGCCCGTAGCTCTTCAGCCAGTCGTCGAGGTGGCGCGTGGCGCGCCAGTTCGACGGGTCGGTGACGTCGGCGCGCAGGATCAGGCCGCGCGCGGCGGGGGTCACCGTCTCGATGTCTTCCGGGTTGGCGCCGGTGTTGCCGATGTGCGGGAAGGTGAAGGTGATGATCTGCCCGGCGTAGCTGGGGTCGGTCAGGATTTCCTGATAGCCGGTCATCGAGGTGTTGAAGCACACCTCGCCCACCGAATCCCCCACCGCACCGATGCCTCGGCCCTTGAAGACGGTGCCGTCGGCCAGAACCAGGACACCGGTGTAAGCGCCGGCATCGCCCGCCGGGAGAGTCGATTGAGCCATCCTTCAGACCTTATCAAGAGCCGCCGCGGGCCACATATTCCTGCTTTGCGGAGCGTCGGCGCCGCGTCCCGCCCCGCTGGGCGCACGCGTCGTCGTCGGTCCGTGCCCCGCCATCCCGGTTCCTTGCGGTTCGGGTGTCTGAGCCTGGATCGATTAGTCGGGACGGGTGAGCCGGTCAACCGTATATGACGATTGGTACCCCGATTTCCAGCGGCGCGTTTGCATAATCGCCGTGCTTCACCGGTGGGGCTTGGCCGTTGGAGGGGTTGTGGAATGCGCTGGCGCGGGGTGGGAAGCGGCTCTTCGGAATTGACGTGGCAATCCGGCGCAAATTTAGGAATATTGCCGGTTCGCGCCGCGTCTCCCGCGCCATCCCACGGATGGGGACGGTGCGGATGCTGCCGAGCGGCCGTTATCGTTTCGACGTGACGAACCACCTGACGAACACGAAGGACACACGCAATGCTGCGCACGCGCCTGAACGAGGCTTTGAAGCAGGCGATGCTCGCCAAGAACCAGCGCGCCGTCTCGACCGTGCGCCTGATCCTGGCCGCGCTGAAGGACCGGGACATCGCGGCGCGCTCGCGCGGCGTCACCGACGGCATCGACGAGGCCGAGATCCTCTCCATGCTGCAGACGATGATCAAGCAGCGCGGCGAGTCGATCAAGCTGTACGAGCAGGGCGGACGCCTGGAGCTGGCCGAGCAGGAGCGCGAGGAGATCACCATCATCGAGGGCTTCCTGCCCAAGCAGATGTCGGAGGAGGAGGTGGCCGCCGCCGTCAAGACGGTGGTGGATGAGATCGGCGCCACCTGCATCAAGGACATGGGCAAGGTGATGGCGGAGCTGAAGACCCGTTACGCCGGCCAGATGGACTTCGCCAAGGTCAGCGGCACCGTGAAGCAGCAGCTGTCGGCCTGCTGACCGTGCGGTTTCCGATCTAGCACGGGGGGCTCCCGCCCATGGCCTTCCCGCCGCAATTCCTGGAAGAACTCCGCACCCGTCTCGCTTTGTCGGACGTGGTGGGCAAGCGCCTGCGCCTGATCCGCGCCGGCCGCGAGTACAAGGCGCCGTGCCCCTTCCACAACGAGAAGTCGCCCTCCTTCTACGTCAACGACCAGAAGGGCTTCTTCCATTGCTTCGGCTGCGGGGCGCACGGCGACATCATCGGCTTCGTCATGCGCCACGACAACCTCGCCTTCCCGGAGGCGGTGGAAGCGCTGGCCGGCGAGGCGGGGCTGCCGGTCCCGCGCGCCACCGAGGAGGACAAGCAGCGCTACGAGCGGCGCAAGACGCTGCACGATCTGGTGGAGCAGGCCGCCCGCTGGTTCGAGCAGCAGCTTTACGCCCCGGCGGGCCGCGCCGGGCTGGAGTATTTCCAACGCCGCGGGCTGGACACCGACGGCATGGCGCGCTTCCGCCTGGGCTTCGCCCCCGGCGATTCCGGCGCGTTGCGCGGCCAGCTTCTGAAGCAGGGCTTCTCGGAAGAGGACATGGTGACCGCCGGCCTGCTGAAGCGGCCGGAGGACGGGCGCACGCCCTACAGCTTCTTCCGCAACCGGGTGATCTTCCCGGTGACCGACCGGCGCGGCCGGGTGGTCGCCTTCGGCGGGCGCATCCTGGAAGGCGACGGCCCGAAATACGTCAACACCGCCGACACGCCGCTGTTCCACAAAGGAACTTTGCTGTATGGCCTGTCGCGGGCGCGGCAGGCGGCGGCGGACGGCAAGCCGGTGATCGTCGCCGAAGGCTACATGGACGTCATCGCGCTGGTCCGCGCCGGGTTCGAGGGGGCGGTGGCGCCGCTCGGCACCGCCCTGACCGAGACGCAGGTCCAGGAGTTGTGGAAGCTGATCCCCGACGCGGAAAAAGTGCCCTTTCTCTGCTTCGACGGCGACAACGCGGGACGGCGGGCGGCGTGGCGCGCGGTGGAGCGCATCCTGCCGCACCTCGCCCCCGGCCATTCCGCCCGCGTCGCTTTCCTGCCAGAGGGGGAGGACCCCGACAGCCTGATCCGCCTGCACGGTCCCCGCGCCATGCAGGAGGTGCTGGGCGAGGCCATCCCGCTGTCCGAGGCGGTGTGGCGCATGGAGACCGAGGGCAAGCCCACCGGCACCCCCGAATCGAAGGCGGCGGTGAAAGCCGCCCTGGACTCGCGGGTCGGGCAGATCGCCGACCGCGACGTGCAGGTCTTCTACCGCACGGAGATGCGCCGCCGCGTCGACGAGGCCTTCGCCCCGCCGCCGCGTCAGCGCAACGACCGCGGCCCCTGGGTTCCTGCAGGGCAATGGCAGGGCGGGGGGCAGGGCGGGCGTTTCGGCCAGCAGACGCGCCGGCACACGCCGGGCCTGCCGGGCCTGCGCACCGCGCCGCCGCCCGGCCACCGCCGCCGCAACCCCGGCAATCTCGCCGCCGCCCGGGAGCGCGTTCTGCTGGCGGTGATCATCAATCACCCCGAACTGTTTGATGAGTTGGGCGAATCGCTGGGCATGCTGCCGTTTCCCGACCGGGAATTGGAGGAATTGCGCCAAGCGGTCATCGGATTGCTTGCTGAACGGCGGGAAAACGACTCGGGACTTGACGCCGCATCGCTTTGTCGCCACTTGTCTTCCGCCGGCTATGATACCATTGTCCGCTCTCTGCTCAGCGAGTCGACCTATGTCCATGCCGGCTTTGCACGCCCGGACGCGTCCTCCTTGGACGCGAAGCGGGGGTGGTGGCCGACATGGCATCACCTGCATCACAGGCAGGTGATGGCCGATTTGAGAGAAGCGGAGGCGGCTTTGGCCCGTGACAACAGCGAGGCGAACTTCGCGCGGGTCGTGGCCCTTCAACAGGAGGTCATCAGGTCCGGAATGGGTATGACGGATGACGAGGATCTCGACGATGCCTAGCGGCCAGCGCCGCCGGGCGTGGTGCGGAAGGGAAGGGCCGGAGGGAATGAGACCCGGAGGGGTCTGTCCGGACAAGCTCCGGAACGGTTCACAACCGGTTTAAGCAGGTGCGGATCGACAGCGGGGGGCCGCTGCGATGCGTGCTATGGGTTTTTATAATGGGGTAATGCGGGGGCATCGATCGCATGGCCACGAAAGCTGCGAACAGCGTTGAAGTTTCCGAAGCCCGGGACGAGGCCGGCGACGGCCCGCTCATGGACGGCATGGGTCTTGCCGTCAAGAAGATGATCGCCCGCGGCAAGGAGCGTGGCTACGTCACCTATGACGAGCTGAACGCTGCCCTGCCGCAGGATACGTCGTCTTCCGAGCAGATCGAAGACACGATGGCCATGCTCTCCGAGATGGGCATCAACATCGTCGAATCGGAAGAGCAGGACTCGGAAGGCAACGCCAACGCCGACGGCGAGGGCGAAGGCCGGTCCGCCGGCAATCTGGACGATGACGACATCGGCCGCACCGACGACCCCGTGCGCATGTATCTGCGCGAGATGGGCTCGGTCGAGCTGCTGTCCCGCGAGGGCGAGATCGCCATCGCCAAGCGCATCGAGGCCGGGCGCGAGATGATGATCGGGGCGATCTGCGAATCGCCGTTGACCATCCGCGCCATCCTCGAGTGGCACGACGCCCTCATGGAAGGGAAGATGCTGCTGCGCGACATCATCGACCTGGACGCCACCTACGGCGGCGGCCCGGACGGTGAGGAGATGCCCGAAGGTCTTGCCGAACCGGTGGAAGCCGCCCCGGAGGAGACCGAGGAGGAGCGTCCGCCGCGTCCCGAGGGCGAAAGCGAGGAGGAAGGCGACGAGGACGGCGAGAACAGCCTGTCCCTGTCGGCCATGGAAGCCGCGCTGAAGCCGCAGGTCATCGAGACCTTCGAGAAGATCAAGACCACCTACGACAAGCTGCACAAACTGCACGAGGGCCGCATCGCGGCCATCCAGCGCGGCGAGGACGTGGCCAAGCAGTCGGACAAGAAGTACGACAAGCTCAAGACCGAGATGGTCGAGCTGATGAACACGGTGCGCCTGAACAACCAGCGCATCGAGCAGCTGGTCGAGCAGCTCTATGCCCTGAACCGCAAGCTGACCGGCTTCGAGGGCAAGCTGCTGCGCATGGCGACCGACTGCCGCGTGAAGCGCGAGGACTTCCTGAACCACTATTTCGGGCACGAGCTCGACCCGAACTGGCTGGAGCGCATCCGCGGCCTGAACCCCAAGACCTGGGGCAAGTTCTACGACAAGTACGAGGCCGACATCCGCAAGACGCGCGACGGCGTGTCGAGCATCTCGGATGAGGCCAAGCTGCCGATCAGCGAGTTCCGCCGCATCGTCTCCACCGTCCAGAAGGGCGAGAAGGAAGCGAGCCGCGCGAAGAAGGAGATGGTCGAGGCCAACCTGCGCCTCGTGATCTCCATCGCGAAGAAGTACACGAACCGCGGCCTGCAGTTCCTGGACCTGATCCAGGAGGGCAACATCGGCCTGATGAAGGCGGTGGACAAGTTCGAGTACCGGCGCGGCTACAAGTTCTCGACCTACGCGACGTGGTGGATCCGTCAGGCGATCACCCGCTCGATCGCCGACCAGGCGCGGACCATCCGCATCCCGGTCCACATGATCGAGACGATCAACAAGCTGGTCCGCACCAGCCGCCAGATGCTGCACGAGATCGGCCGCGAGCCGACCCCGGAAGAGCTGGCGGAACGCCTGATGATGCCGCTGGAGAAGGTCCGCAAGGTCCTGAAGATCGCCAAGGAGCCGATTTCCCTCGAAACGCCGATCGGCGACGAGGAGGATTCGCATCTCGGCGACTTCATCGAAGACAAGAACGCGGTCCTGCCGCTCGACGCCGCCATCCAGGCGAACCTGCGCGAGACGACGACCCGCGTCCTGGCCTCGCTGACGCCGCGCGAGGAGCGTGTGCTGCGCATGCGCTTCGGCATCGGCATGAACACCGACCACACGCTGGAAGAGGTCGGCCAGCAGTTCAACGTGACGCGCGAGCGCATCCGCCAGATCGAGGCGAAGGCGTTGCGCAAGCTGAAGCACCCGTCGCGGTCGCGCAAGCTGCGCAGCTTCCTGGACACCTGAGGTTTCCGGGAGCGCAGGCTCCGCACGGATTGCGGTCGTATGGAAAGCGGGGGACCTTCGGGTCCCCCTTTTCATTTCGGGCGCCTTCATTTTGGCTGCGGCCTCTATCGAACGGGGTTGCATAAGCCCCCGGTTCTGGGCACATTCGGCATCCCTTGGTGGGGGCCTGTAGTTCAGCGGTTAGAACGCGCCGCTCATAACGGTGTTGTCGTCGGTTCGAATCCGGCCGGGCCCACCAAGCTTTCCAATGGGTTGCCGCCCAATGGTTGCCGCTCCGAAAAGCTGTCGGGAAAACAGGACTCCCTAGGTTGCTCGGATCGGTCAAGATGCGCGCGGGGGCTTCTCCATGGCGACGGTGCAGGAAGCGCTGGGGCTTGCGGTCGAGTATCATCTCCAAGGTGCATTGACGGAGGCCAGGGAGCTTTACGGACGAATCCTCGCCGTCGAGCCGGACCAGCCTCACGCGCTGCATTTGCTGGGTGTGCTCGACGGGCAGCAGGGCCGCCCGGTGGAGGCGGTGGCGCGGATTCGTCGCGCCATCGCCAGTGCCCCGGACATCGCCGACTTCCACGCCAACTTCGGCAAGCTGGTCCTGGGGATGGGCCGGACGGACGAGGCGGCGGCGCTCCACCGCCGCGCGCTGACGCTGCGCCCCGGCCACCCGGACGCGCTGGCCGCTCTGGCGCCGCTGCTGGCCGAAGGGCCTCCGACCGACGAGGCCGTGTCGGTGTTCCGGCAAGTGCTGCACTTGAGGCCCGAGGACGGCGGCCTGTGCTTCTCCCTCGCGCGGATGCTGCGGGCGCGGGGGGAGGAGCGGGAAGCGGCGGCGGCCTATCGCCGTCTCATCGCGCTCGACCCCACCCATGGCGCGGCCTGCAACAATCTTGGCAACCTCCTGCGCGCCGGCGGTGCCGTGGCGCAGGCGGCGGTCTCCTTCCGCTGCGCTGCGCGGCTCTCGCCCGGCTCGGCGATGGTGCTGGTCAATCTCGGCGCGGCGCTCGCCGATCTCGGGCGCACCGAGGCGGCGGTGGTGGCGTTCCGTCGGGCGGTCGCCTGCCAGCCCGACAACGGCGACGCCTATTTCGGGCTGGGCAGCGCGTCATCCGGGCCTTGCACACCCGACCGTCTGCGGGTGTTGAACCAGGGGCTGCGCGCCGCCCCGGACCATCCGGGCCTGCTGTACGCCTTGGGTGTGCTCCACGCCGGCCGCGGCGACGACGCTGTCGCCGCTGGCCTTCTGACCCGGGGGGTGGAGGCCGCACCGTGGGACGCCGCGTGCCGGATGGCCTTGTGCGTCGCGCAACTTCGCCACGTCTACGCCGACGACGCGGAACTGGCGTCCAGACGGACGGCCTATGCGCACCATCTCGCCGCGCTCGATGGGCTGATCGGTCCGGGCGCTCCGGCCGACGTGCGGCGGAGCGCCGCCGATCTCGCGGGCGCGCATCTGCCTTTCCTGCTGGCTTACCAGGGCTTGGACAACCGGGCTTTGCAGGAAACCTACGGCGGTATCATGGCCGGGCTGATGCAGGCGCGATTGGGGAGCCGCATCCCGGCCATCCCGGAAACGCCTGGCGCCTCGGCCCGCCCCCGGCCGGTCCGGGCGCGGTTGCGGGTCGGCATCGTCTCCTCGTATTTCCACGACCATTCGGTGTGGCGGGCGATCCTGGCCGGCTGGCTGACCCAGCTCGATCCGGAGCGTTTCACCCTTCTGGGATACCATGTCACCGGCGAGGAGGACGCCTGCACCGCTCTGGCCGCGTCGCGGTGCGCGGTGTTCCGTCGCTGCCTTGGCACCGTGGAGCGCTGGGCGGAGGCCATCGTCGCCGACCGGCCCGACGCGCTGCTGTTCCCCGAGGTCGGCATGGAGCCGATGACCCATCGGCTCGCGGCGCTCCGCCTCGCGCCGGTGCAGGCTGTGGCCTGGGGGCACCCCGACACGACGGGGCTGCCCACGCTCGACCATTATCTGTCGGGCGACCTGCTGGAGCCGCCGGATGGAGACGCCTTCTACAGCGAGCGCCTGCACCGGCTTCCCAACCTCGGTTGCTACGTCGAGCCCACGCGGCGCCCCGTCGCGTCGGTCACGCGCGGGCGGTTCGGCCTGTCCGACGGGGCGCCGGCATTTCTGTGCAGCCAAAGCCTGTTCAAGTACCTGCCGCAGCACGATCATGTGTTTCCCGCCATCGCCGCCGCTGTGCCGGGAAGCCGGTTCCTCTTTTTCCGGCACAGCCAATCCACCGTCACCCGCATCTTTGAAGATCGGCTGGAACGGGCCTTCGCTCTCCAGGGAATCGACAGCCGGGAGCGCTGTGTCTTCGCCGATCCGCTCGACCATGATGCGTATCTTGCGACCCTGCGGGTGATGGACGTCTATCTCGACAGCATCGGCTTTTCCGGATTCAACACGGCCTTGCAGGCGGTGGAGGCGGGGCTTCCGTTGGTTACCCTGCGGGGGGGCTTCATGCGCGGACGGCTTGCCGCCGCCCTGTTGGACCGCCTCGACATGGCCGATGTGGTCGCCCAAGGTCCGGACGACTTCGTTGCGGACGCCGTTCGTCTGGGGCTCGACCCCGCGGCGCGGGCCATCCGCAGATCCCGCCAGACCGCCGCTCTTCCCGTCGTCTATCGTGATCGGGCGACCATCACCGGACTGGAGCGGTTTCTGGCGGGATAGCCGTGACGGCGGAGGCTGTTCCCTCCGCGGGCGGCCCAAGGTCGCGGCGCAGGCAGACGGCGCTGCCGGGGCAGAGGCCGGCGAACTGTGCGCTGGCGCGGATGCCCGGCGGTGCCTCGCTCCGTTCCGCACGCGTGAAGCCGATGCGTTCGAAGAAGCCGGCGGCGCCGATGGTCAGCAGCCACAACCGCTCCAGACCGAGCGCCAGAGCTTCGCGGGAGAGCGCGTCCACGACCGCATGGCCATCGCCCTTGCCGCGGCGGTCCGGCGGCACGACGACCGAGCGGAGGAGGCCGTCGCGCCCATAGATCTCCAAGCCGCCGTAACCCAGGAGCCCATCGGGGTCGTCGACGCGCCAGAAGCGCCGCCCTGCGTCGGCGATGTCCTGGTTCGGCAAGCCCTCCATGGCGAGAAGAACCGCGAGAGCCGGCAATTCCTGCATCGTCAGCGGCGTGGCCGTCCGTGATCCCGTCATGACGGCTTCCTCCCCTTCGGTCCGTTCGCGGCGGGTGCGAACAATTCCCGAAAACAAGAATAACGCCGCCGGATCGCCTGATCCAACCGCGTTCGACACCGTGTCGTGGGAACTTGTATGGGAAGAGGAGAGTGGCGCGCCCGAAGAGATTCGAACTCCTGACCCCCAGATTCGTAGTCTGGTGCTCTATCCAGCTGAGCTACGGGCGCTTCTCTCTGCCGCGGCGTCGGCGGGGCCGTCGTCTGCGGTGGCGCGGTTTTTAATCGTGGCGTGGCCGGAAGGCAACCAAAATCGTCCGGCTCGTGAAATTTTTCCGGCAAGCGGATGTCAGCCCTTTGACGGACTACAGAATGGCGGCGGTTGGGCTTACCTTGGCGTGGAGAGCGACCAGCCAGAAGGGCATTTGAGAACAGCTATGGGCATGACGTTTCTGAGCCGCGCCGTTATGGGGCCGGTGGGGTTGCTGACGGCGCTTTCCGTGACGGCAACGATCGGGGCGGCGGCAATCGCGACGGCACAGGCGGCGGACGACCGGTCCGGCGCCGCGGTGCTGGTGTCCGCGGCCATCGGTAACGAGGTCGTCCAGATGGTCGAACTCGGCCCGAAGGTCATCCAGGTGACCGTCAACGACCGCGTCGTCTACGAGGACCGCGAGGGGCGCACCCTGTCCTTCGTGAACGCCTACAACATGGAAGGGCGCTGGCTGGTGCTGCTTCAGGAGAGCGTGGACGGCAAATGCGCCGCGCGCTTCCGCGTGCTCGACCTCGGCGGGACCAAGCCCTCCGTCTCGCTGCCGTTCGGGACCTGCAGCGACGCGCCGAAGGTGGAGCAGGTCGAGCGGACACTGACCGTTTCGCTGCCGGCGTCCGACGGAAAGAGCACGGCGGCCTGGAACTACCGGGACGGAATGCTCGTTCGCATGCGCTGAATGGAAAGGGAGCGGCGAGGACCGTGGGACATCTGAACCTCTGGCACGTCAACAAAGCGATCTCGCTTCTCGGCAGCACGTCCTTCGTGCTTCCGGTGGCGGGCATCCTGATCGTGATGCTGTGGCGCCGCCATTCGGCGGTCTCGGCGGCGCGCTGGCTGGCCGTGCTGGCCATGCTGATGGGCTCGGTGGCGCTTCTGAAGATCCTGGGGCACGCCTGCGGCATCCGCCTGTTCGACGACCGGCTGACCAGCCCCAGCGGCCACGCCGCGCTCGCCGCCGCCGTCTATGGGGCCGTCGGGGTGATGGCGGCGCGCTCGCTGGACGGCTGGCGGCGTGGCGTGGTGGTCCTCGGCGCCCTCGGCCTGGTGGTGGGAGTGGCGGCCTCGCGCATCCTGCTGCGCTACCATTCGGTGACGGAGGTGGTGGTCGGTCTCATCCTCGGCGGGCTCGCGGTGGCGGCCTTCGCGCAGAGCTTCAACCGGATGACCCCGTCGCGCCTGAACCTCAGCCCGCTGGTCCTCGCCCTGGTCGTTCTGTTCGGCGTCGCCACCTACGCGCTCGGCGACCGCACCAACGCCGAGCCGATGCTGAAGCATTTCGCCTATCTGCTCCGTGAGGAATCCCCAGTCTGCGGTCCGATGCCGCCGCTGAACAGTTTCCTGGAACGGCTGTAGCGGCTGTTTTCCTTGCCGGCTGCCGCGACCGTCCGGGGTTGGTCTTCCCTGGACTTGGCAACCGGAATGTTTGCCTTGCGGTGTCGGTTGAGGGTTGAGAGCGGGCTTGCGACGGGGCATGGTGTGAGCTTATACCGACGCCCCGTTCCTGACCCGTTCTGCTTTTTCGGTATCCCTTCCGGCCCATGTCGCTGTTCGGTTCCCTTCCCCGCGCCGCCGCCACCGCCAGCGCGACGGTCTCCTTTTCGCAGGAGGATCTGGCGCGCGTCTTCGATGCGAAGACGCTGCAGCGCGGGCGCACGCTCATCCTGACCGGGGCGGTGACGCTTCTGGAGGCCGAGGCGCGGATCGCCGCCACGGTGACCGACCTCGGCCGGACGCTGTCGGTGACGGTCGTTCCGGTGCGCGGGCGCAGCCGGGTGGTCTTCGACAAGAGCTGCACCTGCGGGCGGAACGCCTGCGCCCACATGGCCGCGGCGGCGCTGATGACGCTGGACGCCCGTCCGGAAGGGCGGCAGATGTCCCTGTTCGACGCGCCCCCGGCCGCAGAGCCGCCGACGCTCCAGGCGGTTCCCGACGCGGCCCCCGCGCTGCCGCCGATTGCCGAACCGGTGCCCTCACCTCCACCACCGCCTCCGCCCGATCCGGTGCTCAGCGTCCGCTGGACTCTGGAGCCGGGCAAGGACGAGGCGGCCATGTTCGTTTCCGCGGTCATCGCGGTGGAGGGGGCGGGGGAGGGCGACGACGTGTCCACCCCGGCCAGCCCGCGCGACGTGCTGGCCCGCGCGCCGCGCAGCCTGGACGGCGACGTGGACCGCGCCATCGCCCGAATGCTCGGCGGCGGCGGGGTGGTGCGCACGCCGGTCGCCAAGAGCCGCGGCGACGTGGTGGACCGCATCCTGCGCCGTCTGCTCGGCTGCGGGCGGCTGCGCTGGCGCGGCGGTACAACGCTGGCGGAGGGAGCGGGGATGACCATCCGCGCCTTCCGCGACCCGGCGACGCGCAAGCTGCGCCCGACCGGCCTGCCGCCCGGCGCTGCGCTGATCAAGGGGCAGGGCTACTGGTGCGTCGATCCGAAGGCCGGCACCGTCTGCCCCGTCGAGTTGCAGGTCGTCGAGGTCCCGAAGCCCAAGGCTGCGGTCGCTCCGCCTCCCGCAAAGACGGCTGCCGCGAAGGCGGCGCCCCTGAAGGGGTCCGCCCGCCCCGCGCCGGTGCGACCGGCGCCCGTGCGCCCGGACTTTCCGGCGGCCTCCGCCTTCGCCGCGGGCATGCCAGGCGGCGTGCGCATGGGCTCCGACCCCGCCGCGACCATCGTGGAGCGCGACCCGCGCGTTGTCGCCCGGCTGGGCCGGGTGGTGTCGCCGGACGGCGGTCTGGTGGACGTGCTGCGGCTCGCCTTCGACTATGGCGAGGAGGATTCGCCCTCGGAGATCGAGCCCGACGACCAGCGCCAGTTCGCCCGCGTCGAGGAGCCCGCCGGAGCGGTCTTCGTCCGCCGCGACAAGGCTCTGGAGCAGGGAGCGCTGGAAAGGTTGGCCGCTTTCGGCTTCGCCCAGGCGCGCATCGAGCCGCCCAAGGGCCAGTTGAACGCCCGCGGCACCCGTGTCCACTGGCTGACCGGCAAGGACGCCGACGAGCGCTGGTCGGCCTTCCTGACCACCGAGGTGCCGGCCCTGCGCAAGGACGGCTGGACCGTCGAGATCGGCGCCGACTTCGGCACCCGCGTCGTCGAGGCGAACGAGGAGGTGGCGGTCGCCGTGCGCGACTCCGGCGACGGCTGGTTCGACCTCGACGTCGGCGTGGAGATCGACGGGGAGCGCCGCGCCCTGCTGCCCATCCTGGCGACGCTGATCGAGCGCGGCGGCATGGAGGCGACCCGCGTCATCGACGGGCGCGCCCATCTGGTGCTGGACGACGGCAACGTGCTGGCCCTGCCGGCGGAGCGGGTGGAGCGGCTGCTCAGCGTCCTGGAATCCATGCTCGACAGCGGGCGGCGGCTTGACGACACGCTGAAGGTGCCGCTGACCGAGGCCGACGGCCTTCTGGACATCGACGACCTGATCGCGCGGCGCACCGAGGACACCGGCCAGATCGACCGCTACCTGCGCACCATCCAGGAGCAGGAGATGCCGGCGGAGATGGACCCGCCGCCGGGCTTCCAGGGCACGCTGCGCGACTACCAGCGCGTCGGCCTCGCCTGGATGCAGGGGCTGCGGGCCAACCGGGTGGCCGGCATCCTGGCCGACGACATGGGCCTCGGCAAGACGGCCCAGACGCTGGCCCACATCGCCATGGAGGAGAAGGAGGGGCGGCTGACCGACCCCTGCCTCGTCGTCGTGCCGACCAGCCTCGTCCCCAACTGGGTGGCCGAGGCGCAGCGCTTCACCCCGCATCTGCGGGTGGTCGTGCTGCACGGTCTGGACCGGCACGAGAAGCTGGGCGACCTCGACCGCGCCCACATCGTGGTGACCACCTACGGCGTGGTCGGCCGCGACGTCGAGGTGCTGAAGCGCCGGGACTGGCACATGCTGATCCTGGACGAGGCGCAGGCGATCAAGAACCCGGACAGCAAGGCGACCCGCGCCGTCTGCGCGCTGAACGCCCGCAACCGGCTCTGCCTGTCCGGCACGCCGGTGGAGAACAATCTCGGCGAACTGTGGAGCCAGTTCGCCTTCCTGATGCCCGGCCTGCTCGGCGACCGCAAGGAGTTCGGGCGCCGCTACCGCACCCCCATCGAGAAGCGCGCCGACGGCACCCGCGCCAAGCAGCTGATGCGCCGCATCCGCCCCTTCCTGCTGCGCCGCACCAAGGAGGCGGTGGCCAAGGAGCTGCCGCCGAAGACCGAGGTGGTGGTGCGCATCGACCTGGAGCCGGCGCAGCGCGACCTCTACGAGACCATCCGCCTGTCGGTGAACGAGACGGTGCGGGCGGCGCTGGCGGTCAGCGGCGTGTCGCGCAACGCCATCACCATCATCGACGCGCTTCTAAAGCTGCGACAGGTCTGCTGCGATCCGCGTCTGGTCAAGATTCCCGCCGCAGGCAAGGTGAAGGAGACCGCAAAGCTCGACGCGCTGACCGACATGGTGCTGGAGATGGTGCCGGAAGGCCGGCGCATCCTGATCTTCTCGCAGTTCACCACCATGCTCGACCTGATCAAGCTGCGGCTGGAGGAGGCGAAGATCGGCTATGTCGAGCTGACCGGGCGCACGCTGGACCGCGCGGAGCCGGTGAACCGCTTCCAGAACCGCGAGGTGCCGGTCTTCCTCATCAGCCTGAAGGCGGGCGGACGCGGCCTGAACCTGACGGCGGCGGACACGGTGATCCACTACGATCCCTGGTGGAACCCGGCGGCCGAGGATCAGGCGACCGACCGCGCCTACCGAATCGGGCAGGACAAGCCGGTCTTCGTCTACAAGCTGATCGCCGCCGACACGGTGGAGGAGCGTATCCTCGACTTGCAACGGCGCAAAGGCAACCTTTCCGACGCAACCATCGAGGGCACCGGTCTCATCAGTGCACTTGAAGGCGGGGACATCGACTATCTGCTGGGTAGGGCGGCGGACTGACCGCACCCTCGGGATTACCGCCCTTCCCGGTCTGGCCTTTGCGGCGCCATGGCATAGATCCTTGACGACGAAAGCATTGCGTTCGTTTCCCTTGCAACGGGGAGGGCCATGGCATCGACGAAGCGGGACACCGCACCCGATCCGGAACGGCTCATCGGCGCGTGGCGCGACGCCGCCGCGGACGCCCGCCGTTGGCGTGACGATCCGGATCGCGTGGCCGCCCTGAAGGCGGCGCGCACCCGGCTGCATCAGCCGCCACCGCCGCCGCCGCGCCCGCCCCAGCGGGTGCTGGCCGACGAGCTGCACGCCGCCCGGGCCGCTTGGGAGGAAGGACAGGGGCTGGACGGCTCCGCCCGTGCCCTGGCCTACGCCAATCTCAAGCGCTGGGAGCCCGGCCTGTTCGGCTACAGCGAGACGCAGCGGTCCACGGCCGGCAAGATCGCAGCATCGGAAGCCGCGGAGTCGCGGCGCGACGAGCAGGAGCGGGCGGAGGCCCAGGCCCTGCTTCGTGCCTTTCGCCGCGTCCAGGAGCGCGCCCGCAACACCGCCCGCGCCGTGCAGGCCGACCCCCGCGCCCGCGCCATGGCGGCGGACGAGGGGCTGATGCTGCCGGAGGGCGGCCGGTCGGGCGGTGTGACGGCCCCGTGAAGCGCCGTCTCAAGGCCAACGACGACCAGACGTCCTTCGCCTTGTTGCCCACGGCTTTGCCCGATGAAAAGCTGCTGGAGATCCACCGCCGGCTCTGCCTGATCTTCGGTTGTCCAATCGCCTATTTCCGCGCGCTCGATCCGCTCAGCGAACTGGTGTCCTCGCTGCTGTCGCACCGCACGCGCAACGCGGTGTCCGGGGCGGCCTTCCGCGCCTTGCGGGCGCGCTGGGGGGAGGATTGGGCGGCTGTCCGCGACGCCGACCCGGCGGAGGTCGAGACGGTCATCGCCGGGGTGACGTGGCCGGAGCAGAAGGCGCCGCGCATCCAGGCGATCCTTCGGCGGATCACCGAGCTGCGCGGCGAACTCTCCCTGGATTTCCTGGCGGAAATGACGGTGCCGGAGGCGCGGGCCTGGCTGCAGGCGCTTCCCGGCGTCGGCCCGAAGACCAGCGCCGCGGTGATGAGCTTCAGCAGCCTGCGCCGCCCCGCCTTGCCGGTGGACAGCCACCATCACCGCGTCGCCGTGCGCACCGGACTGATTCCGCCCAGCGTGGCGGTCGGCCCGTCGCACACCATTCTGGAGGCGCGGCTTCCCCCGGAGTGGACGGCCCAGCAGATCTACGACCATCACGAGGTGATGATGCTGCACGGGCAGCGGGTCTGCTTCCACCGCAACCCGGCCTGTGAGCGGTGTGTGCTGTTGGAGCTGTGTCCGGAGGGGCAGAAACGGACGGCGGGTGGGGCGTCGGCGGAGGGGGCGTAGTCGATATTGCCCCCACCCTAACCCTCCTCCGCTATCGCAGGGGAGGGAACCGCCGCCGCTTTGCAGAAGGCACCCTCCCCTGCGAAGCGGGGGAGGGCCGGGGTAGGGGCAAGGTTTGCAAGGTGTTCAATTCACCAGCGGCGGGCGGCGCATGCCCGGAAGGGGGGAGGGGTTGCTGCGCTGTGGGCGTTCACCACCGGAAGCGGCCTGCTCGGCGGCGTCGAGCATGGCTTCGGCCTGCTTCTGCACGGCGGCGGCGCGGGCCTGGTCCATGGGGTCGGTGCTTTCCTTGCGGACATAGCCGGCGGCCTGCTCGGCGAGGTCGAGGGTCTCGACCACCTCGTCCATCGTTTCCTCCAGCGCGGTCACATCGACCTTTTTGCCGGTCATTTCGTCGTCTCCCGTCGTTGCGGTCGGTGATGCCAACAGGTGCAGGATGGCGGCCGTTCCCAATTTGGTAATCCGTGCAGCCACCCAAAAAAAATCGGGAAGGGCGTGGGAATAGTTTTTTGCAGCGCACGTTCGTCTGTGTGTCCGGTGGCGCCCGCCACCCATCCTACCCAGGCTTGCGAAATCCCCACATGAGCAACCCGAAGCGTTCGATCCGGTCTGCGGCCTTGGCCGCGGCGATGCTCGCCGTGACTGCCGGCCACGCGTCCTTCTGGTCCTGGCGCAACGCGCCCACTCCTGTGGACGCCGTGCCGGGTCGCATCGAATCCGTCTCCTACTCCCCGTCGGGCCGCAGCTACGACCCGAACCACCAGCCGGTGGTCGACGCGGTGGAGCTGGACCGCGACATGACCGCCATCGCCGGCTTCGCCGACGGTGTCCGGACCTACTCCACGCTGGGCTCCCAGGGCGACGTGCCGGCCATCGCCGCCAAGCATGGCCTGGATGTCACGCTGGGCGTCTGGCTGAGCGACGACAAGGCCCGCAACGAGCGCGAGGTCGCCCGCGCCATCGTGCTGTCGCGCACCGTGCGCGGCATCGAGCGCGTCGTGGTCGGCAACGAGACGCTGCTGCGCGCCGAGCTGACCGACGCGGAGCTGGCCTCCTACATCCGCCGCGTCCGCGCCGGCGTGCCGAAGCACATCAAGGTCGGCACCGCCGACGTGTGGTCGGAGATCGTCAAGGCGAAGGAGACCATCGCAGCCTCGGATTACATGGGCGTCCACGTCCTGCCCTACTGGGAAGGCGTGCCCGTGGAGAACGCGCTGACCTGGATCCGCGACCGGCTGGACACCGTGCGCAAGGCGCATCCGGGCAAGCCGCTGTTCGTGGGCGAGGTGGGCTGGCCGTCGGGCGGTGAGAACTTCCACGACGCCTACCCGACGCCGCAGGCCCAGGCCTTCGTCGTCCGCAACTTCGCCGCCGAGGCGGGGATGCTCGGCATCGACTACAACGTGGTCGAGGCGTTCGACGGCGTGTGGAAGTCCAGCATCGAAGGCTCGCCGGGTCCGACCTGGGGCGTGCTCGACGCCGACCGCGCTCCGAAATGGCCGCTGGCCGGCGACGTCCCGGCCCCCTGGGGCGACCGCGCGGGTGCCGCCGTGGCGCTGGCCCTCGGCCTCGCCCTGTCGGCCTTCGCCGCCTTCCGCCGCCGCACCAACATGACCTACGCGCTGGCCGCGTCGGTGGGCGCCAACATCGTCGGCTTCGGCGTCGGCTCGGCCGTCGCCGGTGCCTACGCCGAATACTTCACCTTCGGCGCCGCGACCACCTGGGGCTCCGCCTTCCTGCTGGGCGCGCTGATGATGTCGGTGGCCTTCGCCGACCTGACCGAGGTGGCCCGCCGCCTGTTCACCGGCCGCGCCCCGGCCCTGCTGCCGCGGGTTCCCGCGGTGCCGGAGCACAAGCCGATGGTGTCCGTGCACATCGCCGCCTGCCGCGAGCAGCCGGACGTGCTGGCCGCCACGCTGACCTCGCTGGCCCGCGTCGACTATCCGGACTACGAGGTCGTCGTCCTCATCAACAACACCGAGGACGAGGCGCTGGTCCGCCCGGTCGAGGAGCTGTGCGCCGAGCTGGGTCCGAAGTTCAAGTTCCACTGGTACAAGACGATCAGCGGCTTCAAGGCCGGCGCGCTGAACGCCGCGCTGCGCCACACCGACCCGCGCGCCGAGATCGTCGCCGTGCTCGACGCCGACTACACGGTCGAGCCGGACTGGCTGAACAAGCTGGCCCCGACCTTCGCCGACCCGCGCGTCGGCATCGTCCAGGCGCCGCAGGAGCACCGCGACGGCCATGAGACGCCGCTGAAGGCCGCCATGACCGCCGAGTACCGCCCCTTCTTCGACGTCGGCATGCAGGAAGGTCTGACCTCCCAGGCCTTCGTCTGCCACGGCACGATGATCATGCTGCGCCGCTCCGCCATGGAGCAGGTCGGCGGCTGGTCGGAAGAGGGCATCTGCGAGGACACCGAGCTGGGCATCCGCATCCTGTCGGCCGGCTACCGCGCCGCCTACACGGACGAGCGGCTGGGCCATGGCCTCGCCCCCGACAACTTCATGCAGTTCCGCAAGCAGCGCGACCGCTGGGTCTTCGGCTCCACGCAGATCCTGCGCGCCCACTGGCGGAAGTTCCTGCCCGGCGCCACGGAGCTGACGGTCGGCCAGAAGATCGGCTACCTGACCAACTGGGCGCGCTGGTGGTCCGACGCGGTGGGCGTGCTGGCCGCCGGTGCGGCGGTCACCTGGACCTTCGCCTCGCTGGTCCTGCCGCTGCACCTGCCGCCGGTCCAGGCCACCGCCGCGGTGCTGGGCGCCCTGGTCCTGCGCGCCGGGTCGAGCCTGCTGGCCTCGCGCTACGCCTCCGGCAACTCGTGGAAGGAGAGCTTCGGGGCCTGCGCCGTCGGCATGGCGCTGTCCACCACGGTGGCGCTGGCTGCGCTCCGCGGCGTGGTCCGCAAGCGCGACGCCTTCCGCGTCACCGCCAAGGGCGGCAAGCGGACCCAGGGGGCTTTCTGCGCCAAGCCGGAAGCCTGGCTGTCGGGTGCGCTGCTGGTCTCCGCGGTGACCGCGTGGTTCGCCAACCCGCTGGGCACCCTGTCGCTGGAGCTGTGGGCGATCCTGCTGACGGCGATGGCCGTGCCCAACCTGATGGCCGTGGGCTTGGCGGTCGGCGATATGCTGCCCGCCGGCACCCCGCGCCCGGCGCCGCTGCCCGCCCCGCAGGGCGTGGCCCAGCCCGCCGCCGCGCAGGCCAAGGCTGCCAACGAGCCGGTCGCCGCGTAACCCTCTCAACGTCAGACGGAGAAGCCCCCTTGCCGCCGGCAAGGGGGCTTTTTCGTGCCTGGGGAGAAGGCTCAGCGCTTGCCCTTCTTCCCCTGGATGCTGGTGATCTGCTGGGAGGCGACGTTGCCCTGACCCATGGCGGCGTTGAAGGCGCTGCCGACGTTGTTGAACTGGATGCCGCCGCTGGCCAGGGCCGCGGGCAGATGCGGCAGCGGGCCGAAGTTGCTCATCACGGGGTCGAAGAAGCCGTCGGGGGGCGGGCCGCCGTTGCCGGTGGTCACGCCCGGCTGGGGCTTCGAGGGCGGGACCTTCGCCTGCACCGGGGCCTGGGCCTGCACTGGAGGCGCGACCTGCGCCGGAGCGATGGCATGGGGCTGGGCGGCGGCAACGGGTTGGGCGGCGGCAACGGGTTGGGCGGATGCCTGGACGGTGGCGGACGGCACCGCGGTCTGTTCGACCGCTCCACCCCCGGCATTGCCCCCAACAGCGACGCCGCCGCCGGAGGTCCCCTCGGCGCCCTGGATGATGTACTGCTCCGTCACGTTGCTGTCGCCGAAGGACAGGGCCAGCGAGCTGTCGAAGTTGTTCACGATGAAGGGTGCGTCGATGAAGGTGAAGGACGGCAGGATGGGCTCCGGCGGCGGCTGGCGGCTGGCGGCCAGCGCCTGACCCTTGTTGAAGCCGCCCAGGAAACCGGCGTCGCCGCGGATCTTGGCGATGGCCTGCTGGTGCGTGGCCTGCCGGCTGATGTTGGGGTTGGTCACCGTCGCCCCCGGAGGCGCGCCGCGCCGGGCGGCGTTGACGAAGACGGGCTGACGCGGCAGCAGCGGCGGCATCCCCATGCCCATGCCCATCGACATGCCGACCGCCGCGCCCAGCTGCGGGTTGACGGAGAAGCCGCCGGCATCCTGGGCGGCGGCGGTTCCGCCCAGCAGCGCCAGGGCGGCGAGGCCGGACAGCAGCGGCGCGAAGCGGCGGATGCGAACCATGGCGGGGCTCCTCTGTTCGGCGGTGTGCGCTGATCCTAGGGCGGCCGGGCGGGGAGCCGCTGTGAAGCGGGCCACAGGTGGCGTGCTTTACGCCTCTTCCTCAAAAGGGAAGTTTTTGCCGAAGGGGTGATCGGGCATCGGAGCGGCCTGCGGGGGCAGCGGCGGCATGGGCATCGGCTTCAAATCGGGTTGCGACGGGCCACGGCGGCAGGCGGTGTGGCCGTTGACGGTCTCGCAGGTCAGCGCGCCCGGCCCGGTCACGCAGGTCGTCCGGTCGTTGACCGTCTGGCAGGACAGAGAGCCCGAGCCGCGGCTGCACACCGTCTTTCCGTTGACCGTCTGGCAGGCAAGGTTCTCGGCGGCGGCGGTTTGCGGGGTTCCGGCCAGGGTCAGGATGGCGGCGAGCGTCCCGAAGACCGGCAGGGCGAAGCGGAGCATGGCGGCAGTCCTCCACTGAGGAATCCGGAGAGAGGCGCCGCCTTGGGGATCGGCGGCGCCGGTTGGGGATGATCACTGGGCCTTGAGACCGAACAGATTCTGCCCGGCAGCGTTGCCGATGCCGGCGGCGACGTTGGTCGTCACCCCGACGTTGGTGTCGAGCAGGCCGCCCTTGCCGAAGCCGAAGGTGACGCCGGTGACGTTCTGCTTCGCCTTGTTGCCGATGCCGGCGGCGACGTTGGTGGCGATGCCGACGTTGGTGTTCACCAGCGAACCGCCGGTGCCCTGCTGCATGGTGAAGACGTTCTGCTTGGCCTTGTTGCCGATCCCCGCGGCGAGGTTGGTCGCGACGCCGACGTTGGTGCTGGAGAGGGAGGGCGCCGTGGCGAAGGGGCTGCCGAAGCCCGGCTGCATCAGCATCGGGTTGACCGGCACGCCGCCGGTCTTGAGGTCGTTGGCGAAGGCGTGGGGGGCGGCGAGCAGCGTGGCGGCAGCGGCGGCGATCAGGGTCAGGCGGCGCATGGGCTGGGTCTCCTCCGGGGTGTGGGCCGTGTGTGGCTCGATGTCCATGGAGGAGAGGGTAGGCGGATGCCGCCCGCGCCGCTGTGGCCTGGGCCACAGTCGGGGCGTGATTCGGGCGGTTTGTGGGAAGTCTTGCCCCCACCCCCGCCCTCCCCTGCGGCAGCGGGGGAGGGCGGGGGTGGGGGCGAGTTGGCGCTCAGCGCGCGTGCTGGTCCAGGAACTGGCGGCAGGAATCGAAGTCCTGGAGCACCGCGTCCGGCAACTCGACGCCCTTGCGGTCGGCGAGGCTGCGGGCGAAGGCGACCATCTTGTCCGTCGGTGCCTTGCGCCGTGCCCCGCCCGACAGTGCGGCGGAGGTCGGCGGGACAGCGTCGGCCACCGGGCTGATCGAGTCGGGGACTTCCGGAGCGGCCTTCGCTTTGCGGCTGCGCCGGGGCTTCTTCGGCGCTTCGCCGTCCACACCGACGGCGGCGACCGCCACCTTGCGGCTGCGCGTGCGCGGTGCAGCACCGGCGGCGCGCGGGCTCGTGGAGCGACGGCGCCCGGCGCCCCGTCCGGCGCGGATCGGGCCGCCGCGGACGCCGAGATCCACCGCCGGGCCCCGGTTGCCGACCAGCACGCCGATCAGCCGCCCGGCCTCGTCGGCGATGCCGTCGATGACGCTGCGGAAGTCGGCGCGTCCGACGACCACCTCGTCCAGCCGCATTTCCCACAGGGCGGTGGTGCCGGGATCGACCAGCGTGGGGGCGGCGCCGCGCAGAGTCTCGAACAATTGCAGCCCGGCGGGGGTGGGGACCAGCCATTTGCCGTCGGCGCCCAGCAGGTTCTGCCGCCGCAGGCCCTTGATGATCTCGGCGCGGGTGGCCGGGGTGCCGATGCCCTTGGCCTCCTTCAGCCGGTCGCGCAGCGCCGGGTCCTCGACGAAGCGCCAGGCGTTCTGCATGGCGTCGACCAGCGTGCCCTCGTTGTAGCGCGGCGGCGCCTGGGTCCGCTTGGCCTCCACCCGGGGCTCGGACAGGCGGGCCGGCTCACCGTCGGTCAACGGCGGCAGAGTCTGCTCCTCCTCCTTCTCGTCGGGCTTGCCGTCCGTCTCGGCGGAGCCGAAGGCGGCCTTCCAGCCGAGCTTCAGGGGGATGCGCCCGACCGCGCGGAAGACCACCGGCTTGCCCTCGACGGGCACGTCCATCAGGACGGTGGTCTGCCGGTACTCGTAGTCGGGCATGACGGCGGCGAGGTAGGAGCGGCAGATCAGGGCGTAGAGCCGCTTCTCGTCGTCGGTCAGGCGATTCAGCCGGCTTTCCAGGTCGTCCAGCACGTTGACGTTGGGCACGATGGCATGGTGCGACACGCCCTCCAGCGCCTTGTCGCAGAAATGGCCGGACTTGCCGCGGCGGATCACCGGGCGGGAGAGGTCGAGGTGCGCGAAGCCGCGCAGCCGGGTCAGCGCCCCGGTGATCGCCGGCACGTCGGCAATCTGGTTCTCCGAGAGGTAGCGCGCCTCGGCGCGCGGGTAGGTGATGAGCTTCTTGCCCTCGCCGTCGTAAAGCTCCTGCGCGACCTCCAGCGTGCGGTCGGCGGTCCAGCCCCAGCGCTGGCCGCAGGTCTTCTGCAGCGCGGGCAGGTCGTAGAGCTTCGGCGGGGCCTGCCGCCGGTCCTCCACCGTCACCGACAGCGGGCCGCCATGGCCGTCCGCGGCGCGGGCGATGGCCTCGGCGCGGGCGCGGTCCTTGATGCGGTCCTTCGGCGGCGGGGCGTGGCGCATCAGGAAGGCGCCGCCCGCGGCGGTGGCCGTCGCCACCACCTCGAAATAATCCTCCGGCTTGAAGTTGCGGATCTCCAGCTCGCGCAGGCAGACGATGGACAGGGTCGGCGTCTTCACCCGCCCGATGCCGATCACGCCACGGGTCCCCGGCGCCAGCAGCGTCTTGGTCGCCGTGCGGGTCAGGGACAGGTTGAAGATCTGGTCAGCCTGTTGGCGGGCCACCGCCGCCTCGTAGAGCGGGCGAAGCTCGGTGTTCGGCTTCAGCTTGGCGAAGGCGTCGCGGATCGTCTTGGGGTCCTGGGCGGTGAACAGGGCGCGCTGCACCCGCCCGCGGAAGCCCAGATGCTCCAGGATCTCCTGACCGATCAGCTGCCCCTCGCGGTCGCAGTCGGTGGCGAGGATGACCTGATCGCACCCTTTGAGCGCCGCCTTGATCGCCGCCAGCTTCGCCGTTTTGTTACCGCCGCTGTCCGGCCGGGTCGGGTAGAGTCCGTCGGGCTTCAGCAGGGTGGGCGCCCAGCGCTTCCAGTCCGGGTTGACCTCGTCCGGTTCGGCCAGCCGCAGCAGGTGCCCCTCGGCCGGCAGGATGCGCCCGTAGCGATCCCCCAGCGCGGCGCGCAGATCCTTTGCCTGACTGGATTTTTCCGTGATGATGAGCGTGGCCATGACCGCCATGGTAAGACGAACATGAAAACGTATCAAGAACACTTGATGGCCATTCTGAGCGGAGTCCTGGTCGCGGCGCCACTTTTCGTGGCCGCCTTGCCGGCGGCGGCGCAGAACCCGCTGCTGCCGGGGATCGGAGCGAAGGACCGTCGGGTGGTGGTGGACGCCAGCCACGCGCCGTGGAACAGCCTCGTCAAGGTGCAGAGCAATCTCGGCGCGCGCTGCACCGGCGTGCTGGTGGCGCCGCGCCGGGTGGTCACCGCCGCCCATTGCCTGCTCAACCGGGCGCAGCGCTTCCTGCCGGCCTCCTCCCTGCACGTCCTGTTCGGCTACGAGCGCGGGGAGTACCGGCAGCACCGCGCCGTCGCCGCGCTGGAGACCGGCGGCCCCTATGACAAGGAAAGGCGGCTCGACGGGCTGGTCGGCGACTGGGCGGTGCTGACGCTGGACGGCGACGCGCCGGAGGGGATGCCGCCGCTGCCGCTCGCCCGAGTCCCGCCGGACGCCGGCACGCCGCTGATGCTGGGCGGCTACAGCCAGGACCGGGCGCACCTCGTCACCGCCGACACCGGCTGCGCGGCGCGCGGCATCAACGACACCGACCGCGGGCCGCTGCTCGTCCACGACTGCGACGGCACGCGCGGGGTGAGCGGGGCGGCGCTGCTGGTGCGCACGGCCAGCGGGAACGGGGGCGGGGATGGGAGCGCGGACGGGGCGGGGGAGGGCTGGGCGGTCGCCGGCATCGCGGTCGCCGCGGTCAGTGGTCCCAACCCGCGCAACATCGCCGTGCCGAGCGCCGCTTTCGTGGCCGCGGTCGAGGGAAATACGCCTTCTTTGCGGTGATGCACGGGCGCGGGGCAGCTTTGAGCGGTGGCGCCTCATTTTTTGCTAGGCCGTTGGGCGTGAATCGCATAGACGTACGCGCGTTCAAGATCCCGTAACCGGAGCCGTACCGATGTCGATCCAGCGCTTCCATTCCGGACCGCGCATGAGCCAGATGGTCATCCACAAGGACACGGTCTATCTGGCCGGCCAGGTGGCCAACGATCCGACTCCGGACGTGGAGACGCAGACCCGCCAGATCCTGGGCCAGATCGACGCCCTGCTGGCCGAGGGCGGCTCCGACAAGAGCAAGCTGCTGTCCGCCACCATCTATCTGACGGACATGGCCGGCTTCGGCGCGATGAACAAGGCGTGGGAAGCCTGGGTCGACACGGCCAACCCGCCCGCCCGCGCCACGGTCGAAGCGAAGCTCGCCGCGCCGGAGTATCTCGTTGAAATTCAGGTGACCGCGGCCAAATAAGCTGCGTAACGGGGCGACCCGGCTCCCTCGGTTGGGGTTTGCCGGCGTGGCCCACCAGACTGTGAGGGCCGCGTGCTTCGAAAAAATCCGGAAGGCTTGACCTTCCGGATTTACAGAACGTTAATCACGCCTTAACAGATCATCCGTAAAACCCCGACCAACCTCTGCCGCCGGAGCGGACGACCGTCGTTGCGCTTCGATAGCTGCGTTACAGTAATGGATTCGCAACATGCCGCGCCAAACGCCTCTTTCTGACATCCGGAACATCGGCATCATCGCCCACGTCGATGCCGGCAAGACGACGACCACCGAGCGCATCCTCTACTACACCGGTCGTAAGCACACGATCATCGACGTGCACGAGACGAAGGACCTGAAGTCCTCGACGACGACCGACTACATGGAGCAGGAGCAGAAGCGCGGCATCACGATTCAGTCGGCTGCCGTCTCGGCCTTCTGGCGCGGCAAGAAGATCAACGTCATCGACACCCCGGGCCACGTGGACTTCACCATCGAGGTGAACCGCTCGCTCCGCGTGCTCGACGGCGCGGTCGTCGTGTTCGACGGCGTGGCCGGCGTTGAGCCGCAGTCCGAGACCAACTGGCGCCTCGCGGACAACTACAACGTTCCGCGCATGTGCTACGTCAACAAGATGGACCGTTCGGGCGCGAACTTCCGTCGTTGCGTCGACATGATCAAGACCCGCCTGGGCGCCCGTCCGCTCTGCCTGCAGGTTCCGCTGGGCTCGGAAGACAACTTCCGCGGCATGGTCGATCTGATCGAGATGAAGGCCTACGTCTGGTTCTCCGACGACAAGGACTCCAAGTGGGAGATCTGGGAGATCACCGACGATCTGGCGAGCAAGCTGAACCTGACCGTCAAGGAAGACCTCGACAACATCGAGAGCATCCCGGCGCTCCGCTCCGAGCTGGTCGACACCGCCCTGGAGATGGACGAGGCCGCGATGGAGGCCTACCTGGAGTCCGGTGAGGAGCCCTCGCCGGAGGTCCTGCGCGCCTGCATCCGCAAGGGCACGATCACCAGCACCTTCACCCCGGTCCTCTGCGGCTCGTCCTACAAGAACAAGGGCGTGCAGCAGGTCCTGGACGCGGTCGTCGACTTCCTGCCGGCCCCGACGGACGTCGAGGCCATCAAGACGGTGGACGAGGACGGCAACCCGAACGGCGAGCGTCTCAGCTCCGACGACGCGCCCTTCTCGGCGCTGGCCTTCAAGGTGCTGAACGACACCTACGGCTCGCTGACCTTCGTCCGCGTCTATTCGGGCGTGCTGACCAAGGGCATGTCGGTCCTGAACACCACCCGCGGCAAGCGCGAGAAGATCGGCCGCATGGTCGAGATGTTCGCCGCCCAGGCCAACCCGATCGAGGAAGCCCGCGCCGGCGACATCATCGCGCTCGTCTCCCTGCAGGAGACCGACACCGGTGACACGCTCTGCGACGCCGCCCACCCGGTGATCCTGGAGCGCATGCGCTTCCCCGACCCCGTCATCAGCGTCTCGGTCGAGCCGAAGACCAAGGGCGAGCAGGAGAAGTTCTCCATCGCGCTGGGCAAGATGGTTCGCGCGGACCCGTCGCTGCGTCTGGAGACCGACCGTGAAACCGGCCAGACCATCCTGCGCGGCATGGGCGAGCTGCACCTGGAAGTGACGCTGGACCGTCTGCGCACGGAGTTCGGCGTGGAAGGCAACATGGGCAAGCCCCAGGTCGCCTACCGCGAGACGATCACCAAGCCGGTCGAGTACACCTACACCCACAAGAAGCAGACCGGCGGTTCGGGCCAGTTCGCCGAAGTCAAGATCATCTTCGCGCCGCTGGAGCGTGGCGAAGGCTTCGTGTTCAAGGACGAGACGGTCGGTGGCACGGTGCCGCGCGAATACGTCCCGTCGGTGCAGAAGGGTCTGGAGATGCAGAAGGAAGAGGGCGTGCTCGCCTCCTATCCGACGGTCGACTTCAGCGCCCGCCTGGTGGACGGCAAGTACCACGACGTCGACTCGAACGCCCTGACGTTCGAAATCGCCGCCAAGGCCTGCTTCCGTGAAGCCCTCAAGCAGGCCGGCCCGATCCTGCTCGAGCCGGTCATGAAGGTCGAGGTCGTCACCCCGGACGATTACCTGGGCGACGTCATCGGCGACGTGAACCGCCGCCGCGGCACGGTGCTGGGCCAGCTCGAGCGTGGCACCAACATCGCCGTGGAGGCCCATGTGCCGCTGAACGAGATGTTCGGCTACATCGGCCAGCTCCGTGGCATGACCTCGGGCCGCGCGTCCTACTCGATGGAGTTCAGCCACTACGAGCCGGTGCCGCGCAACGTCACCGACGAAATCGTGGCGGGCCGCAGCAAGGCCGCCTGATAACAGGCTGGTGTTTTCAGGAGAGGGGGCCGGCGAAGCGATTCGCCGGCCCTTTTTCTTTGTCCGGCGGGAACTTTGCCGGTGCCACCCCGGCGGGATGAGGGATTCTTCTTGCGGCGATACGCCTTTCGGATCAGTGTTGCCAGCAGGTGACGCATCCCAGTTTTTGGGAATGACCCAGCGAATCTTCTTGCCCGTGGCCGTCCTGGCCCTTCTGCTCCTCGGCGCTTCCGGCCCCGGTTCGCGGGCCTGGGCAGGGCAGGAGGACGCGCGACTCGGCGGCTTGTTCCAGGACCTGCAGACCGCCGGCGACGCGGTCGCCGCCGAGGCGGTCGAGGACCGCATCTGGGACGTCTGGCTGGAGCACTCCAACGACGACCTGATCGTGCTGATGCATCATGGCGTGCAGAGCCTGAACGCCGACCGCTACGGCGAGGCGCTGGCCGCCTTCGATCAGGTGGTCGCCGCCGATCCGACCTACGCCGAAGGCTGGAACAAGCGGGCCAACGCCGAATACATGCTGGGGGATTACGACGCCGCCGTGCGCGACATCCGCCGGGTGCTGGCGCTGGAGCCGCGGCATTTCGGGGCGCTGGCCGGGCTGGGCCTCGTCTACCTCGCCATCGACCAGCCGGCGGGCGCGCTGCGCGCCTTCGACGCCGCCCTGGCCATCAACCCGCATCTCGACCGCGTCCGCCAGCAGGCCGCCAACATCCGCCTGCGCATGGCCGGATCGGCGCTGTAATCGAGACGTGACTTAATATTCCCTCCCTGAAAAACTTTTAATCCGCCTGCAAGCCCCCCGTGACTCGGCGCCCGCTACTTTCAGGGCAACGAACAACGCATGCCAGTCACGGAGAGCAACCGATGTCCACCCCCGCCAACGCCGGACGCGCCCCGCGGTCGAGCCGGGTGCGGCGTACCATCGCCGCCGTCCTCCTCGGCACCACGGTGCTGACCGGTCCGTTCCTGATCGCCAACCAGTCCACCGCCGCGGCCGCCGAAAGCGTCCTGACTCAAAGCACGCCGGGCAGCTTCGCCGATCTGGCGGCCAAGGTGTCGCCCGCCGTGGTGAACGTCTCCACCACCCAGCAGGCCAAGGCCGAGCGCGGCAACCCGCGCATGCCCGGCTTCCCGCCGGGGTCGCCCTTCGAAGAGTTCTTCCGCCAGTTCCAGGACCAGTTCGGCCAAAATGGCGGCCCCGGCGGCGGTCCGGACGATGAGTCCGAGGGCCAGCCGCGCGGCAAGGTCGGCTCGCTCGGCTCCGGCTTCATCATCGACGCGGCCGGCTATGTGGTGACCAACAACCACGTCATCGACGGCGCCGACGAGATCAAGGTCACGCTCCAGGACGGAACGGAGCTGCCCGCCACGCTGGTCGGGCGCGACGCCAAGACCGACATCGCCCTGCTGAAGGTGACGTCCGACAAGGCGCTGCCCGCGCTGGACTGGGGCGACAGCGACGCCGCCCGCGTCGGCGACTGGGTGATGGCCGTCGGCAACCCCTTCGGGCTGGGCGGCACGGTCACCAAGGGCATCATCTCGGCCCGCGGTCGCGACATCCACAGCGGTCCGTACGACGACTACCTGCAGCTCGACGCCGCCATCAACCGCGGCAATTCGGGCGGCCCGACCTTCACGCTGGACGGGCGGGTGATCGGCATCAACACCGCCATCTATTCGCCCAACGGCGGCTCGGTCGGCATCGGCTTCGCCATTCCGTCCAACATCGCCAAGCAGGTCGTCGCCCAGCTCAAGGAGAACGGCCATGTCGAGCGCGGCTGGCTGGGCGTGAAGATCCAGGAGATCTCGCCGGAGATCGCCGAGTCGGTCGGCCTGTCCCAGACCAAGGGCGCGCTGGTCGCCGAGGTGACTCCGGACAGCCCCGCCGCCAAGGCCGGCGTGCGCCAGGGCGACGTGATCCTGGCCTATGGCGGCAAGCCGGTGAACACGCTGCGCGACCTGACCCGCCGGGTGGCCGACACCAAGGCCGGCGACACGGTGGACATGACCGTGGTCCGCAAGGGCAAGGAGACGACCCTGACCGCCCACATCGCGCCGCTGCCCGCCGAACAGCGTATGGCCGCCGCGGAAGGGACCGGCCCCGCCGCCGAGAGCGCGGTGGAGACCGTCAACGGGCTGAAGCTGGCCCCGCTCGATGGCGCCGCCCGCAGCCGCCTCGGCCTGGGCGAGGGCGTCAAGGGCGTGATCGTCACCGCGGTGTCGCCGCAGGCTGGTGATCTGCCCGTCCGTCCGGGCGACGTGATCGTCAAGGTCGGCGACCACAACGTGACCTCTCCCGCGGAGGTGACCAAGAGCCTTCACGAGGCCGAGAAGGATGGCCGCAAGGCGGTCCTGCTGCTGGTCAACCGCGGCGGCAACGAGAGTTTTGTCCCGCTGAAGCTCGGCAAGGCGTGATGCCGGAAAACACCGGCGATCCTCCCGTCGTCGGTGTGATGGGGTGGAGGGTGTCTGTCGTGCGAGCCCCCGCCGCGCGGACACTCTCCCCCTTCGTTTCGTTCGGACCTTCCCCTCCCCGGAGGGGCGAGGGCATTCACCTTTGGCCTCGCGGAAGGATGCGGTAGACTCATGCTCATGAAAGTCCTCGTCATCGAAGACGACCAGCAGGCCGCCTCCTACCTGGCCAAGGGGCTCAAGGAGGCCGGTCATGTCGTGGACGCCGCCAACGACGGCAAGGAGGGGCTGTTCCTGGCCGGCTCCGAGCATTATGACGTCATGATCGTGGACCGCATGCTGCCGGGCCGCGACGGCCTGTCGCTGGTCGAGATCCTGCGCGCCACCGGCAACGACACGCCGGTGCTGTTCCTTTCCGCGCTCGGCAGCGTGGACGACCGGGTGAAGGGGCTGAAGGCCGGCGGCGACGATTACCTGACCAAGCCCTTCGCCTTCTCCGAACTGCTCGCCCGGATCGAGGTGCTGGTGCGCCGCCGCAGCGCCGCCCAGCCGCAGACCCGTCTGACGGTCGCCGATCTGGAGTTGGACCTTCTGTCGCGCACCGTCCGGCGGGCCGGCAAGTCCATCGACCTGCTGCCGCGGGAATTCGCCTTGCTGGAATATCTGATGCGCAACGCCGGCAGCGTGGTGACCCGCACCATGATGCTGGAGAACGTGTGGGACTATCACTTCGACCCGCAGACCAACGTCATCGACGTGCACATCGCCCGCCTGCGCCAGAAGATCGACAAGGATTTTCCGACGCCGCTGATCCACACGGTGCGCGGCGCCGGCTACAGCCTGCGGGCGCCGCAATGATAACAGCGGCGATGGTGGCGGGCCGGGGAGCGTGAAAGCGGCCATTCCCACGCTGCGCCTTCTGCGCACCACGCCGTTCCGGCTGGCCCTGCTGTATCTCGGCCTGTTCATCATATCGGTCGGGGTGATCCTGGGGGTCGTCTACCGCTCCACCGCGGGCTTCCTGGAGGAGGAGATCGGCGCCACCATCGCGCTGGAGGTCGCCGGGCTTCAGGACCAGTACCGCAGCGCCGGCCTGCGCGGGCTGGTCGATTCCGTGCGCGAGCGCAGCGGTTATTCGCACACCAACTCCATCTATCTGCTGACCACGCCGGGCGGCGTCATCCTGGCCGGAAACCTGTCGGGCTGGCCCGACGCGACGCCGGAGCCGGGCGGCTGGACCCATTTCAAGATTTCCGACTATGGCGGGGTGAACAACCGGCCCTCCACCGCGATGGCGGTCAGCTTCGTCCTGCCCGGCCAGTTCCGCCTGCTGGTGGGCCGCGACATGAGCGAGCTGGACCAGCTCCGCGGCCGCATGGTCGTGTCGCTGCGCTGGGTCTTCCTGGTGACCGTGGTGCTGGGGCTGGGCGGCGGGCTGCTGCTGGCGCGCGGCGCCATGCACCGGATCGAGGCGATCAACCGCACCACCCACCGCATCATGGCCGGCGACCTGTCGGGCCGGGTGCCGCGCGGCGGCGGCGGCGACGAGATCGACCGGCTGGCCGGCAACCTGAACGCCATGCTGGACCAGATCGAACGGCTGATGACCGGCATGCGGCAGGTGACCGAGAGCGTGGCCCACGACCTGCGCACGCCGCTGTCGCGCCTGCGCGCCCGCGTCGAGCTGGCGCTGATCCGCGAGACCGACGACCCGGAGGTCTACCGCGCCGTGTTGCAGGATACGATCCTCGAGGCCGACCGGCTGCTCGCCACCTTCACCGCTCTGCTGTCCATCGCCGAGGCCGAGTCCGGCGCCAACCGCAAGGCGCTGGAGCCGGTGCGGCTGGCCGACGTGGTCCGGCTGGCCGCCGACCTCTACGAGCCGGTGGCGGAGGAGAAGGGCCTGACCCTGGTCACCGACATCCGGGCCGAGCCGACCGTGCGCGGCAACGAGCAGCTGTTGGCGCAGGCGGTGTCGAATCTGCTCGACAACGCCATCAAATACACGCCGGAAGGCGGGCGCATCGCGCTGCTGCTGGAGGGCGCCGGGCCGGGGCAGTCCGCCCGCGTCACCGTGGCGGACAACGGTCCCGGCATTCCGCCGGACATGCGGGAGAAGGTGCTGGAGCGCTTCGTCCGGCTGGACGCCGCGCGGGCCTCGCCGGGGAACGGGCTGGGCCTCAGCCTCGTGGAGGCGGTGGCCCGGCTGCACGACGCGTCGCTGCGGCTGGAGGACAACGAGCCGGGCCTGAAGGTCGGCATCGTCTTCCCGCCGGACGCCGGCTGACTCTCTCCATAAAAGACGCCCCTCACAAGAAAAGAGCCCGCCGTTTCCGGCGGGCTTTTGAGGTGACATCAGCGAGAATGACTCCTTGGCGTCAGACATTATATGGGGCGCCAACCGTCCGCGCGCATTCGGATAAGCGTATTAGCACGAAGGTGCTAGCGGGCTGACGGTGCAACAGTTTCCTGCGGGCGGCGTTTGTCCATCGGGCCGGCATGCCGCTGGCAACACGGCGGGAAGACACGATGGACGCGACCAGACAGGTTCCCCTTCAGGCCGGGCAGCCGGCGACCGCCGGGCGAAACACCGCGACCGAACTGAAGCTGTTCACCTGGAAGATGCTGATCGCCGCCGGGGTGCTGGGGACGCTGTTCCTGGCCTGGCAGGTGGCCGACGCGCTGCTCCTGGTCTTTGCCGGCGTGCTGCTGGCGATCCTGTTCCAGCGCGTCGCCGGGCTGGTGCGGCGCTTCACCGGGCTGCCGCAGGGCTGGGCGCTCGGCGTCGTGCTGTTGCTGCTGGCGGTGCTGCTGATCGGTGGCGGCGTGCTGATGGGCCAGTCGGTGGTGAGCCAGTTCGACCAGTTCTCCCAGCAGATCAGCGGAGCCGTGCAGCAGCTTCCCGGCTCGCTGCGCGACCAGATCATGGAACAGGGGCGTGACGCCTCCTCCTGGCTGAACCGGCTGCAGACGGTCGCCTCCAGCGTGATGTTCTTCCTGGGCGATCTGGTGGTGGTGATGTTCACGGCCATCTACCTCGCCGCCTCGCCCGGCGTCTACCGGCGCGGCGTCATCCTGCTGGTGCCGCCGCGCGGCCATGAGCGGGCGCGGGAGGTGATGGACGTGATGGGGGACTCGCTGTGGAAGTGGCTGATCGGGCAGCTTTCGGCCATGGCCATCGTCGGTGTGCTGACCACCGCGGGCCTGCTTCTGCTGGGCATCCCGAGCGCTCCGGCGCTGGGCCTGCTGGCGGCCCTCCTGGAATTCGTTCCGCTGATCGGCCCGTTCCTGGCGGCGGTTCCGGCGATTCTCATCGCCTTCGCCCAGTCGCCGCAGGAGGCGCTGTGGGTGGCGCTGCTCTACCTGGCGATCCAGCAGGTCGAGGGCAACGTCGTCATGCCGCTGATGCAGAAGAAGGTGGTGGACCTGCCCCCCGTCATCACCATCGCGGCAATCGCGGCGGGGGGCGTGCTGTTCGGGCTGATGGGCATGTTCCTGGCGACGCCCTTCGCGGTGGTGATGCTGGTGCTGGTCAACATGCTCTACATCGAGGATAAGTTGGGCGAGGGGCGGCACTTCCCCAGCGAGGACAAGGCGTAGCGCCTGACCCCAGCCCTCAGGCGACCTCCGCCCCGGCCTTGGCGGCGTCGGCGGCGGAGCGCAGCGGAAGCTCCTTCAGGAACAGGGTCAGCACGAAGGACACCACGGCCAGCCCGGCGGCCAGCAGAAACAGCGTGGAGAAGCCGTGCTCGAACACCGACTGGGCGGTGGAGCGGGCGGCGGGGGCCAGATTGGCCAGGGCGGACGGGCCGCGCTCCATCACCTCGCGCCCGCTGATGCCGGGCAGGCCGGCGGCGTTCAGCCGGGACTCGACGTCGGCGGCGAAGACCGCGCCGAACACCGCCACCCCGACCGACCCGCCGAGCGAGCGGAAGAAGCCGACCGAGGCGGTGGCCGCGCCGAGATCACGCCGGTCCACCGCGTTCTGAACGGCGACCGTCATCACCGGCATGACCAGCCCCAGCCCGATGCCCAGCGGCACCAGGATCAGCGTGGACCACAACCCGCTTTCCGACACCGTCGGCGACAGGCCGAGCGCCAGATACATCACCGCCGCCAGCGCCAGTCCGGCCAGCGGGAAGACCTTGTAGCGGCCGGATTTGGAAATCAGCCGACCGCCGCCCCCGGCGCCCAGCACCATGCCCAGCACCATCGGCAGCAGCAGGAAGCCCGACGTCGTGGCACTGGTCCCGGCGACGAGTTGCGAGCGCAGCGGCAGATAGACGATACCGGCGAACAGCACCATGGCCGACACCGCCACCACCGGGTTGGCGACGGCCACCACCGGCTCGCGGAACAGGTGCAGCGGCAGGATCGGCTCCTCCACCCGCCGCTCGTGCCACAGGAAGACCCCGAGCATCATGAGGCCGAGGACGCACAGGCCGAGGATCGTCGGGGAGGTCCAGGGCAGGGCGACCCCCGCGCGCGACACCACGAACAGCAGAGAGGTCACCGTGCCCATCAGCAGCGCCGCCCCGAGATAATCGATGGTCGGCTTCATCCGTCCCGCCGGCAGGCGGTCGAGCGCCCGGCTGGTCATCAGCAGCGCCGCCGCCCCCAGCGGCAGGTTGATGAGGAAGATCCAGTGCCAGCTCAGCCGTTCCGTGAAGATGCCGCCCAGCAGCGGCCCGGCCACGCTGGACAGGGCGAAGATGCCGCCGATGTAGCCCTGGTAGCGCCCACGCTCCCGCGGGGCCACCACGTCGCCGATGATGGTGAAGGCCAGCGCCATCAGGCCGCCGCCGCCCAGCCCCTGGATGCCGCGGAACAGGATGAGCTGCCCCATGCTCTGCGCCAGCGCGCACAGCACCGACCCGATCAGGAACAGGAAGATCGCCACCTGGAGCACCCGCTTGCGCCCGTAAAGGTCGCTCAGCTTGCCGTAGATCGGCGTGGTCGAGGTCGAGGCCAGCAGATAGGCGGTGACCACCCAGGGCAGGTTTTCCAGGCTTCCCAGGTCGTGGGCCATGGTCGGCAGGGCCGTCGCGACGATGGTCTGGTCCATCGCCGCCATCAGCATGGCGAGCGCCACCCCGCTGAACACCCGCATGATTTCGCGGTGGGTGAAGACGGCGTGGTCGTTGGAGGCGTCGGTCATGGTCTCGGTTCAGGCCGGAATGAGCGGTGGGGCGTACCATAGCCCCCGAGACGTTCCGCGCAAGGACTCCGCCATGAATGGCTGGTAATCTCCCCTTCCACCTTCCGGAATAGTCGCCGTACCCCGCCATGCTGAGCGTGCGCAACCTGTCCACGACCGTGCTGAAGCCCGCCAGTTTCCAGGTGGAGGCCGGCGAGTGCGTTTCCGTTCAGGGGAAATCCGGATCGGGGAAATCCGTGCTGTTGCGCGCCCTGGCCGACCTCGACCCGTCGACCGGAGAGGTGCGGTTGAACGGCGATCTTCGGGAGGACATGCCCGCCCCGCTCTGGCGCCGCCGGGTGACCTACGTCGCCGCCGAATCCGGCTGGTGGGAGGACCGGGTGGGCGCCCACTTCGCGCAGCCGGATCGCGCCGCCATGCTCGCCGGGGCGCTGGGCCTGCCGGGGGAGGTCATGGACTGGCCGGTGGCCCGCCTGTCCACGGGGGAGCGGCAGCGGTTGGCGCTGGTCCGCGCGCTGGTCCAGAGGCCGGAGGTGCTTCTGCTCGACGAGCCGACCGGCCCGCTGGACGCCGAGGCGACGGAGCGGGTGGAGGCGTTGCTGCGTGGCGAACTGGCCCGCGGGGCCGGGCTGCTGATCGTCACCCACGCGCCGGAGCAGGCTGTTCGCCTGGCCCGGCGGCATCTGCACGTGGCAGATGGCGTGGTGGCGGATGGCGTGGTGACGGAGAGGTAGGGCGATGCTGGTTACCCTGCATTACACCGACCTCGCCGTGGCGGCGCTGCTCCTGCTGGTCAACGGCGGCCTGTCCATGGCGCTGGATCTGAGGTTGGCGCGGCCGCTGCTGGTGGCGGCGCTGCGGATGGTGGTCCAACTGTCGCTGGTCGGGCTGGTGCTGACCCGGCTGTTCGCCCTGGAATCGCCCTGGCTGACCCTGGGGGCGGCGCTGGTCATGCTGCTGTTCGCCGGCCAGGAGACGATGGCCCGGCAGGAGCGGCGGCTGGCCGGCTGGTGGTCCTACGGCATCGGCACCGGGGCAATGGGGACGGCGGCGGGGATCGTCCTGCTGCTTGGCCTGTCCACCGCGGTGCGGCCCGATCCGTGGTGGGACGCGCGCTACGCCATTCCGATGCTGGGCATGGTGCTGGGCAACGCGATGAGCGGGGTGGGGCTGGCCCTTCACACCCTGACCGCAACGGCGGCGCGGGAGCGGGCGGCCATCGAGGCGCAACTTGCGCTCGGCTGCACCCGCTGGACGGCGCTGCGGCCCATCCTGCGCCACGCGCTGCGCACCGCGCTGATGCCGACGATCAACAGCATGGCGGCCATGGGGGTGGTGGCTTTGCCCGGCATGATGACCGGCCAGATCCTCTCCGGCGTCGACCCGGGGGAGGCGGTGAAGTACCAGATCCTGATCATGTTCCTGATCTCCGGCGCCACCGGGCTCGGCGTGCTGGCGGCGTCGCTGGCCACGGTGCGGCGGCTCAGCGACCGTCGCCACCGGCTGCGGCTCGACCGGCTGGTGCGGCGGAAGCAAGCGTAAGGAACCCGGACGGGACCGCCGCCGTTGAACACCGATTGGTGTTCACCAACGGCGGCGGGGGAGCAGGTCATGGCGCACATCGTGGAAATCCGGAACGGCGCGATCGTCGGCAACGACGAGCCCACGGACGAATATCTCCCCGTCGGAACCCACATCGCTCAGGCCGACGGATTCTATGTCAGCTTCGGCATGGATGTGGAGGGTCCCTACGCCCGCAACGAGGCCGAGGAACGGCTGAACCACCTGAAGCGCGCCACCCAGGCGGATTTGGGGCGTCCGTAAGGCGCTGACGTTGCCCCCTCCCTAACCCTCCCCCGCTGACGCAGGGGAGGGGACCGATCTCCCTCCCCTGCGTCAGCGGGGGAGGGCCGGGGTGGGGGCAAGGTTCACCGCTACGTCGCCTCCGTCTCGGCGTCGCGGTGCTCCAGGCTGGCGCGCACGGTGCGGCGCAGGTCGTCGGGCTGGATGGGCTTGTGCAGCAGGGCGCATTGCGCGCCGGCGGCCTCGCGCAGCCGGTCTGACGAGGTGTCGCCCGTCAGCAGCACCCCCGGCAGATCGGAACCGAAGCGACGGCGCAGCGTGTCCATCAGCATCAGCCCGGTGTCGCCGTCCGGCAGGCGGTAGTCGGTCAGCACGAGGTCGGGCGCCAGCGTTCCGTCCACCAAATCCAACGCTTCCGCCACCGAGCCGGCCTCGGTCACGCGGTAGCCCCAGCCGTCCAGCATCAGGGCCAGCGCCATGCGGATCACCGCGTCGTCCTCGACCAGCAGGACGGAGGCGTCGCCGTCCGCATCGCCGCTTGCCGAGGCGGAGTCCTCCGGAGAGTCGCCGCAGTGCCGCTGGTCGAGAATCGCCGCCTGCGGCAGGGTGACGGCGAAGCAGGAGCCCTTGCCCGGCGTCGAGGTCACCTCGATGGTGCCGCCCAGCATGTGGACGAGGCGCCGCGCGATGCTGAGCCCCATGCCCAACCCCTCCCGCCGGTCGCGGGCGACGTTGCCGATCTGGTAGAAGTCCTGGAAGATCCGGTCGAGATGGTTCTCCGGAATGCCGATGCCGGTGTCCCACACCTCGAACCGCAGGGCGCCGCCGCGCCGCCGCGCCCCGAACAGCACCCGGCCCTGCCGCGTGTAGCGGATGGCGTTGGTCAGCAGGTTGCGCAACACCCGCTCCAGCAGACCGCCGTCGGTGCAGGCGCCCAGCCGCACCGGCACGGTGCGCAGCGTCAGCCCGGAGGAGGCGGCGACCGCCCGGAACTCCCCGTGCAGCCGTTCCATGATCGATCCCACCTCCACCGGCGCGGAGTGGGGAGTGACGAGGCCGGCTTCCAGCTTGGAGATGTCCAGCAGGCAATCGAGCAGCCCGCCGAGCGAGGCCACGGTGTCGCGGAGCTGGGTGGCGATGCGCCGCGCATCCTCCGGGATCTGTTCCTTCAGCAGCAGCCCGGACAGCAGGGTCAGGGCCTGGGCCGGCTGGCGCAGGTCGTGGCTGGCCGCCGCCATGAAACGCTCCTTGGCGTCCAGCGCCACGTTCAGGTCGCGTTCCATCGACTTGATGGCGGAGATGTCGGTGACGCTGGACACCACCGCCTCGGGCCGTCCGTCCGCGCCCGGGACTGGATGGCTGGAGACGCGCAGCCAGCGGGTCGGTGCCGCCGCCCCATCGCCATCGGCGATGCCGACGATCTGTTCGACGACCGGCTTCCCGCTGTCCACCGCCTTGGCGGCGGGTGGCAGTCCGGTCAGCCGGGCGCCATCGGCGCCGATAAAGCGCCGCCGCGCTGCGCGGCCCGCCCGGTCGCCCGGTTTGCGGCTTTCCAAGGGGTGGGCGAGGGGATCGAGCAGCACCCCCGCCGGGCCGGCCATCAGCCGTTCCGCCATGGCGTTGGCGACCATCACCGTGCCGTCCACCGAACGCATCACCAGCCCTTCGGACAGAGACTGGACCAGCGTGCGGTGCCGCCGTTCGCTCTCCGCCAGCGCCTGTTCCGCGGCTCGGCGGGCGGTCACGTCGCGGAAGGCAACCACCGCCCCGGTGATCGCTCCGTTCTGAAGGATCGGGGAAACGGTCAGCTCCGCCACGAAATCATCGGCGCCCTGGCGGCGCAGGCGTCCGTCGGTCACCTGCCGGACCAGCCCGTCGGCCAGCGACAGCGTCAAGGCGCGCCGGCCCTCATCCTCCGCGTCGCCGCCGATCAGCGTGGCGAAGGCGCGGCCGACCAGATCGCTGGCGCCGAAGCCGGTCATCGACTGGGCCGCCGCGTTCACGAAGGTGACGGCGCCGCGCGCGTCCAGGCCACAGATGCCGTCGGCCACCGCCTGGAGGATGTGGTGGTAGGCGGCGCGGGTGCGCTCCGCCTCGTCGCGGGCCTCCTGAAGCTCGCTGACCCAGGCGTTGCGCTCCGTCACGTCGGTGATGGTCAGCAGGACGTCGCCCTTGTCGACGCCGTCCGGCCCGGGTTCCAACTCGACGATCCGCGCGTCGGTCAATCCGTCGATGGCGCTCTGGGCGCCGACGAAAGCGTATTCCTGGCGCACCCATTGCCCGGAGTCGCGCAGCCGGGCCAGCGCCGTGAACAGGCGCCCATGGTCCAGCGACTCCACCATCAGGGTCAGCGGGCGGCCCTTCAGCCGGCGCAACGGCAAGCCGAACTGCCGCTCCGCGGCGACGTTCGCCTCGCAGATGATGCCCGCGGCGTTGACGGTGAAGCAGGCCAGCGGCACCGACTGGAACATCTGGAGATACTGGATGCGCGAGGCTTCCAGCGCCTGCTGGGCGGTGCGCAGCTCCTCGTTCTGGATTTCCAGTTCGGCCTGATGGACGTACAGCTCGTGCAGGACTTCCTTGAGCGTGGTCGCCGAGACCTCCGCCCCTTCGAAGCCGCCCGAATTGAGGGCCTGTTCCGCGCGCTTGCGAAGCCGTTCGTTGCGGAATCCGTTCACGCCGCGCCCCCGGCCGCCCGGTCCTTGGTGGTGAAGGCTCCGGATTTCTTCTGGCCGTTCCGCCGTCCGCTCGCACTCAATTCCATCCGTTTCCGGTTGGTGATGTCGATGTGGCTGACCACCGCTCCCCCTGACAATCCGGCCAGACGGCAGGCGTGCATCATGAACCAGCGCTCCTCCTTGTCGGAATGACAAGGGTATTCGATGGTGAACTGCTCGATGTCGCCGGACAGGATCCGGCGCAGCCCGTCGTTCACGGCACGGGCGATGTCTTCGCCTTCGGTTCCTTCCTCGGCGTTGCAGACATCAAGATAATTGGTTCCCGGCCCGCAACGGTCCAGCGCCGGGGCGCCGTTCTTCTCGCCGAACATGCGCCAGGCGTGGTTGACCATGGTGATGGCGCCATCGGAATCGATGACCGCCACATGCTCCGGCAGGCTGTCCAGCACCGTCTGGAGCCGGTGCTCCGCGGCCTTGGCGGCGGTGACGTCCACGAAGGTGACGACCACCCCGGCCACTTGGTTCTTCTCGGTCAGGTAGGGAAGGATCCGCGTCTGGATCCAGCGGTCGCCGCGCACCGGGACGTGGCGTTCCACCGGCTTGTGGTCGTGGAAGACCCGCTCGATGTCCTTGAGGAAATCCGGATAGTCGATGTTGGTCGACAGGTGCGAGATCGACCGGCCGACGTCGCGCGGGATGATGTTGATGAAGCGCGCCGCCGCCGGGGTGAAGCGCCGGATCACCATGCCGCTGTCCAGGAACACCGTGCCGATCTCGGTCGAGCGCAGCAGGTTGTCCAGGTCGTTGGTGACCTCCGTCAACTCCTCCACCTTCGCCTGGTATTCGGCGTTGACGGAGTACAGCTCCTCGTTGACGGACTGCAGCTCTTCGTTGGTGCTCTGCAACTCCTCGTTGGAGGCGAGAAGTTCCTCGTTGGTCGCCTGCAGTTCCTCGTTGGCGGTTTCCAGCTCCTCGATGGTGGCCTGGAGGTTCTCGCCGCGGGAAACCAGTTCCTGCTCCAACCCGCGGATGCGCTCCGCGGTGTCGGTGTCGAAGTCGAAGTCGCTGTCCGGCAGGGCCAGCGCCGGCGCGCTGGGGTCGAGCACGATCAGCGCGAAGCGCCGGCCGGTCTTGCGCGCGACGAAGGGCTTGACGCGCAGACTGACGGCGGGCAGCCCCTCGCGGTCCTTCACCGGGATGTTGGACAGGGCAAACTCCTCGCCGGAGCGGAAGGCCCGCGTCAGCGCGGTCCCCACCACCATGGAGACCGAGGAGGGCAGCAGCTTGAGCGCGTTCAGCGTGGCCTCGCCCGGCGGCACCTTCAGGATCGCCGACGCCTCGCCGAACACATGCATGATGTTCATCTGTTCGTTGACCAGCAGGCTGGGCGGCACATAGGCCCGCATCAGGGTCGAGATCGCCTCGTCGATGGCGGCCCCTTCCTCCTGCGCCTGCGACAGGGTCTCGTCGCCATGGCGGTGCACCGGCGCTGCGACGGTGGGGACGAGCAGCCGCGACAGCCGGTGGGTGCCGGTGCGCAGGCTTTGGAACAGCTTGTTCCGGCTGTCCAGGACGTGGAACTCCGCCGACAGGTCGCCCAGCGTCTCGCTGGTGCCGAGGAACAGGAAGCCGCTCTGCCGCAGCGCGTACTGGAACAGGCTGAGCACCTTCCGCTGAAGCGGCGAGTCCATGTAGATCAGCAGGTTCCGGCAGCTCACCAGATCGATCTTGGTGAAGGGCGGATCGCGCATGATGTTGTGCGCGGCGAAGACCACCATGCGGCGGATGTCGCGCGACACCAGATAATGATCGCCGCGGGCGATGAAGTAGCGGCTCAGCCGCTCGTGCGACACGTCCTCCGCGATGGAGCGCGGGTATTCGCCCAGGCTGGCGATCTCGATGCTGTCCTGGTCGATGTCGGTGGCGAAGATCTTGACGTCGAAGGACCGTCCCATCCGCTCCTGCGCCTCGGCGAACAGGATGGCGATGGAATAGGCTTCTTCGCCGGTGGCGCAGCCGCAGACCCAGACGCGCACCATGTCGGTGGGGCTGCGCTTGGCCAGCAGGGTGGGGATCACCTTGTCGGCGAGCGAGGCGAAGGCCCCCTCGTCGCGGAAGAAGCGCGTGACGCCGATCAGCATCTCCTTGTAGAGGCTGACCGTCTCGGCGCTGTTGCGGCGGAGCAGGGCGGCGTAGTCGCTCATCGAATCGAGGCCGGCGGTGTGCATCCGCCGCTCGATCCGGCGCAGCAGGGTCGCCAGCTTGTAATGCGAGAAATCCACCCCGGTGACGGAACGGATGGCCGCCACGATCTGCGCCAACGGGTCGTTGTCGCGGTCCTGCGGCTTGGCCGGGACGGGCAGGTTGCGGGACAGCACCCGGCCGGCGTGTTCGATCAGGCAGCCCGGCAGCTTGTCCGGCGTCTTCACGACATCGACCTGCCCGGTGGCGATCGCGCTGCGCGGCATGCCGTCGAACTGCGCCGATTCGGGGTCCTGCGCCGCGGCGAAGCCGCCCGCCGATTTTATCGCCAGCAGGCCGCGCGTGCCGTCCGATCCGGTGCCGGACAGCACCACGCCCAGCGCCCGTGGTCCCTGGTCCTTGGCCAGAGCGGTGAAGAAGATGTCGATGGGCAGGCTCATGCCCCCAGCGGCGTCCTTGGCGGTCAGGATCAGCCGCCCGTCCTCGATCGACAGATGCTTGGCGGGGGGCAGCAGATAGACGGTGTTGCGCTCCACCGCCATGCCGTCCGCGGCCTGCATCACCGACATGGCGGTGTGCTTGGCCAGCAGATCGACCATCAGGCTCTTGTGGACCGGCGACAGATGCTGGACCACCACATAGGCGAGGTCGCTTTCGCCCGGCACATTGTCGAAGAAGCGCTGGAGCGCCTCCAACCCGCCGGCGGAGGCGCCGATGCCGACGATGCAGCAGACCCGATCCCGGCCTTCCGGATAGGGACCATAGACGGAAACCGTGTCCGTGCCCTCATCGGGTGACGTGGGCGCGTCGGCGATGGTGTGATCGTTGTCTTCTGGTTCCACGGAGCACTTCGGGTCTGCGGGAGTAAAGGACGGCCTACTGAATTATTTGCCGTCTGACCGTGACATTCAAACCCTCCCACGCACGGCGCCTTTCCTTTTTCTGCGCGCGCCGGCGGTTTTGAAACGGCGAAGGGTCCAGCGGCTATATAGGAAGCGTCCATGCCAGTCAATCCGGACAATCCGCCCCTTGAGGAACCGCATCGCGCCGGCTTTCGGAAGACCAAGCGTGGAGCGGGGTGTGTTCTGTCCTTGACGTTGCGCATATGACCAATGGATTTTTGGCGATGTGTTTAATAATTTTCGATTTCAGCTTCGGTGCAGCGCTGAATCGAGACTTTCGAATGTGCGGCGATTTTCCATATTCATTTCCTTTCAATGCCCTGAGAGCGATTGCGTGAATTCGTTGTGTTCTGGCGTCTCATTCCTTTTTCCGATCGTCGCGCTTCATGGCGGGGTCGAAAGATAAAAATCGATGGGATTTGCCACCAGCGCACAGCTTACCCAGAAGGTATGATGTGATGCGGGCACAACACTGTGCAGGATCTGTTGCCTCGTTCGCTTATGTCGCTTTACGCGATTGGCGCTTTGCGCAATCTTTAATCCGTAGCCACTAATCACGAGAAACGTAGGAAAGGAGTGCGCCAGATGGAGCGCGAGGACGAATGTGCTCTCGACCGATATATCGCGGCGATTCCGCTTAATCTGAGAGTAGTGGCCAGGGCTGCTTACGAGGAGCTGTCGAACAATCCCTTCCTGCCGGTCTTTTCCAAGGACGAAATCGCGCGGTTGGTCTGCTCGCCAGGATTTCAGAGTTACTTGGAAAGTGAGAACCGGACGAGCGCCGGTTCGCTGATGATGCTCTGTTCGGCGGGGTTTGCGACGCGCCATTGACGACGCGCTTTTGACGACGCGCTTTCGTCACAACGCGACGCAGCCACTCTTCTGCAGGCCGGCGGTTGTCCCGCCGGCCTGAATTTTATCCAAGAGTCTTACCGTTCGAGTCCCAGCGGCGGCATGCGCGCTTCCACCGCACCGCTGCGGGCCGCCTTCACCAGCGGCGCCAACTCGGCCAGCGCCGGCCGCAACCCGGCCAGAACCGCCACGGCTTCCACCAGATCGCCCTTGCCCGAGGCGAGGTCGAGGATTTCCCGGATCAGCGGCTTCGGGCGCGGATAGGCGGTCACCGTGACAGGATCGTCCGGCGCCAGCTTCGCCGCCTGCTTGGCGAGCGTCAGCGCGGTGGCGACCCCGCCCAGCTCGTCGATCAGCCCGAGAGTCTTGGCCTGGGCCCCGGTCCACACGCGGCCCTTGGCGGCGTCCCGCGCCTGCTCCGGAGTGAGGTGCCGCGCCTCTGCGACGCGGGACAGGAAAGTGGAATAGCTGCTGTCGATGATCGCGTTCAGCCGCTCCTCCCCGGCGGGGCCGAAGGGACGGAAGGGCGACCACAGGCCGGCGTTGGGGGCAGTGTCGAGGACGCCCCAATGCACGCCCAGCCGCTCCGACAGGCCGGCGACCGACATCTTGCCGGCGACCACGCCGATGGAGCCGGTCACGGTGGCGGGGGAGGCGACGATGCGGTCGGCGGCCAGCGCGATCCAGTAGCCGCCGGACGCCGCGGTGCCGCCCATGGTGGCGATCACCGGCTTGCCCGACTGGCGGGCCTTGACCAGAGCGCGGCGGATCGTTTCGGACGCCGTCACACTGCCGCCGCCGCTGTCGATGCGGAACAGGATGGCCTTGACGTCGGGATCGTCCACCGCGTCCTCGATGGCCTCCACGATCGTCTCCGACCCGGCGGTGACCTCGCCCAGGCCGGGCTTGCCGCTGTCGCCGCCGGTGATGGTGCCGGTGGCGTGGATCAGCGCGATGGTCGGGCCGCTGCGGTTGGGCGGGCCGGCGATGTCCAGATAGTCCGCCGCCTCCATCGTGTCGGCGCCGGGCGCGGCTCCGGCGCGGCGCAGCGCCTCCTCCCGCGCCTCGTCGGCGTAGCCCAGCCGGTCGACCAGCTTGGCGTCCACTGCCTCGCGGTCGATCAGGGGGGCGCGGTCCATCGCCGCCTTGACGGCGGCGGGGGGCAGGCGGCGGCTCACCGCCACCCCGTCGACGATCTGGTTGGTCAGGTCGCCGAGCAGGGACTCCATCATCTCGCGGTGGGCGGGCGTGAAGTCCGTCCGCATGACGCTGTCGGCGAGGCTCTTGTACTCCTCGCGCTGGAGGACCTGCGGCTGGATGTCCAGCTTGTCCAGCGCGCCGCGGGCGAAGGGGATCTGGGCGGACAGGCCGGTCAGGCCGAGCAGCCCCAGCGGTTGCATCCACACCTCGTCGAAGGCGCTGGCCAGCAGGTAGGAGCGGTTGCCCGCCCCGGTGTCGCCATAGGATTCGGCGAAGGCAATGGCGAAGCGGCCCGACGCGCGGAACCGCTCCACCGCCGCCCGCAGCTCCTGCACCTGGGCGAAGCTGGCGCCGTCGCCGCCGAAGCGGGCGAGCACGCCCTTCACCCGCGGGTCGGTGCGCCCGCGCTCCAGTGCGTCGAGCACCTCCTGGAAGGTCGTCTCGTGGCCGAGGACGCTGCCCAGCCGGTCCACGCTGCCTTCCGCCAGCGGGTCGCGGAGGTCCAGCTCCAGCACCACGGTCTCGGGCAGGGAGGGCTCGTGCCGGACCGCCAGGACGACCCCGGTGACCACGGCGGCCACCACGAGGAAGCCGATCAGGGCAAACAGGCGGACAAAGAACCTCAGCATCCGGGTGGCTCCGGTGGTTGCGCGGCGTCAGCGGTCCAGCGTTTAGCGGTCCTGCTTGTGGTAGTCGCGGTTCGGCATCATGTCCACCGCCGAGGCGACACGGTTCGACATGTTGTAGAAGGCGGCGGTGTCGGCGACGTCGAAGATGTCCTCCTCGCCGAAGCCGGCGTCGCGCAGCGCCTGCCGGTCCGGCTCGCCCATGGTCCAGGGCTCCTTGGTCAGCTTCCACGCGAAATCGAGCATGGCGCGCTGGCGCGGCTCCAGCGTGGCGGCGCGGTAGTTGAAGGCGAGCATCTCGCCCAGTTCCGGATCGCCGGACAGCTTGCGCACCGCCTGCCCGTGGGCGACGAGGCAGTAGTAGCAATGGTTGGCGGAGGACACGACCACGGCGATCATCTCGCGTTCCAGCTTGGACAGGCCGCTCTCGCCGACCATCAGCTCGTTGTAGAGCTGGGCGAAGGTGCGCAGCTTCTTCGGGCGCAGACTGTAGGCGCGCAGCACGTTGGGGACGAAGCCCAGCTTCTCCTCGCACTTGGCGAAGAGCGCGGCCATGTCCGGGTCGAGATCGGGCGTTTCTGGAACGGGCAGGGCCATGACGTGATCGGGCTGCGGCATCGCGGTGCTCTCCTCCGGTGTGTGCGTCGTTGCGGTCGATGCTGTTTTGGCCGACAGGGTAGCCGGGCGACGGCGCTTCGCAAAGCCCCACCTCCGGTCAGGCCCCTTCACCAGGGGTTGCAACCCAGCCTTTCGTACGTTGTCTCTCGCCAAGGGCCGTCGCCCGTGCGAAGACTGCATCCCTTTGCAACGCAGTGGTTCCAGCGATGAACGATCCGGGTGGCAAAGGCGCGCCCAGGCTCGGCCTCCTCTCGGTTCTGGTGGTCGAGGACAGCGCCTTCATCCGCAACGTGCTGACCGCGACCCTGCGCACCATCGGGGTCGGCGCGGTGCATGCCGAGCCGGGTGGGGCGGAAGCCATCCGCTTCCTGGAGGAGCGCCGTGCCGCCCTGCCGCCCGGCACGGCGCCGGTGGACGTCGTCATCACCGATCTGGTGATGCCGGAGGTGGATGGGCTGATGCTGCTGCGCTGGTTGCGCTGCAGCCCGAAATCGCCGGACCGCTTCCTGCCCGTGCTGATGCTGTCCGGCGCCGCCGACCGCCATTACGTGGAGCAGGCGCGCGACCTGGGCGCCACCGACTTCATCGCCAAACCCTTTTCTGCCGCCACCATCGCCAGCCGCCTGCTGGCCGCCATCGCCCGGCCGCGGCGCTTCGTGCTCGCCAAGGGCTATTTCGGGCCGGACCGGCGGCGGACGCAGCGGCCGGTGGCGATGGATTGCCGGATGACCGGCCCCAGGGAAATCCTGGTGGTGCACAGCGCGTCCAAGGCGGTGGGCATCGATCGCTTTCCGGTCGTCCATTTCGACCTGCCCAACCGGCTGGGCGCCAAGATGGGCATCGCGCCGAAGGACCCCGTCCCGACCCTGCCCGAGGAGGTGCTGGCGGCGGCGGAGGCGGAGATCCAGAACCGGGCCGGCGACTATGCGACCTGGATCGCCGGGGAGGTGGACGAGTTGGCCCGCCGCGTCGACCGGCTGGGCGGGGACTCCGCCGCGGTCCCGGCGCTGATGGCGCAGATCAACCGCTCCGCCCATGAGATGCGCGGGCAGGGCGGCATCTTCGGCTACCCGCTGATCACCCGCATCGCCAAGTCGCTCTACGAGGCGACGCAGGGCGGCTTCCCCGCCGTCACCGGCAACGAGCGTCTGCTGCTGAAGGCCCATGTGGACGCCATCAAGGCGGTGATGGCCGGGCGGATCAGCGGCGACGGCGGGGCGATGGGCCAGCAGCTTCTCGCCTCGCTGGACCGCGCCAAGAAAAAGTACGCCAAGCCGGAGAGCGAGGGCGATCCGGCCTGAGTGCCGTGTCTATTTCCAGCGTATGCCCGCCTCGCGGCGGATCTCCTCCATGCGCTCCAACGCCGGCTTGAAGCCGGTCAGGGAGAAGCGCACCTCCGCCTTGCCGCCCTCCGGGGCGGAGCCGACGGCGGAGACCTCCTTGCCGGGAGTCAGCCGTTCGACCAGCTTGGCGTTGGTGTCCGGATCGACCACCGCGCAGGTGTTGGTCTCCCACTCGAACCGCTCGCACGGGTATTCGGGTCGGAACAGCGCCCGGTCCACCCAGACGCGGACGATCTTCGACAGGTCCATCGTCTGCTCGTCCAGCCGGAAGCGCATCCCCTCCAGCCAGCGCTCGCTGGAGCGCAGCCAGACGAGGCGCGACCGCCGGTCGCTGCCGGGGCGGGAGAGCAGTTCGCATTCGACGCGGCGCGGCTCGCTCCAGACTTGGCAGTAGAGGCGCCAGTCCTTGAAGGTCTCCGCATGCTCGCGGTAGGCCGGAGCCTGGGATCGGGCCTGGGATTGGGCCTGGGCGGCGGCGGGAAGGGCGGCGACCAGCAAAAACCCCGCAATCACCCCGCCACGCCACGCCGCCGTCCTGCGTCCCCGCATCGGGCTCAGCCCCGCGCGTAGGCGCGGTGGCGCAGCAGATGGTCGGCCAGAACGCAGGCCATCATCGCCTCGCCCACCGGGACGGCGCGGATGCCGACGCAGGGGTCGTGGCGGCCCTTGGTCAGGATGTCGGTGTCCTTGCCCTGCAGATCGACCGTCAGGCGCGGGGTGAGGATGGAGCTGGTCGGCTTCACGGCGAAGCGCACCACGACGTCCTGCCCGGTGGAGATGCCGCCGAGGATGCCGCCGGATTGGTTGGAGAGGAATTCCGGCTCGCCATCGGGTCCGGCGCGCATCTCGTCGGCGTTCTGCTCGCCGGTCAGGGTGGCGGCCTCGAAGCCGTTGCCGATCTCCACGCCCTTGACGGCGTTGATGGTCATCATGGCGCGGGCGAGATCGCCGTCCAGCTTGTCGTAGAGCGGGTCGCCGAGCCCGGCGGGCAGGCCGGAGGCCACGACCTCGACCACCGCGCCGATGGAGGAGCCGCTCTTGCGGATGCCGTCCAGATAGTCGGCCCATTCGGCGGCGGCCTGCGGGTCGGGGCAGAAGAAGGGGTTGTTGTCGACCTCCGCCCAGTCCCAGCGGCTGCGGTCCACCTTGTGTGGGCCGATCTGCACCAGCGCGCCGCGGACGGTCACGCCGTCGCCCAGCACCTTGCGCGCCACCGCACCCGCCGCCACGCGGCAGGCCGTCTCGCGCGCCGAGGAGCGCCCGCCGCCGCGGTAATCGCGGATGCCGTATTTCTTCCAGTAGGTGTAGTCGGCGTGGCCGGGCCGGAACTTGGCGGCGATCTCGCTGTAGTCCTTGGACCGCTGGTCGGTGTTCTCGATCATCAGGGAGACCGGCGTGCCGGTGGTCTGCCCTTCGAACACGCCGGACAGGATCCTGACCTGATCGGGCTCCTGGCGCTGGGTGGTGTAGCGCGACTGGCCGGGGCGGCGCTTGTCGAGCCAGGGCTGGATGTCCGCCTCGGTCAGGGAGAGCAGCGACGGGCAGCCGTCCACCACCACGCCGATCGCCGGCCCATGGCTCTCGCCCCAGGTGGTGAAGCGGAAAAGCGTTCCGAAGCTGTTGCCGGCCATGGCGAGGACTCCCGATGCGACACGATGTTACCGCAAGTTTTGCAGTCGAGCGCGTTTCTTGCGGCGTTTCGGTCGGCGCGTCAAGCGCGAGGGGACTTAGAACGCTCCCTTCTGCTCACGCCGGCGGTCGAGCGCGACCTCGAACTGGCGCAGCAGCTTGTGCGTGGCTTCGAAGTAGAGCTTGCGCTGCGGGTTGTTCTTCATGCAGCGGGCGTCCAGGTGGGACACGCTGGTCAAGGCGGAGACGCAGTAGCCGAGAAGCCAGTAATGGGAGCGGATCTTGCGCAGATAGTCGCGGAAGGGTTCCGGCTGGCCGGCCATGAAGGCGGAGAAGCTCGCCTCGTAGTCGGCGAGAATCTGCCGGATGTCCATCAGCGTGGTTTCCAGCAGCTTGCCCACCTTTTCGATGTGCATCAGCAGCTGGGTTTCATAGGGCTTGTGCATGCGGATATCGACCGGGATGCACTCCCGCGACTTCAGCCAGTTCAGGATGATCCGCGCCCGCGGCGCGATGCGGCGAAGCTGGTACTCGTAGAAGGTCGTGCCCTTCCAGGCGCTGAAGATCTGGTCCGCTTCGCTGCGGTCGATGCCGAAGGCCGAGACGAACAGACCGGCCTCCTCAAGCTCGGGATTCCAGATCGCCTCCAGAAAACGCTCGATGCTCTGGGCGCCGCTGCCGCCGCCGTCGATGGCCTTGCGCACGATGGGTTCGATGCGCGCCCGGATCAGGCGGCGGAGCTGCTGGTCCTCGGTGTCGCTGATGGCCCAGTGACGCTTGTCCACCGGGACCTTTTCGCCTTCGAAACAGGCCTTCAGCAGGAAGGCGTCCAGCGACGGCACGCTGTCGATCAAAGTGAGGGTGCGCAGGTCCGCGGCCGCGGCCTCGCTGTTGGCCTCGCCGATGCCGAACTGTTCGGCCAGAAGGATGTTGCTGTTGCGGGCGCGCAGATAGATGGCAAGGCCGCCCGCTTCGGTGTGTTCGACGCTGTGCGGAATGTAGATGCCGGTTTCGACCGGGCGCGACGCGGCGTCGCCGTCCTCTTCGTCGTCGGCGATGGGATTGGCGTAGTCGTCGGCGTCTTCGTCGAAATTCGGATACTTGAAGAGAATGGCCTTGTTCAACCCACGGGCACGGAACAGGCGGTTCTCTTCGGGGATTTCGCGGGTGATGGTGATCAAATTCATCGAGACACTGGAGCCGCCGTAGAGGATTTGCTCCAGGATCGGGGACACCGAATCCGATTGCCGCCGTGCACGCATCCGACCGTTACCTTCCGCAACCTTCCGTAAGCGTGAAGAATAGCGGTCTGCTGCGGTGCGCAAAAGTAGGTAATACGACGATCGGTAAAAAATACCTCAAGCCGGGTAAGGGCGTTTCCGGCGGGCGTTCCGGAACGAACCGGACGCACCCGCCGTCGCCAGAGGCCTGGATCAGGCGGGCTTGGCCGCGCCGCCCAGCGACCCCAGGAGCTGCGACACCTCGGCCGCCGCGTCCACAGCGACCATGCCGACCGTGTGATAGCCGGAGTCGACGTGCATCACCTCGCCGGTCACGCCGGTGCCGAGATCGCTCAACAGGAACAGGCCGGCGCCGCCGACCTCGCCGATGGTGACGTTGCGCTTCAGCGGGGCGTTCAGCTCGTTCCACTTCAGAATGTAGCGGAAGTCGCCGATGCCGCTGGCGGCCAGCGTCTTGATCGGGCCGGCGGAGATGGCATTGACGCGGATGTCCCGACCGCCCAAATCGACCGCCAGGTAACGCACGCTCGCCTCCAGCGCGGCCTTGGCGACACCCATCACGTTGTAGTGGGGCATCACGCGCTCGGCGCCGTAGTAGGAGAGGGTGAGGAGGCTGCCGCCGTCCTTCATCAGCGGGACGGCGCGCTGCGCCACCGCGGTGAAGGAGTAGCAGGAGATGTCCATGGTGCGCAGGAAGTTGGCCCGCGTCGTGTCGAGGTAGAGGCCGTCCAGCTCGTTCTTGTCGGAAAAAGCGATCGCATGAACCAGGAAGTCCAGCTTGCCCCATTCCTTCTCGATGGCGGCGAAGGTCGCGTCGACACTGGCCTCGTCGGTGACGTCGCAGGGCAGCAGCAGCGGGGCGTTGACCTGCTCGGCCAGCGGCTTCACACGCTTCAGCAGCGCGTCACCCTGATAGGTGAAGGCCAGCTCGGCGCCGTGCTGCGCCAGCGTGGAGGCAATTCCCCAGGCGATCGACCGATCGTTCGCCACGCCCATGATCAGGCCGCGCTTGCCGTCCATGAGCGGCTTCGGGTTGGACATCCGTACCTCGTGCATCCAGAGTATGCTTTGAAAAGTGGGCCGCATCCTACACGAAAGACCGGCCCGGTCAAACCAAGGCGGGAGGCGTCCTGTGGCTGAAACCGAAGGCACTTCGAAAGGGGCGTGGAACCCCTTTGTGCGCGTTCGGGAAATCGGCGGCTTCATCGCCTATTCCTCCATGCGCTTCTACAACGACAACTGCTTCCAGACCGCGGCCTCGCTGACCTACACCTCGCTGCTGGCGCTGGTGCCGCTGATGACCATCGGCTTCGCGATCTTTTCGGCCTTTCCCGCCTTCAACGCGCTGCAATCGCGCATCCAGACGCTGCTGTTCAAGAATCTCGTGCCGGAGAACAGCGACGCCATCCTGCAATATCTGGCGGCCTTCATGGCCAACGCCGGGCAGATGCCGGTGTTCGGAATCCTCGGGCTGGCGATCTCCGCCGTTCTGCTGATCTGGACCATCGAGGGGTCCTTCGCCACCGTCTGGCGGGTGCGGGAACCGCGCTCCTACGTCACCCGCATCCTGTCCTTCTGGGCGGTGGTGTCGCTGAGCCCGCTGTTCGCCGGCGCCAGCCTGTCGCTGTCCAGCACCCTGTGGGCGGTGCTCCAGTTCGCCCATCTGGAGGGCTTCGCCGACCCGCTGGTGGGGATCGGGGCGATCCTGCCCTTCATGCTGCAGCTGGTCGGCTGCACGCTGCTCTACGTCATCATTCCCAACCGGGACGTCGGGTGGATGGACGCCGCCTGCGGCGGGGCGGTCGCCTCGCTGCTGCTGGAGACGTCCAAGGCGGGCTTCGCCATGTACATGAAGGAGTTCCCCGCCTACCAGACCATCTACGGCGCGCTGGCGACCGTGCCGATCTTCCTGTTCTGGCTCTACATCGCCTGGTCGACGGTGCTGTTCGGCGCGGTCATCACCGCCTCGCTGCCCGAATGGCGGGCCGGCAAGATCACCCGCGGCGGGCCGGAGGGGCTGCTGCCCGCCCAGCGGCTGGGTCTGGCGCTGGCCGTCCTGCACGAGCTTCTGGAGGGCACGCGGCTCGGCGTGGGCTTGCGGCGGCGGACGCTGGTCGGGCGCGTGCCGGTGGGCACGGTGCTGATCGACGGCATCCTGGAGCAGCTTCGCGACGCCCATTGGGTGGCCCACACCACGCACAACGCCTGGGTCGTCACCCGCGATCTCAGCGAGGCCACGCTGTTCGACCTGATGAAGGCGCTGGGCATCGGCCTGCGCGGCTCCGTCCGCGGGCTGGGCGGGCTGGAGCTGCCCTGGCAGGACCGTACGGCCCAGCTTCTGGAGCAGGCGGAACGGAACCAGGAGGACATCCTGGGCGTGCCGATCAAGGACCTGCTGTCCGACCGGCCGCTGGAGGTGGAGCCGCTCGAAACGGGACCGCGGGAGCCTGAGTCGCGCGACACCGGGACCGCGGCGGGGGAAGGCTCCGGCGCGGTGCCGCTGCGCGCGAAGCGCTGGCCCTGAAGGCGGGCCCTGAACGCCGGCCTCTTGTGGACGCTCAAGCCCGGTATTTGGCGATGAGGTCCGCGGCGAAGCCGTCCAGGTTGTTGTCGGCGGGCAGGGTCTGGACGTAGGAGCAGCCGCGGCAGGCCTCGATCTCGTCGCGCCGGCCCTCCAGATGCTTCAGGCGGAAATCGCGCAGCCGCTCGCCGTTCCAGATGTCGCGCAGCGACTCCTCCGCGACGTTGCCGACGATGGTGCCCATGCGCCAGTCGGCGCAGCAGACCGACACCTCGCCGTTGAAGTTGATGGCCAGCTTAAGAAATGGCTCGGAACAGACCTTACGGGCGGTGTCGGGGGCGGCGGCGAAGGCGCTCTCCTCGGCCAGCGCCTCGCCGTGCAGGGGATGGACGAACAGGCTGTCGGCGATCGGCGTGAAGGTGTCGATGAAGCTCTGCCGCTCCTCCTCCGTCAGCTCCACGTTGATGATCTTGCAGTGCAGGTGGAAGTCGCGTCCCAGCTCCGTCTTGCGGCGGTAAAGATAGGCCACGTTGTCGACGATGGTCTGGAAGCGGTCGAAACGACGGGTGATGCGCTTGTACATGGCGTCGCTGGCGCCGTAGACGGAGACGCGCATGGCGTCCAGCCCGGCGGCCAGCAGCGCGTCCGCCCGCTCCGGCGTCAGCAGGGAGCCGTTGCTGGTCATCTCGACATGGCGGGCCAGACCCTGCGACTTCAGACGATGAACCATATGCTCGATCCGCGTGTTCACCAGCGGCTCGCCGTCCTTGTAGAGGTGGACGGATTTGATCGGCGCGTCGAATTCGGCGATGTCGTCGGCGATCTTGCGGAACAGATCGAATTTCATGGCGCCGCGCGGCCGGCCGACCTCCTTCAGCAGCTCCGGGTTGCCGGTGGCGCAGAAGACGCAGCGGAAGTTGCAGCCGTTCGACGGGTCGATCAACAGCGAGAAGGGCGTGGTCAGCGGCAGCACCTGCGACAAGTCGTTGCGGTCGCGGTGGCGGCCGTAGGGAATGTTCGCGGGGGTGGCCGCTTCGGTGCTCACTTCGGTCATGATCTTCGCCGGGCAGGGCTGCGCAATGCGTTTGACTAGCAAGGGACCACGCGCACCGTAAAGGAATCCTTCATTCCGGCAACCGGACAGTGGCCGGGCGTTCCCAATGCCGCGGGCGCCCGGCGGATCGGAGGGGCATGCTCGACATTCTTTCGCATCGCATCGTCTACAGCGACCGCCGCTTCTACGCGTCCTTCCCGTCCGCGGCCACGCTCGCCGACGGGCGGGTGCTGGTGGCCTTCCGGCGCGCCCGCGACCATCGCTGGCTGCATGGGGAGGCGGCGGAGGGCAACGGCGACTTCACCAGCGTCGACCATGTGGATTCGCGTTCCCACCTCGTGATCCAGCGCTTCACCCCGGATTTCGAGCCGGAGGGCGCGCCGCAGCCGCTGCCCACCGACCCGGAGGCCGGCGACCAGGACCCAAGCCTGCTTGTCCTGCGTTCGGGGCGGATCGTCATGGGCAGCTTCGGCTGGTACCCGATGTCGGCGCGCCACGGCCTGCGGCTGCGCGAGAAGGGCATCCACCTGCTGGGCGACGCCGGGACGTCGGGCACCTTCTTCCTGTTCTGGGGCGGCAGCACCCGCGTCAGCGACGACGGCGGGCGGCACTGGTCGGCCCACCGCTACCTGCCGGAGCTGCCGGACCAGGGTCCGATCCTGCCTGGCCTGCGCCCGATGCTGGGTGGTGCGGTGCGCGGCCGGGCGGTGGAGGCGCCGGACGGCACGCTGCTGATGGCGACCTACACCGGCGGCCCCTACACCAGCTACCTGTTCGCCTCCCGCGACCAGGGGGAAAGCTGGGCGCTGCGCAGCACCATCGCGCGCGACCCGGCGGGGCGGGCCGGCTTCTGCGAGACCGCCCTGCATCTGACCGCCGATGGTCAACTGGTCGCCTTCCACCGCACCACCGGGCTGGGCGACCGCCTCGCCACCTCGGTCTCCCACGACCTCGGGGAAAGCTGGGCGCCCTGGATGGAGAACGCCGTCATCGGGCATCCCTACGACGCCTGCCCGCTGCCGGACGGGCGGCTGCTCGTCGTCTACGGCTACCGCCACGAGCCCTACGGCGTGCGCGCCCGGGTCTGGGACTGCCGTCGCGAGATACTGGAGAGCGCGCCGGAGATTGTCATCCGCGACGACGCCCCGTCGCCCGACGTCGGCTATCCCTGGGCGACCGTGCTGGCGGACGGGCGGGTGGCGGTCTGCTACTACATCTGCGACGCGGCGGGCATCCGGCACATCCAGGCGACGCTGCTGCGCGTGAGCGGCTGATTGACGGGCCTCCGCGCAGCTCCTATCGTCCCCGGCCATACCGCAATCCCATGTTCCGGGGAGTAGAGTGTCCATGAAGCCCGCCCGCCGGCCGTCGAACCCGCTGTTTTCCTCCGGCCCCTGCGCCAAGCGGCCCGGCTGGTCGCTGGACGCCCTGGACGGCGCGCTGCTCGGCCGCTCCCACCGCTCGAAGCCGGGCAAGGCGAAGCTGAAGGAGGTCATCGACCTCACCCGCGCCGTCCTGGCGATCCCCGGCGACTACCGCATCGGCATCGTCCCGGCCTCCGACACCGGGGCGGTGGAGATGGCGCTGTGGAACCTGCTCGGTGAGCGGGGCGTCGACATGGTGGCCTGGGAGAGCTTCGGCAAGGAGTGGGTGACCGACGTCACCAAGCAGCTCCGCCTGTCCGACGTGCGGACCATCCAGGCCCCCTACGGCGCACTGCCGGACCTGTCGCAGGCCGACTTCAGCCGCGACGTGGTGTTCACCTGGAACGGCACGACGTCGGGTGTGCGGGTGCCGGACGGCGACTGGATTCCGGCGGACCGCGAGGGCCTGTCGATCTGCGACGCGACCTCCGCCGCCTTCGCCATGGACATTCCCTGGAGCAAGATCGACGTCGCCACCTGGTCCTGGCAGAAGGTGCTGGGCGGCGAGGCCGCGCACGGCATGCTGGTGCTCAGCCCGCACGCCGTGGCGCGGCTGGAGAGCTTCCAGCCTGACCGCCCGCTGCCCAAGATTTTCCGCCTGACCAGTGGCGGCAAGCTGATCGAAGGCATCTTCGTCGGTGACACCATCAACACGCCGTCCATGCTCTGCGTGGAGGACGCCATCGACGGGCTGCGCTGGTCGCTGTCGGTCGGCGGCTTGACCCAGCTCATCCGCCGGTCGGAGCAGAACCTGCGCATCGTCTCGGAGTGGGTGGCGGCCTCGACCTGGGCCGGCTTCCTGGGGGACGATCCGGCGACGCGCTCCTGCACCTCGATCTGCCTGCGCTTCACCGACCCCGAGGTGACCGCCCTGACGCCGGAGGCCCAGGCCGACTTCGCCAAGAAGCTCGCGGCACTTCTGGAGAAGGAGGAGGCCGCCTTCGACGCTGGTTCCTACCGCGACGCCCCTCCCGGTCTGCGCCTGTGGGGCGGCGCCACGGTGGAGAACGAGGATATGGAGGCGGTCCTGCCCTGGCTCGACTGGGCCTTCGCCACGGTCAAGGCGGAGACCTTCGGGCGCTGAGTCGTACAGGGCCGAAAAGGAAGGCCGCGCCACGGAGGCGCGGCCTTTTTCATGGCCCGCTCAATCCCGCCAGAAGCTCGGCAGGATCAGCACCAGCACGGTGAAGACCTCCAGCCGGCCGAGCAGCATGGCGAAGCTCAGCACCCATTTCGCGGCGTCGGGCAGCGGGGCCATGGTGCCCGACGGGCCGACCACCGGCCCCAGCCCCGGCCCGGCGTTCGCCAGTGCGGAAGCGACGGCGCTGGCCGCGCTCAGGTAATCGACACCCATCGCGGCGACCAGGAGCGAAAGGATGCCGAAGGCCGCCATGAAGGCGAAGGCGAGGTTGATGACCGAGCCGACCACATCCTCGTCCAGCACCTTGCCCTGATAGAGCGGGACCAGCACGCGGTTCGGCTTCAGCATCCGCTGCATCTGGTTCAGCATCGACAGCGCCAGCACCTGCCAGCGGAAGACCTTGATCGACCCCGCCGTCGATCCGGTGCAGCCGCCGATGAAGTAGAAGAAGAAAAAAGCGACGACGGCGAAGCTGCCCCAGGTCGAATAGTCGGTGGAGACGAAGCCCGTCCCGGTGATGATCGAGGTGACGTTCACCGCCGAATGGCTGAGCGCGTCCCAGAAGGGCAGACCGACCACGGTGAAGGCCCACAGGGTCATGGCGACGCCGGCCACCAGCAGGATCGCCAGCAGCGCGTTCACCTGGCTGTCGCCAAAGACCGGCGCGTTGCGCTGGCCGCGCAGCAGGCGGATGTACCAGGTCAGCGGCAAGGCCCCGCAGATCATCGAAAAGGTCGCCACCCACAGCACCGCGTGGGAGTCGAACCAGCCGAGCGAGGCGTCCTTGGTCGAGAAGCCGCCGGTGGCGATGGAGGCCATGGCATGGTTGATCGCGTCGAACCACGTCATCCCGGCCAGATGGTAGGCCACCGCCGACAGAATGGTCAGCGCCAGATAAATCATGGCGATGGCGCCGGCGGTGTCCTGCACCGTGGCGAAGGGCTTGTCGCCCTTGTCGGAGGACTCGGTGCGGAACAGCTGCATGCCGCCGACCCGCAGGATAGGCAGCACTGCGATCGCCATGACGATGATGCCGACGCCGCCGAACCAGTTCAGCAGCGACCGCCACAGCAGGACCCCCGGCGGCGCGTTGTCCAGCCCGACGATGACCGTGCCCCCGGTGGTGGAGAGGCCCGACATCGCCTCGTAATAGGCGTCGGTGAAGGACAGGCGGGCGGCGGAGATCATGAAGGGCAGGGCGCCGAAGGTCGCCAGGACGCACCAGGACAGCGTGGTCAGCAGGAAATGCTGCTTCACGGTGAAGCGCGCGTGCTCCTTGCTCGACGTCGCCAGCACCATGCCCCCGCTGACCGCCAGCGTCGCCGCGCTGGAACCGACAAAGGCCGTCCAGTCGCTGTTGCCCGCCGCGGCATCGGCCAGCGCCGGTGCCAGCATGCCGAGCCCGAGGACGGTCAGAAGGATGCCGATGATGTGGAAGACCGGTCCCAGCGCAATACCATTGCCGACGCCATTGCCCAAGGCTGTGCCTTTCGCCGTCGCGGGGGCCGGTGGCGACGCCCCGTTCTTCCCCAATGTGATGCGCTGATTATCCAATGAGGCGGGTGCTGTCCATCCGCATCCAAGCGACGGGCCATCGGCGGGTCACACGAAGCCGGCTTCTCCCAACATGCGGTAGAACTCCCGCAGGGCGCGCTGCTGCGCCGCAGCGTCGGTCAGGTCCTCCACATATTTCCGGTCGAACTGCGGTTGGCGGAGATGTTCGACCACGCGGCGCCGGACCATCTCCAGGGCTCGCCGGCTGCGCAGGATTCCCGGCGCGCAGACCTGCAGCAGATGGTTCGCGCGCAGCCGCAGCGCGTCGCCGGGGTCGTCCAGCCGCTCGACCACCCGCTCCTCGGTGATGTAGGCCACCAGAAGCGCGTCGAGATCGCCGGTCAGGCGGGTTCGCGCCTCCTCCGGCAGCGCCGAGTCGGTGGCTTGGCAGTAGAGCAGGGTCAGCGCTTCCAGATTGTCGCGCGGCGGCAGGCGGGGGTGGATGAAGCGGCCATAGCCCGTCGGGTTGCCGGTCAGCGCGTGCAGCAGCCGGGCGATGTCCCCGGCGTGCCCATGGCCGAGGTCGGAGTCGGCCAGCGCGAGCAGGAAGCGCACCCGGTCCCGCGCGTCGGGGATGCGGCCGGCCACCTCCGCGATGGCCTGCTTGCGGCCCGGCGCCCCGCCGCCCTCCAGGAAGCGCAGGTAGCGCAGGACCAGCGCCTCGGCCATCGGGCCGCCCCCGGCCGGCCCGTCGGGGCCGAGCGTGCGCCTCAGGATCTCCTGGAAGGCGTCCATCTCCAGCGACGGGTCGGAGCGGTAGAGCGGCTGCGTGCCCTTCAATTGGCGGCGCACCAGATCCAGGATGACCAGACGCGTCTGGTCCAGGTCGTGGAAGGCGAGAAGCTCGTTCAACTGGACGGCGCGGTCATCCTCCGCCCGCTTGGCCGGGGAGAGGCGGCCCCGCGACAGGTCGATCAGGTTGCACAGCGCCTCCGCCAGACTGCCCTGGACGCCGAGAAGCTCCTGCGCGACGGAGGGGGCGCCCAGAACGTCGGCGATCACGCCGTCGAGCAGCACCAGCGGGCGATCGGCCGCCGCCCCGTCCTCCCGCGCCAATTCGCCCAGGAAATCCAGCTTGGCCAACCAGTTGCGCATTTGCACCAGCTCGCGCGACAGCACGACGCGGGCGAGGAAGTCGCGCTCCTCCGCCGGCAGGCTCGAATCCAGCCGGTCGAACATGGGGCGGAAGCCGGTGGCGGCGATGGCCGGCAGGTCCTTGCGCGCGGCGGCGGCGCGCGCGCGGTCGGTCAGTTCGTGCATCAGCAGAGTCAGCGCATCGCGCCGCCCGCGCCCGTCCGTCCCGGCCTTGTCCGCCTGGAGGACGGCGACCCGCCCGACCGCCGTCGGCACGAGGTTGTCGGTGTTGAGAAGCCGCGCCAGTTCCGCGTGGTTGTGCAGCACCTCGGTGGGGGTGACCACGGCGCGCTCCACGTAACTGCGCAGGACGCGGTTCATCGCCATGCGGCTCTGCACGCCGTAGCAATGGTCGAGCGTGAGGCAGAGCCCCGGCGCCTCGTCGATGGGGGAGGCGGCCACCGTGCGGGAGACCTGACGGAACTCCACATGGACTTCCGTCTCGACATGGCGACCGTCCGGGCGCCGCCAGTCGCGCACCACCCGCATGCCCTCGACCTTGCCGCCGGACAGCGCCTTGCGGCCGAAGACCAGCGCCTCCGCCTCGGTGTCGAAGCGGCCTTCGAGGACCCAGTGGTCCTGCTTGTAGATCTGCACTTCATAGCTGGCGGACGGGCGTGCCATGGCGCCTTTGCCCCGTTGCTGATGGCACGGTTCGTACACAGGATGCCGGAGATTTCGCGTCAAACTCAACAAAGATTCGATTGGAATGCCTTCGTGTCTCGAACCTTCCCAAACGGGCGCCTGTCGTCGGCGCAGGGGAGACGGGCACGGGTCGCGGGGCTTTTCCGTTTGCATGAGGAAGGGGGGTGGGGTATTGACCCGCTCCGTATGCCCGAGCACCGCATGCCCATCGGACTTGCGGGCTCTCGCCATGCCGACGGTTTGCCACCCATTCGACGAGACGACGCAGGCCATGCCCGCTGATTCCCTGAGTTCCGCCCTGTTGCCCGCCGGCCTGCACGATGTGCTGCCGCCCGAAGCGGCGCACGAAGCGGCAGCGGTGGCGCGCCTGCTGGCGGATTTTACCGCCCACGGCTACGAGCGCGTGGAGCCGCCGCTGGTCGAGTTCGAGGACAATCTGCTGTCCGGCTCCGGCGCCGCCATGGCGAAGCAGACCTTCCGGCTGATGGACCCGCTGTCGCAGCGCATGATGGCCGTGCGCGCGGACATCACCCCGCAGATCGTGCGCATCGCCACGACCCGCCTGAAGAACGGCGCCCGCCCGGTGCGGCTGTGCTACGCCGGGCCGGTGCTGCGCGTGAAGGGCTCGCAGCTCCGCCCGGAGCGGCAGATCACCCAGGTCGGCGTCGAGCTGATCGGCCCGCTGGAGGCCGAGGCGGACGCCGAGGTTATCCTGCTCGCCGTCCACGCCCTGGAAGGGGTGGGGGTGCGGCACCTGTCCGTCGATCTCTGCGTTCCGACCATGGTGGCGCGCGTCTGCCGCGGCCTCGGGCTCGGCGAGGAGGAGACCGCCCGCCTGCGCGAGGCGCTGGACAAGAAGGACGCCGCGGCGGTGAGCGCGGTCGGCGGTCCGGCGGCCTCGCTGTTGCAAACGCTGATGGCCGCCTCCGGCCCGGCGGAGCGCGCCATGGAGGTGCTGTCGGCGCTGCCGCTGCCGGAAACGGCGGAGAAGGACCGGCGCCGCCTGACCGACGCCCTGCGCCTGCTGCGCGCCGCGCGCCCCGATCTGACGATCACCGTCGATCTGGTGGAGCACCGCGGCTTCGAATACCAGACCGGCCTCAGCTTCACCCTGTTCGCGCGCGACGTGCGCGGCGAGTTGGGGGCAGGTGGCCGCTACCGTGCCGGGGTGCGTCCGGGCGTGGAGGAGGAGGGCGAGCCGGGGACCGGCTTCACCCTCTACATGGACACGCTCCTGCGCGCCGTTCCGGCGCCGGAGCCGGCCAAGCGCGTTTATGTGCCGCATGGCACCTCCTGGGCCGTGGCGGGCAAGCTGCGCGCCGAGGGCTGGGTCACCGTGGCGGGGCTGGCCCCCGTGGCGGACGCGGCGGCGGAGGCCCGGCGGCTGGATTGCGGCCACCGTCTGGACGGCGGCACGGTCACGCCGCTGATTTGAGACTTCACGAGTGGCGACCCCCGCGCCGCGGGGGCGCCTTTGCATGGGCAACGTTTTCTTTCTGCCTTCTTTTTTTGCGGAGACACACATGGCCAACGTGGCGGTGGTCGGCGCCCAGTGGGGCGACGAGGGCAAGGGCAAGATCGTCGACTGGCTGTCCAGCCGGGCCGACGTGGTGGTGCGCTTCCAGGGCGGTCACAACGCCGGCCACACGCTGGTGATCAACGGCGTGACCTACAAGCTGAGCCTGCTGCCTTCGGGCGTGGTTCGGCCGAACAAGCTGTCGATCATCGGCAACGGCGTCGTCTTCGACCCCTGGGCCTTCATCCGCGAAGTGACGGCGATCAAGAGCCAGGGCGTGGACGTGTCCCCCGCCACGCTCCAGGTCGCCGAGAACGTTCCGCTGATCCTTCCGGTCCACAGCGCGCTCGACAAGGCGCGCGAGGAGGCCCGCGGCGCCGGCAAGATCGGCACGACCGGCCGCGGCATCGGCCCGGCCTATGAGGACAAGGTGGCCCGCCGGGCCATCCGCCTGTGCGACCTCGGCGACGAGGCGGTGCTGAAGGAGAAGGTGGACGCCCTGCTGGCCCACCACAACCTGCTGCTCCGCGGTCTGGGTGCGGCGGAGATGAAGCCGGCGGACCTGCTGGACCCGCTGCGCGAGATCACCCCGCAGGTGCTGCCCTACGCGTCGGTCGTCTGGAAGACGCTGGACGAGCTGCGCCGCGCCGGCAAGCGCATCCTGTTCGAAGGCGCCCAGGGACAGATGCTCGACATCGACCACGGCACCTATCCCTTCGTCACCTCCTCCAACACGGTGGCCGGCAACGCCGCCGCCGGCAGCGGCATGGGCCCGCGCGCCGTCGGCTATGTGCTGGGCATCTGCAAGGCCTACACGACGCGCGTCGGCTCCGGCCCGTTCCCGACCGAGCTGTTCGACGATGTCGGCGAGCTGATCGGCCAGCGCGGCAAGGAGTTCGGCGTGGTCACCGGGCGCAAGCGCCGCTGCGGCTGGTTCGACGCCGTGATGGTCCGCCAGGCGGTGAAGACCGGCGGTATCGACGGCATCGCCATGACCAAGCTGGACGTGCTGGACGGCTTCGACGAGATCAAGGTGTGCGTCGGCTACCGTCTGGACGGGCAGGAACTGGATTACTTCCCGGCCAACGCCGGCGCCCAGGCCCGCGTCGAGCCGATCTACGAGACCTTCGAGGGTTGGAAGGACAGCACCCAGGGCGCCCGCTCCTGGGCGGAGCTGCCGGCCCAGGCGGTGAAGTACGTCCGTCATGTGGAAGAGCTGATCCAGGCCCCGGTGGCCCTGCTGTCCACCAGCCCGGAGCGCGACGACACGATCCTGATGAACGATCCGTTCCAGGATTGATGTTTGTCGGTTGGTTGTATCGGGCCCCCCTCCCGACCTCCCCCCGCTTCGCAGGGGGAGGAGAATAAGCCCTCCCCTGCGGAGCGGGGGAGGGTTGGGTGGGGGCCCGACGCGACCACTTATCCCCGCGTTAACAGTTTGTTTGCCCTTTTCGAGCGACTAAGGCGGGCACACGCTCGCAGGCTCCGGGGATTCGAACGCCATGCCATCCGATGCCATGACCGCAGCCGCCGCGGATCGGATGATGGCGAACGCCGAGCCGGTCAAACTGGCCGAGCGGTACGAGATCCTTCCCAACGCGCCGCTCGCCGCCCTCAACACCATCGGCGGCAACGCCTACACGGCCAAGCCGCTGCGTGACAAGCGCTCCGAAGCCTTCGCCATCATCGGGCACGGCGCCACGCTGGCGCGCACCGACATCGCCGCGACCATCGCCAGCCTCGACAACCAAGCCCATATGCGCCTGCTCGACTGGGGCATGGTGGACTGGCCGGCGAGCCAGGGGCGCCGCCTCTGCATGATCTTCGAGCGTCCGGCGGGCAAGCGGCTGATGAACAGCCTGACCGAGGCCACGGACCCGATCCCTGAAGACCATCTGACCCGCCAGATCATCCACCCGCTGGTCGCGGCCCTGAAGGAGCTGTCGAGCCGCGGCGTGGTCCATGGCGCGATCCGCCCGACCAATCTCTACTACCGCGATCTGGCCTCCAGCAGCCTGATGCTGGGCGAATGCCTGTCCACCCCGCCGGGCTACGGCCAGACGGTTTTGCTGGAGACGGTGGAGCGCGGCATGGCCTCGCCGGCCGGGCGCGGTACCGGCACCATGGCCGACGATCTCTATTCGCTGGGCGTCACGCTGCTGCTCCTGCTGCTGGGACGCAACCCGGTGGGGGCGGCGGAGGACGAGGCAATCCTCCAGGCCAAGATCGAGCGCGGGTCCTACCCGGCGCTGGTCGGCCAGATGCGCCTGCCGCTGGCCATCAGCGAGGTGATCCGCGGCCTGCTGGTGGACGATCCCAAGCAGCGCTGGACGCTCCAGGACCTCGACCTGTGGGTGGCCGGGCGCCGCCTCAGCCCGAAGCAGCCGCAGGTGCCGCGCCGCGCCGCCCGTCCCCTGGAGTTCCAGGGACAGGATTACTGGCATTGCCGGACGTTGGCCCGTGCCTTCGCCCGCCATGTGGCGCCCGCCGCCACGGTCATCGAGGGCGGCGAGCTGGACAAGTGGCTGCGCCGCTCCATGGGCGACGACGCGCGGGCCGAAGCGGTGGCGAACGCGGTGCAGACCGCCTCGACCACCGGCAAGGGCGGCAGCATGGCCGAACGGCTGGTGTCGCGCGTCTGCATGGCGCTGGACCCCGGCGCACCCATCCGCTACCGCGGCAAGGCGATGATGCCCGACGGCATCGGCACCATGCTGGCCGACGCCTTCCTGCGCGGCGAGTCGCCGCAGCCGTCGGCCGAGGTGCTGGCCAATCAGCTGCCCATGTTCTGGGTGAGCGTGCAGAGCGACTTCAAGCCGGAGTTCGTGCCGATGGTGCAGAACTTCGATCAGGTCCGCGGTCTGCTGGACCGCACGGGCCATGGGCTGGGGGTGGAGCGCGTCCTGTACGAGATGAACCCCACCATGCCCTGCATCAGCCCGCTGATCGCCAAGCAGATGCCGACCACCCCGGCGGAGTTGCTGCGCGCGCTCGACTGGATGGGGGCGGGGAGCGAGCGGCACAAGGACCCCATCGACCGCCACATCGCCGCCTTCCTGGCGGTGCGGCACCGGCGGACCGACGAGATGCTCTACACCCAGCTCGGCTCCAGCATCGAGCCGATGCGCCGGGTGATCGCCATGCTGACCATCCTGGCCGACGTGCAGGCGCGCACCGGCACCGACGGTCTGTCGCACCTTGCCGCCTGGGTGGTCTCCCTGCTCGACCCGGCCTTCCGCCGCTTCCACAGCCGGCCGCACCAGGACAACGTGCGCAAGCTGGCCGACTCCGCGGCCCACAACGGGCGCCTCGGCGATCTGCTGAAGATCGTCGACGATCCGGAGGCGCTGCGCCGCGACAAGCTGGAGTTCGAGGCCGCCCAGATCGCCTACCGCGAGGCCGACGCCGAGATCAACAAGCTGCGGCAGAGCATCGGCGACCGGAACAGCATCATCGAATCGTCCGGCCGACAGGTGGCGGCCATCGTATCGAGCCTTCTGTCGACCATTCTGGTCGGCGGCATCATCCTCTTCTTCGCCTTCTGACGGCGGCCTTCAAACCAAGGATCGGGTGGCACCCATGGCGCGCGGCGGCAAGAGCGGCGGAAAGAAGAAGAAGCGCAAGGGCAGCATGCTGACGCTGATCCTGCTGATCATCCCGGCGGGTCTGGTGGTGCTGCCCACCTCGATTCTGTTCGGCATCGGCATGATCCCGACCATCGTCGCCTACGTCACCGATCGCGACCCCGAGAAATCGGCGCCGATCACCGTCGGCGGGCTGAACTTCTGCGGCTGCATGCCCTACGCCATCGAGCTGTGGAAGCACAACCACACCATCGGCGCCGCCGGCAAGATCTTCATGGACCCGCTGGCCTGGCTGATCATGTACGGGTCGGCGGCGATCGGTTGGGCGCTCTATTTCGGGATTCCGCCGATGGTGGCGAATTTCGAGGTGATGCGCGCCGAAAAGCGGGTCAGCGCGTTGAAAGACGTGAAGGTCGGCCTCGTTCAGGAATGGGGTCCGGAGGTCGCCGGCGACCTGTTCGACGAGGCCGGCGGCCTGTCGTCGGACGAGCAGGACCAACTGGCCGAACCCGCGGGGGCCTGAGGAAATTCCCTCTCCACGGAAGGAGAGGGAATCTTGATCACCCAGCCAGCTTCTGCTCCACCGCGGCGTTGCGGATGGCCTTCTGGAGCTTCTCGAAGGCGCGCACCTCGATCTGGCGGACGCGCTCGCGGCTGATGCCGTACTTCTGCGACAGATCCTCCAGCGTGGTCGGGTTGTCGCGCAGGCGGCGCTCCACCAGGATGTCGCGCTCGCGCTCGTTCAGGTTCTCCATGGCGGCGGTCAGCAGCTTGCGCCGCTTGCCCAACTCCTCGTTCTCGGCGAGCGAGATTTCCTGGTTCGCCGTCTCGTCGACCAGCCAGTCCTGCCACTCGCCCTCGCTGTCGGCGCGCAGCGGCGCGTTCAGCGAATGGTCGGGGGCGCCGAGGCGGCGGTTCATGTTGACCACGTCCTGCTCCGGCACGTCGAGGGTCGTGGCGACGTGGCGCACCTGCTCGGGCGACATGTCGCCCTCCTCGATGGCCTGCATCTGGCCCTTCAGGCGGCGCAGGTTGAAGAACAGCTTCTTCTGGGCCGCCGTGGTGCCCATCTTCACCAGCGACCAGCTGTGCAGGATGTATTCCTGGATGGCGGCGCGAATCCACCACATCGCGTAGGTCGCCAGCCGGAAGCCGCGGTCGGGGTCGAACCGCTTCACCGCCTGCATCATGCCCACGTTGCCCTCGGAGATCAGCTCCGACAGCGGGAGGCCGTAGCCGCGGTAGCCCATGGCGATCTTCGCCACGAGACGCAGGTGGCTGGTCACCAGCTTGTGCGCGGCGTCCGAATCCTCAATCTCCTGCCAGCGCTTGGCCAGCATGTACTCCTCCTCCGCCGCGAGCATGGGGAACTTGCGGATTTCCTGGAGGTAGCGCGAGAGGTTGCTTTCGGAACTGATGACCGGAACGCTGGATATCGTCGCCATGTTGGACCCTCTCCGACGGCTGTTCTTCGTGCCTTTGACGGACACACGGCCGTTCACTGTTCTGCGCCGCCTCGCCGTCCGCTTGCCCGTTCGATCCGCCGGGGATGGTCCCGGATGCAAGCGTGAGCGTTGGCGGCTGTTGACGCGAAGAATAACCGACTTCTGCGCGCGGGTATAGTGGATTACAGGGATTCTAAGAAATCTGACAAATCTTTAATATCCGGGGCGAGTGGCGCCTGGAAGCGGACCGTCTCCCCTGTTGCCGGGTGCCGGAAGGTCAATCCCACGGCGTGCAACGCCTGCCGTGGAAAGCCAACAAACCGGTCGCGATGGGGTTCCGGCAGGGCTGAGGCGTGCTTGCCGCCGGCGCGTCCGGCACGCCCCTTGCCATACAGCGGGTCGCCCACGATGGGATGGCCGATGTGCGCCATGTGAACGCGGATCTGGTGGGTGCGCCCGGTCTCCAGCGTGCATTCGACCAGCGCCAGCGCTGTGCCGAAGGAGTGGACGACGCGGTAGCGGGTGGCCGCGTGCTTGCCGCCGCCGGTGACCACGGCCATCTTCTTGCGGTCGCTGCTGCTGCGCCCGATGTTGCCCTCGATCCGCCCCTCGCGGGGGGAGGGGACGCCCCAGACGAGCGCCTGGTAAGTGCGGCTGAGCGTGCGGCCGGAGAACTGCTCCGTCAGCGCGTGGTGCGCGCGGTCGTTCTTGGCGACGACCATGAGGCCGCTGGTGTCCTTGTCGAGCCGGTGGACGATCCCCGGACGCCGCACGCCGCCGATCCCCGACAGGCTGTCGCCGCAATGGGCGAGCAGGGCGTTGACCAGAGTGCCGTCCGGATTGCCGGCGGCGGGGTGGACCACCATGCCCGCGGGCTTGTCGATCACCAACACGTCCTCATCCTCATAGACCACGTCCAGGGGTATGTCCTGGGCCTCGGGCTGTGCAGGTTCAGCTTCGGGGATGAAAACGTCGAAAGTTTGTCCGGGCTTCACCTTCAAGGAGGGGTCCGTGACCGTCCGTCCGCCGCCGTCCTGCACGCAGCCCTTCTCCAGCAGCGCCTGCACGCGCGACCGCGACAGGCCGGGAAGCCCCGTCGCCAGAGCCTTGTCGAGCCGCTGGCCGGCAGCCTCCTCCGGAACGCTCCAGCGCTGCCGCGCCCCTTCGCCGGTTTCGCCGTCCTGCGTTCCGGTGTATTCGTCCTCATCGTCGTCGAATTCGGTGCGTTCGGGCATCGTTCGGCAAAACTCCTCACATTCGCGCGAGAGTGGACCCCAAACCGTGCAGTTCCTCAAGGCACTCGTCGTCATCATGGGCGTGATGATCATCGCCGGCTTCGCGATCCTCGGCGTCGAACTCTATAAGCGCATCAGCGATCCGGAGCGCCGGGCCGCCGCCGAGACCGAGCGGGCCGCTCCCCCCGCGGGCCGGGCGGAGGAGGTCACGCTGGGCCTGCCGGCGGGCGCGCGCCTGGGCGACCCGGTGGCGGTGGGCAACCGCGTCGTCTTCCGCGTCACCATACCGGACGCCGCGGACCGCCTTTATGTGATGGACCCGCGCACCGGCGCCATCGCCGTGACCGTCACCGCCGGAGCGGCCGCGCCATGACCAACACTTTCATCCACGATTTCCGCAGCGACAATGTGGCCGGCGCCGCGCCGGAGGTGGTCAACGCCCTGGCCGCGGCCGCGATCGGGTCCGCCGATCCCTATGGGCAGGACCCGCTGACCGCCAGCGTGACCCGCCGCCTCTCAGCCCTCTTCGAGGCCGAGGTGACGGTGTTCCCGGTCGCCACCGGGACGGCCGCCAACGCGCTGGCCCTGTCGGCCCTGGTCCCGCCCTACGGCGCGGTCTACTGCCACCAGGAAAGCCACATCCACGTCGACGAGTGCGGCGCGCCTGAGATGGCCACCGGCGGGGCCAAGCTGGTACCGCTGGCCGGGGAGGGCGGCAAGCTGACCCCCGCCGCCCTGACCGCGGCGCTGGCCGGGGCGGGCATCGGCGTGGTGCATCGTGTGCAGCCCGCCGCCCTCAGCCTGACCCAGGCGACGGAGGCCGGCACGGTCTACCGTCCGCAGGAGGTGGCGGCCCTGTCCGACGTCGCGCACGCCCACGGCATGGCCGTGCACATGGACGGCGCGCGCTTCGCCAACGCGGTGGCCCGGCTGGGCTGCGCCCCGGCGGAGGTGACCTGGAAGGCCGGGGTGGACGTGCTGTCGCTGGGCGGCACCAAGGGCGGCTGCCTCGCCGCGGAGGCGGTGGTGTTCTTCAACCCGGCGCTGGCCGAGGATTTCGGCTTCCTGCGCAAGCGGGCCGGGCATCTGGTGTCCAAGGGCCGCTTCCTGTCGGCGCAGCTCGACGCCTGGCTGGCCGACGATCTGTGGCTGCGGCTGGCCCGTCACGCCAACGCCATGGCCGACCGTCTGTCGCAGGGCCTCGCCGCGCTGCCGGGGGCTGAGCTGGCTTACCCGGTTGAGGCCAACGAGGTCTTCGTGCGCCTGCCCGCCGCGGTGGCCGACGGGCTGGAGGCGGCGGGCTACCGCTTCTACCGCTGGGAGGGCGATCTGCTGCGTCTGGTCACCGCCTTCGACACGCCGCAGGCCGTCGTGAACTCTTTTCTGAAAATCGCCAAAGATCTGTCAGAAAAGGCTTGATCGGGCAGGGTGGGTTCGCTAAAAACCCGCCACGCCGACGACGCCACGTCGTCAGACGACGAAAGACTGTCCCCTTCGTCTAGAGGCCTAGGACACCGCCCTCTCACGGCGGTAACAGGGGTTCGAATCCCCTAGGGGACGCCACTTTCGTTCGGCTGGCAACCGAGCATCGCCCGATGAAGGTCCCCTTCGTCTAGAGGCCTAGGACACCGCCCTCTCACGGCGGTAACAGGGGTTCGAATCCCCTAGGGGACGCCATCCTTTCCGGCATCAACGATCCACGGCCCGCCCTTCCGGCGGGCCGTCGTCGTTTCGGCCCCGTGCGCCGGCGCCGTTCCGGCGCTCTCTCCCGTCAGGTCTTGCGGATCAGGAAGGACATCGAGTCCGCCGTCTCGTAGAGCGGCACGCCGCAGCGGCAGCGCATCGCCGCGTAGTCGTAATCGCTGCCGCCGCATTTGTAGCAGCGCAGGGGCAACCGGGTGCGCCGGTACAGTTCGATCCCGGCGATGTCCGCGTGCAGCGCCTTCACCTCGTCCGCCGTGAAGAAATCCCTGGAGGCGAGATCCGCCGCCATGGCGTCGCTCAGGGGCATCCCAGTCGTCCGGATGTGCTGGAGGGCGAGGAGGACCTGAAGGCTGGTGGCCGGCGGCCGGGGGTAATCGGAGCAGTAGGCCCGGTAGAGGCTGTGGTCCGGGTGCGAGGTGTGGATGTCCTCCAGGATGTACAGGCCGCCGCTGCGCAGGTGGGGCAGGGACTGGGTCAGGCACCAGGCCTGATGCTGGGGGATGTGGCTGCCGTCCTCGATGATGAGATCGAACCGGATGTTGTTGGCCTGCAGGCTGCGCCCGATGTGCTCGGGATCGTTCTGGTCGAACCGCACATACTGGATGCGGTCGTCCTGCGGCCATTCCGGCTGCGGTTCGAGGATGTCGGCGCCGATGATGAAGGCGTCCGGGAACTGGGAGCGCAGCCAGCGGATCGAATCACCGCGGAACACACCGTACTCCAGGATGATCCGCACCGGACCCAGCGTCTCGAAGGCCTGTCGGTAGGTGTCGATGTACTGGTGCCAGTAATGCTTGTCGGAGTTCGTCCAGTCCGCGCTGCTCATCGGTGGTCCCCGCTGTCGGCGATGCCCGATCATACGGGAAATCGCCGGGCGGGGCCGCCGAATTGAGTGCGGAAGACGGTCGGCGTCAGCGTTTCGAAGTGCCGCCGGAGCGGGAGACGCTCAGTTCGGCGACCTCCTCCTGCTTCGCGGCCGGCAGGCCGGCGGAGCGCACCACGCCGGGATCGTGGGGATGGACCCGGCGCGGGTAGACGCTGTGGACCTTGACCACGTAATCCTGCGTCTCGCGGTAGGGCGGGACGCCCTTGTATTGGAGCACGGCCCCTTCGCCCGCGTTGTAGCCGGCCAGAGCCAGCGTCACGTTGCCGTCGAAATAGGCCAGCAGCCAGCGCAGATACTTCATGCCGCCGCGCAGGTTCTGCTCGGGGTCGAAGGGCTTTGTCACGCCGAAGCGCTCCGCCGTCTCTGGAATGAGCTGCATCAACCCCATGGCGTTCTTTTCCGACACCACATCCACGCGATAGCCGGACTCCACGGCGATCACCGCCAGCACCAGATCCGGGTCGAGCCCGTAGCTGGGGGCCATCTTGGTGACCATGGCGCGGATTTCCTTGGGCGGCATGCGGATCACGCCCCAGCGCACGCTGGGCGGTTCGCAGCGGTCGGGCGCCTTGCCCGCCGCGCCCTTGCTTGTGACGCTGGCTTTGACAATCTGCGCCGCGTCCTGGTTGCCCAGTTGGGCGGCGCGGCGCAGCCAGGAGCGGCCGAGTTCCTCGTCCTTCGACACCGCGCCACGCCCGGCCATGTGCATGCGCCCGGCGCGGTAGGCCGCTTCGGCGTAGTCCTGGCGGGCCGCCCGGCAATAGAGGGAAAGGGCCATCCGCTCGTCCCGGTTCACGCCTTTGCCGACCTCGTAGCGCATGGCCAGCTCGTACTGGGCGCGGGCGCTGCCCTTGCCGGCGAGGGCCTCCAGCGCGCGGATCGTGCGCTCGGTCGAACTTTGGAAGGCCGGTGGCTGGGCCGCCGCCGTCTGGACCGATTTGTCCTGGACCGATTTGTCCTGGACCGATGTGTCCTGGGCCGTGGCCGGCAGCGCCGTCAGAAAGGACGCGATCAGCCCGCCGGCGGCCAGAGCCGCCGCGCTTTTCGCCGTCTTGACGCGCCTTTTGCCGATTGGTGAGGCCGTCCGGTCTTTCGGCGTATGCGGGAAGATTGCTGCGCTAGCGCCAACGTCCGGCTGTCCGCGAAAGATGTAATGCGATATGGTTCCGGCCAACAGAGGAAGCGGAACACAATGAAATAAGACTTCCGCCAAGGGACGGAAACGCCGCCTATACAGAGAAGAAGAACCGCTGTCAGCGGACCTGCGGATTGATGAATGAGCGAATTCATCGTTGGCCATAGACATGGCTGTCCCGCAAAGGAGATTCGAGGTCGGTTGGTGAAAGCCAGCCGGCCTTTTCCTTTTGAGCAAAGTCATGAAGCCTCCCGTATGTCCGGAGACGATACCGCATCCCCGACCGAATGCTACGGGAGCAATCGGACGATTCATGGCATTTAGGGGTAATCTCGCCAAATTGTTAAGGGGCTTAGCCTTTTTCCCAACTGGCAGCCCCTGTGGTGGCCCATTACGTACTGATGGACCGACGATTGTCGTTGGAGAATCCGGTTATGCCCCGTGCGCATTCGGCGCAAGGCGGGGGCCGGAGCGATGGTTCGGGCGTTTTCAGACCCGCCCGGATCGATCGGGACATCTTTCGGTACACAGGGAGGCAGCGTTCCACCGATGGCGAACCACGTCGCGAGTTCCTTGCGCCGTCCGGCAAGCAGCCCCGCGCCGCTTGACCCCGTCGCCCTCAAGCCGGTGATGGGAAGCCGCCGTGCGGACGAGGACGAGTTGAACGTTGCGGTCGAAGCCGAGGATGGCGTCGAAGCCGACGATCCGGCCGTCGAAGACGCGGCGGAAACACCTTCGGCACCGTTGGCGCCCCCCGATCCGGCGATCATCGCGCAGATCGAGGCGGAGATTCCCCGTTTGCGTCGTTTCGCCCGCGCCATGGTCCGGGACGCCACGCTGGCCGACGACCTCGTCCAGGAATGCCTGGAGCGCGCTTTGTCGCGCCTGCATCTCTGGCGGCCCGGCAGCAATCTGCGCGCCTGGCTCTTCACCATCCTGCGCAACCTGCACATCAACGGCATCCGTCGCCGGCAGGCCGTCGTGGACATCGACGGGGAAGGGCAGGCGGCGATCGGCGCCGCCCATGGCGGGCAGTTCGTCCGGCTGGAGTTGCGCGACCTTAAGCGCGCCCTCGGCCTGTTGCCGACCGAGCAGCGGGAGGTGGTCCTGCTGATCGGCCTGGAGGGCATTTCCTACGGCGAGGCCGCCGACATTCTCGGCATCTCCATCGGCACCGTGAAGTCGCGCCTGTCGCGCGGACGGCGCGCCCTGCGCCAGCTCATGGAAGGGCACAGCCCGACCGACGAGGACTGATCCGTCCGAACTCCCTCACCGCTCATGCCGGGCGCACAGAGAAACCGGCAACGCTCCGGATGGGGCGTTGCCGGTCAGGTGCGAGGCTAACATCGAGAGGCTTTCGGGGTACTCGCGAGCCTGGCCTTCCGAAACGGGAACGGCCAAGCAAGGGCGCGCTGCGGGAAACGCCCGCCCGGACGGTTCCGGGCGGGTGCTGGGTCTAGCGGCGCCTGACCAGGCCCAGAATCAAACTCGCTGCGAACAGGATCAGGAAAAGGAAGAACAGGATTTGCGCAATGCCCGAAGAGGCCGACGCAATCCCGCCGAAACCGAGTGCGCCGGCGATCAGCGCGATCACGAAGAAAACAAGTGCCCAATAGAGCATCCTAACCTCCCTCGCTCGGTCCGAAGCGCATTGCAGCTCGTCCGGCGCGCAGTCTGTTGAGTGTCATACTCTGTGAAGAGCGTGTCAGTACTGTGCAGAACACGGCGCCGCTGCGAAAGGTTCCCAGGCCCCGCTCCAGTAAAGAGCTTTTTTTGGGTAGGGTCGGTTCCAAAAGGAGGGGGGTCTTCCCGATACCGCTGGCTTGACCGCAACAACCGCCGATGAGCGCTGTTGTCGGGGTCGCCAGCCTGCTTGGTTCCGGCCGGGCGGGCGAAAAGGCGCAGCACCGCTCCGCCGGTGCGAGACGCCCTGTCGAGAGAAGAGGATGCCATGAACGCCAAACTATCCCTCGCCGTTCTTGCCGCGACCCTGGCGGCCGCTCCTGCTGCGATGGCCCAGACCTATCCGAACAATGAGCCGCAGGTTCCCTACGAGCGTTCCAGCCCGTCGGGCCTGCCGACCAACAGCCCGCAGGTGGAAAGCCTGCCCGGCGAGCGGACCGATCCCTGGAGCAATCAGACCCAGAACCGGATGCCCGACGGCCGCATGCCCGACCGCGTGACCAGCGGCAGCGCCGAATCCACCGTCGGAGCCGGAACCGCGGGCACCTATGGCAGCACCGGCACCTATGGGGCGCCCGGCACCTACGGTTCGACCGGGACCATGAACAACAGCATGCCGAACAGCGGCGCGATGGGGACCACCGGGTCGGCCACCGGCACCATGCCCAACACCATGCAGGGCAACCGGCAGGTCATCATGAACGTCGACCCGAACACCGCCCAGCGCGCCGAGCGCGGCCAGAACCGCAAGGAGCTGATGCAGACCTCGCTGCTGAACTACCTCAGCGCCGCCGGCTTCACCTCCGTCCGTGATTTCCGCAAGCAGGGCGAGAACTACGTGGCTGAGGCCCAGTCGGCCAACGGCACCTGGAGCACCGTGCTTCTCGACACCAACACCGGCACGATCTCCGAAATGCGTTGATCGCCGGTCCGCCGCGGCTCAGTCCATCAGCCGCGGCCATGATCCGGTCAGGCGACCGTAACCCGCCGCGACCGACGCGTCGTACAGGGGCAATGGCTGGCGCAGCCGTTGCCCCGCGTCGCGTCCAAGGGTGCGCACCGCGGTCGCCAACCGCCCGTCCGGCGGCCAGGAGCCGCCGGGGCTGAAAGGCACCGTCAGCGCGATGCCCTGCTCCAACCGCCCGCCGTAGCGGCTCTGCGCGCCCTCCGGACCCTCGGTCCAGGTGATCTGGGCGGACAGGCGGATGCCGCCGTCGAAGGCGCGCATCAATTCGACCGTGCCGCCCCAATCCCCGCCGAGATAGCGGCCCAGCCGCAGCACGCCCGTGGTGGCGGCCCCCGGCGCTTCCCAATAGACGCTGGCGTGTCCGGTGTTCCGTCCGCTTTCCGGGGCAAGGCGCAACGCGTCGTCGGGCGGACGCTTCCAGACGCGGTTGAGGTCGAGCCCGAGCGCCCAGCGCGCCGTCGGAGGGCGGTACAGCGACTCGGCTCCCACACCGCCGAACATCTCCTCGAAATGGCCGATGGACAGGCGCGTGCTCCAGTTCCCGGAGGGGGCGGCCAGCCACGCGGCGTACAGCCGCTCGACCGCGGCGCTCCGGTCGGCGTAGCGCGGCAGGTCGCTGCGCACCGGCTCCGCCGCCGGAATGGCGTTGGTGTCGAGAAGGTGGAGGTTGTGGCTGACGTTCACCCGCAGTCCGCCGCTGAGAACCAGCCCGGGCAGCGGTTCCGCCGTCAGCACCGCGTCGCCATAGGTCCGCTGCACCAGCGGAGCGCTCTGCTCGAACAGGCTGGCTTCCACGGTAGGAACGACGGCCAGGGTCAACCGCGCCGGCCAGTCCGGCGGAGGACCGGCGGAGCGGTCGATGCGGGCTGTCCGCCAGATTTCCTCGGGGCTGCCGCGGTGATCGGCTGCCTGCTCCACGGCGCGGCGCGACAGAGTGACGGCGGTGCCATCCAGCCCGGCAGTGCCGGTGACGACGGTCAGCCATTCGACCTCCGGCGGTGCGCCGTCGGCCAGCAGGCGGGCGGCGCGCCCCACCTCCTGCGCCAGCGGGGCGGTGCCGGCGCCCGCCGGGTCCAGCCACAGGGTGGCGATGTCTTTATCGATCCGCGCGGCGCGGGCGGGCAGCCGGTGTAGCCGGGCCAGAGCTGCGATGTCCGGGGCGGGCAGGGCGGCGTCCGGCGCGGCCGGGCGGGCGCCGACCATGGGCGGCGGCGTGCGCGGGGTGGTGTCGGTGTCCTCCCGCGGGTCGAAGCGGGCGGCGAGGCGCAGCATGGCTCGCGATCCCTGCTCGACCCCGGCGCCCAGTTCCAGCCAGCGCCAGGGCCGATAGGTCAAGCCCGCGTTCAGCGGCAGGCCGGGCCGGAAGGTCGGGTCGTCCTGCTGCTGGGCGCGAAAGCCGTCGGCGCTGTACTCCAGCTTGGCGCTGAGCCCCTCCAGCGGCGTGTGCCATTCGAGCCCGCCGAACAGGGCGGCGCGTTCCCCGGTGAACCATGCCTCGGGCCCGCGGGACGACACCTTCGCCGGGTCGCGGTCACGCTTGAAACGCCCGCCAAGGAAGCGCAGCGGGTTGCGAAAGTGTCCATAATCGCCGAGCCCGCCCCAGCCAATGCCCAGGCTGAGATCCACGTGCCACCAGCGCCGCGAGGCGACCAGATATTCCCCCGCGAAGCGGCCCTTGCCCGGCAGGTCCAACCCGCTGCCGGTGACGTCGCGCCCGCCGACCGCCAGCGCCGGCCACCACGGCCCCTCGTGCACCAGGCGCAGCTTGGCGTCCACCCCTGGCTCGCTGAGGCCGTGCCAGCTTGGGTAAGTGCTGTCGCGGAGGGTAATCTCAAGGCCGGGAAGGAGCTGCGCTCCGGCGAAGACATGCCGATGCAGGCCACCGAGAGCGGTCAACCCCGCGGTGAGGGTGCCGTCCGGCATGCCGCGCGCGGTTGGTGTCTGAAGCAGCCCAACGGCTCCCCAGTCGGACAGGGTCGCCTCAAGCCCCTCCGCCCGAGCGGGCAGGGCGGCAAAGGACAGCGCCAGGACAAGGAGAACGCGATTCACGCCACAGTAGAAATAATCGGGAAGGTTCCCGATCCATGGCATTTTCATGCGTATGAATGCAACCAGAAACCCTCTGCCGCCCCGGAGAGGATGGCCCGAAGGGCCGGGTGAGGGGCCTGCAAGGATTTAGGCGTTGCTTCTTGACGGTACCCTCACCCTCCCACCGCTTCGCGGCGGGCCCCTCCCTCTCCCGGGGCGGGAGAGGGGTCAGAGCGGTTCGGCGGTGCAGGTCAGGCCCATCGTCTCCGCGGTGTTGGCGACCGCGGACAGGCAGGTGCCGGAACGCTCCGGCGGGATCGAGACGGCGAAGCGGATGGTATAGCGCCCGCCTTCCCGCTCCGGCAGGGTCTGGGCGTCGAGGCGGACGATGTTGGCTTCGAACTGGGTGAAAATTTCCGACAGACGGGCGATCAGGCCGGGCTGGTCGCCGCCCGACACCTCCACGCGGTGGGTGATGCGGGCGAGCGGGCCGGGGTTGGGATCGAAGTCGAAGGGCGTGACCTTGATCTGCGCGCCGGCCAGCTCGGGCAGGCTCGCCAGCCCCTCCTGCACCTCTTCGACCGGGACGCCGTCCGGCAGTTCGCAGACCGCCGAGAATTCCGCCCCGGACCCCATCACCGCGAAGGTCGCGTCGCGCAGGTTGGCCCCCAGCCCGAACAGATGGCCGGTGACCGCGGAGACGAGGCCGACGCGGTCGGGGCAGAAGGTCGAAACCAGCGCGAGGGATGACACGGGCGGAACCTCCGATGCAGGAAAGGGAAGCGGTGGCGGCGATCAGGCCGCCGTTCCGCCCACGGTCAGGCCGTCCAGGCGCAGGGTCGGCTGTCCGACGCCCACGGGAACGCCCTGGCCGTCCTTGCCGCAGGTGCCGACGCCGGGGTCGAGCTTGGTGTCGTTGCCGATCATCGACACACGGGTCAGGCTGTCCGGGCCGTTGCCGATCAGGGTGGCGCCCTTCACCGCCGGGCCGAGCTTGCCGTCCTCGATCAGATAGGCCTCGTTGGCGGAGAAGACGAACTTGCCGCTGGTGATGTCCACCTGCCCGCCGCCGAAGTTCTTGGCGTAGAGACCCTTCTTGACCGACTTGATGATCTCCTCAGGCTCATAGGCGCCGGGGCGCATCACGGTGTTGGTCATGCGCGGCATGGGGTGGCAGGCGAAGCTCTGGCGGCGCCCGTTGCCGGTCGGGCGCATCCCCATCAGCCGGGCGTTCATGCGGTCCTGCATGTAGCCGACCAGGATGCCGTCCTCGATCAGCGTGGTGCACTGGCCGGGGGTGCCCTCGTCGTCCACGGTGATCGAGCCGCGGCTGTTCTCGATGGTGCCGTCGTCCACGATGGTGACGCCGGGCGCGGCGATGCGCTGGCCCATCAGCCCGGCGAAGGCCGAGGTCTTCTTGCGGTTGAAGTCGCCCTCCAGCCCGTGGCCGATGGCCTCGTGCAGCAGGATGCCGGGCCAGCCGTTGCCGAGAACGACGGTCATCTCGCCCGCCGGGGCGGGAACGGAGGACAGGTTGACCAGCGCGGAGCGCAGCGCCTCGTCGACGAAGGCCCGCCACGTCTCCGGCTGCATGTAGTGCTCGTAGGTGACGCGCCCGCCGCCGCCGTGGCCGCCCGTCTCCATGCGGTCGCCCTCGGCGACCACGACGGAGACGTTCAGCCGGACCAGCGGGCGCAGGTCGGCGACGCGCACGCCGTCGGCGCGGATGATCTGCACCGCCTGCCACTCGCCGCTGATCGAGCAGGAAACCTGCCGCACCCGCGGGTCCTTGGCGCGGGCGTAAGCATCGATCTCCGCCAGCAGCTTCACCTTCGCCTCGAAGGGAACCAGGGGCAGGGGGTTGTCGGGAATGTAGAGCGCGCGGTTGGTGCCGGCGGGCGGCTCGGCGAAGGTGCCGGCGTGCCCGGCCTGGACGGCGCGCACCGTCGCGGCGGCGCGGCGGATGGCGTCCTCGGACAGGCTGGAGGCGTGGGCGAAGCCGGTCGCCTCGTCGGCGATGGCGCGCAGGCCGAAGCCCTGGGTGGTGTCGAAGCTGGCCGCCTTCAGCTTGCCGTCGTCCCAGCCCAGCGATTCGCTCTGCGAATATTCCAGATACAGTTCGCCGTCGTCCGCCCCCCGCAGCGCGTCGGCCACCACCCCCTCGACACGGGAACGGTCCAGGCCGGCGCGGTTGAAGAACAGATCGTCGGTGACGGCAAGCGCGCTCATGGGGACTCCGGGGTATCGGTCTATCGTAGGACAACGATGCGGCACCGGCGCTCTCGCACCCGCACCCGCGATGTGGTCTAAGATCAGACATATAGTGTGGCGACGGGCGGCCCATCCGGCAAGGCTCGTCGTCCATGGGTGGAAGGGGCTTGGAAGGGGAATGGCCGCGATGACCGACGACGCGCTGGCGATGGGCCGCACCGGCAACGGGGACGCCGGCCGCTCCCTGGCTCACCCCCTGAAGAACCACGCCCTGCGGGTGACCCTGACCAACGAGGTGCACACCCGTCCGCCGGAGGTTCTGTCGACCCCGGTGCGCGCCACCATGCTGGCGATGCTGTCGGGGGAAGGCGCGTCGGAGGCCGACCGGCTGCATCTGGAGAAGCTGTGCGACTGGGCCGGCGTGCCGCGCCCGCCCGCCGGGGCCACCCATTACAGCGGCTCCTTCGGCAGCTTCCGCCTGAAGTGGGAGCGGCACACCGAATTCTCCACCTGGACCATCTTCCGCCCCAACGCCGCCGCCCCGGCGGGTGTGCTGGTCGACCCCTTCCTGGAACCGGCGCTGAACGCGGTGCCCAAGGAATGGCTGGCCGGGCTGCCGGGCGAGCTGATGGTCGGCGTCCATGTCGCCGTGCTCGACGCCGAATCGCCGGAGCCGTCGGCCAACATGCTGGCGGCGATGTTCGGCTCGCCGAGCTACATCGGGACGCGGATCTCCGGGCGGGCGGCGACGGCCTGGACCGACTTCCGCATCCATGGCGACGGCTTCTCGCGCATTTTGATCGCCGACCACGCGATGACCTCCAACCAGGCGGGCCGCGTCGTGCAGCGCCTGCTGGAGATCGAGACCTACCGGGTGATGGCGTTGCTGGCGCTGCCGGTGGCGCGCGGCGTGCTGCCGCGCATCGGCCCGATCGAGGCCGATCTGGCCGACCTGACCACCCGCATCGCCACCCTGCGCGGCCTGGACGACGAGCGGGAGCTGCTCGACCGGCTGACCCTGCTGGCCGCCCAGACCGAGCAGATCGCCGCGGAGACCGCCTACCGCTTCGGCGCCGCGCGGGCCTACTACAACCTTGTGGAAAAGCGCATCGTCGAGCTGCGCGAGATCCGCATCGAGGGGCTGCCTACGGTGGGCGAATTCATGGACCGCCGCCTCGCCCCGGCGATCCGCACCTGCGAGGCGGTGGAATCGCGCCTGCAGGCGCTGTCCCAGCGCGTGGCCCGCGCCAGCGACCTGCTGCGCACCCGCGTCGAGATCGCCGTGGAGGGGCAGAACGCCGAGCTTCTCCTCTCCATGGACAAGCGGGCGCAGCTTCAGCTCCGCCTGCAGGAGACGGTGGAGGGGCTGTCGGTGGTGGCGATCAGCTATTACCTTGTCGGCATCGTCGGCTACGCGGCAAAGGGCGTGAAGGGACTCGGGATGAAGGTCGATCCCGACCTGCTCGTCGGGCTGATGATTCCCATCGTTATCGCCTTTGTCTGGTCCGGCGTGCGCCGAATCCGCAAGGTCATCACCAGCGGCCACTGACGGCCCCGGAGCTTTTCCGTTCTAACACGGTGGTGGGTTACCGCAGCGCAAACGGTGGCCGGATGGCGCCGTCCGCGCAAGGTCGCTTGCGTCCCACACCAAGGACGTGCAAGCCTAAAAACTTGATTTTCCGAGACAATTCGCTATACCATCAAACTGCGACAGCTTGTCGCAGTGCGAAGCCGATACGGAAGCTCAACTTCTGTTCTGATGCGGGCTTGAAACCGGCATTGCGCCTATGTCCTTCGTGTAGGGACGCCTGACTTGTACCCAAGCGCAGTGCAGGGTTAAGCTCGCGCTGCGGGGACCGTGCCGCCCACAAACGGCACGATCCCTGCATAGACCGGCACCGTCGCAACGCCCGGACGCGCAACCGCCCGACAGGGGTGGAACGCACCAGGGAAACAGGGGCGAAGGCGGGTCCGGCGGGAAGGGACGACCGCCGTCCGCGACCGTGGGCGGCGGGCAACGAAGAGGGTGGGGATGAAGACGCAGACCCTGAACGCTGCCGTTCTGGCGGCGCTGACATCTTTGTGTGGATTTGCCGCGACCGGTTCCGCCGCCGAACCCCACCCCTGGCAATTGGGGCTTCAGGAGGCGGCCACCCCGGTCAAGCACGCCATGGACTCGTTCCACGACCTGCTGACGGTGATCATCGTCGCCATCGTCATTTTCGTGGCGGGGCTGCTGGGCTGGGTGGCGCTGCGCTTCAACGCCAAGAAGAACGCCGTGCCGTCCACCACCTCGCACCACACGGTGCTGGAGATCGCCTGGACGGTCATTCCGGTCATCATCCTGATCGTCATCGCCGTGCCGTCCTTCAAGCTGCTCTATCAGGCCGAGCGGGTGCCGGAGGCGGAGATGACCATCAAGGTCACGGGACGGCAGTGGTTTTGGGACTATGAGTATCCCGACCACGGCAACATCGCCTTCTCCAGCTACATGATCCAGGATTCGGAGCTGAAGCCCGGCCAGAAGCGCCTGCTGGAGGTCGACAACCGCGTGATCCTGCCGGTCGGTACGACCGTGCGCGTGCTGGTCACCGCGGGCGACGTCATCCATTCCTGGGCGGTGCCGAGCTTCGGCGTGAAGAAGGACGCCGTGCCGGGCCGCGCCAACGAGACGTGGCTGCGGATCGAGAAGGAAGGCGTCTATTACGGCCAGTGCTCCGAGATCTGCGGCGTCAACCACGCCTTCATGCCGATCGCGGTCGAGGCCGTGTCGAAGGAGGCCTTCAACCAGTGGGTCGAGAAGGCCAAGACCGCTTACGGGACCCCCGACACCAAGCGTGACGTTGCCCAGATGCCGTCCGCCGGGGCCGTCCAGTAAGCCTCATGCTTTGGATGCAGCGGCACCTCAAAGAAAAATCATTCCGCCGACGCGAGGGTTAGAGACATGGCAAACGCCAATCCGGGGGAAGCGCAGGGACACGGCCACGGGCATGACCATGACCACCACATGCCGGGCTTCGTCGAGCGTTGGTTCTTCTCCACGAACCACAAGGACATCGGAACGCTCTACCTGATCTTCTCGGTGATCGCCGGGCTGATCGGCGGGTTGTTTTCGGTCATCATGCGCTTGGAGCTCCAGGCGCCGGGCCTGCAGTTCGTCAGCGACGGGCAGGTCTGGAACGTGCTGATCACCGCGCACGGCCTGATCATGGTGTTCTTCGTGGTGATGCCGGCGCTGATCGGCGGCTTCGGCAACTGGTTCGTGCCGCTGATGATCGGCGCGCCCGACATGGCCTTCCCGCGGCTGAACAACATCAGCTTCTGGCTGATCGTCCCGGCCTTCCTGCTGCTGCTGGGCTCCGCCTTCGTGGGGCAGGGTGCCGGCACCGGCTGGACGATCTACCCGCCGCTGTCCTCGCCGCTGGGCCACAGCGGGCCGTCGGTGGACATGGCGATCTTCGCCCTTCACCTCGCCGGTGCCTCGTCGATCCTGGGTGCCGTGAACTTCATCACCACCATCTTCAACATGCGCGCGCCGGGCATGACGCTGCACAAGATGCCGCTGTTCGTCTGGGCGATGCTGGTGACCGCCTTCCTGCTGCTGCTGGCCGTGCCGGTCCTGGGCGGCGCCATCACCATGCTGCTGACCGACCGCAACTTCGGCACCAGCTTCTTCAACCCGGAGGGCGGCGGCGACCCGATCCTGTTCCAGCACCTGTTCTGGTTCTTCGGTCACCCCGAAGTCTACATCATGATCCTGCCGGCCTTCGGCATCATCAGCCACATCGTCTCGACCTTCTCGCACAAGCCGGTCTTCGGCTACCTGGGCATGGCCTACGCGATGGTCGCCATCGGCGTGGTCGGCTTCGTGGTGTGGGCGCATCACATGTACACGGTGGGCCTGGACGTCGACACCAAGGCCTACTTCACCGCCGCCACGATGATCATCGCGGTGCCGACGGGCGTGAAGATCTTCTCTTGGATCGCCACCATGTGGGGCGGGTCGATCGAGTTCAAGGTGCCGATGCTGTGGGCGCTCGGCTTCATCTTCCTGTTCACCGTCGGCGGCGTGACCGGCGTGGTGCTGGCCAACGGCGGCATGGACATCGTGCTGCACGACACCTACTACGTGGTCGCCCACTTCCACTACGTGCTGTCGCTGGGCGCGGTCTTCTCGATCTTCGCCGGCTGGTACTACTGGATCGGCAAGATGTCGGGGCGCCAGTATCCGGAGTTCTGGGGCAAGGTTCACTTCTGGACGACCTTCATCGGCGTGAACCTGGTCTTCTTCCCGCAGCATTTCCTGGGTCTGGCCGGCATGCCGCGCCGCATCCCGGACTATCCGGACGCCTATTGGGGCTGGAACATGATCTCCTCGTTCGGGGCGTATCTCTCCTTTGCGTCCACGCTTCTCTTCGTGTGGATCGCGTACAAGACCCTGCGCAGCGGCGAGAAGGTCGAGGCCGCCTATTGGGGGCCGCAGGCCGGCACGCTGGAGTGGACCGTGAGTTCGCCCCCGCCGTTCCACGCCTTCGAGACGCTGCCGCAGGTGAAGTGACCATCGGTTGTGACCATGACGCCGGGGGAGCCGGGAAGCTCTCTCCGGCCGGAGGATAGTGAAGTATGACGGACCTGAGCATTGAACGGGTCTCGACAGGTCCGGTCTCCGGATCGACGCCGGGTGACTACATCGAACTGCTGAAGCCGCGGGTGATGTCGCTCGTGGTGTTCACCGGGCTGGCCGGCATCGTGCTGGCGCCCGGGCACATCCACCCCGTGCTGGCGGCGGTGGCGGTGCTGTGCATCGCGGTCGGAGCCGGAGCCTCGGGCGCCATCAACATGTGGTACGACCGCGACATCGACGCGGTGATGTCGCGCACCGTCCGCCGCCCGATCCCGTCGGGGCGGGTGGAGCCGGAGAACGCGCTGGCCTTCGGGGTGATCCTGGCCGCGGCGTCGGTCGTGGTGATGGGGCTGGCGGTCAACTGGGCGGCGTCGGCGCTGCTGGCGATGACCATCGGCTTCTACGTCTTCATCTACACCATGTGGCTGAAGCGGCGGACGCCGCAGAACATCGTGATCGGCGGGGCCGCCGGCGCCTTCCCGCCGATGATCGGCTGGGCGGCGGTAACGGGCGGTGTGGAGTTGCCCTCCATCCTGCTGTTCCTGCTGATCTTCCTGTGGACGCCGCCGCACTTCTGGGCGCTGGCGCTGTTCCGCAACGGCGACTACACGCGCGCCGGGGTGCCGATGATGCCGGTGGTCGCGGGCCCGGACGCCACCAAGCGGCAGATGCTGGCCTACACGCTGGTCCTGCTGCCGGTCGCCGTGGCGCCGTACTTCCTGGGCATCGGCGGCCTCACCTATCTGATCGGGTCGAGCCTGCTGGGCGCCTTCTTCGTGCTGTGTGCGGTCCGCGTGCTGCGCGCCACCGACGACAAGCCGGCCAAGCGGATGTTCGGCTTCTCGATCCTCTACCTGTTCCTGCTGTTCGCCCTGCTGATGGGCGAGCATCTGGTGACCGGAATCCTGACGACCGGAGGCGGGGCATGACGATCATGGATGAATCATACGAGGAACGCCGCAAGCGGCTGCGCGGGCGCAACTACGCGGTTCTGGCCGCGCTGATCGGGCTGGTGGTGATGTTCTACGTCATCACGCTGGTGCGGATGGGCGGGCACTGACCACGGAACGTTGAGCGGACAAACGGCAGGGGAGGACGCGGCGCCATGAGCGACCGGCCTGAAAGCGACAAGGGGCTCCGGCGGAAGAACCGCCTGTTCATGGCCGGGCTGCTCGGCCTCGTCTTCGGGATGGTCGGGCTGGCCTACGCCTCGGTGCCGCTCTACGCGCTGTTCTGTCAGGTGACCGGCTTTGGCGGCACCACCCAGCGGGCCGACGCCGCGCCGGCGCGGCAGGTCGACCGCGTCATCAAGGTCCGCTTCAACGCCGACGTGAACCAGTCGCTGCCCTGGCGCTTCAAGCCGGAGCAGAAGGAGCTGACGGTGAAGCTGGGCGAGATGGGGTTGGCCGCCTATCAGGCCGCCAACCGGGTCGACCGGCCCACCGTGGGCACCGCGCTCTACAACGTCACGCCGGACAAGGTCGGCAAGTACTTCAACAAGATCGAGTGCTTCTGCTTCACCGAGCAGGTGCTGGAGCCCGGTCAGTCGGTGGACATGCCGGTGGCCTTCTTCGTCGATCCGGCCCTGGCCGACGATCCGGCGATGGAGGACGTGACCACCATCACCCTGTCCTACACCTTCTTCCGCGCCAAGGACGAGACCCAGGTGCTGGCGCAGCACGCGACGCAGGCCGCGGGTGCGAAAGGCACCGGGACCGCGGCGAACTGAAGACAGATCTAAAAAAGAGACAGTCTGAACGAAGAAATCGGGCGAAACAAACCGGGGTTGGAAAGAGACGATGGCCGACATCACGCACGCGCACATGCCGCATCCCCCAGCCTCCGCGCACGGCGCGGGCGAGGGTGCCGGCATCCCGCATCCCTACCATCTGGTGAAGCCGAGCCCGTGGCCTCTGCTGGGCGCCTTCGCCGCCGGTCTGTTCGCGACGGGCATGGTCATCTACATGCACGGCGGCGGCTGGCTGCTGGCCGCCCTCGGCTTTGTGTCCATCCTGGGCGTGATGTTCGGCTGGTGGCGCGACGTCATCAAGGAGGCGGTGCGCGAGAAGGCGCACACCCCGGTGGTGAAGATCGGCCTGCGCTACGGCATGGCGCTGTTCATCGCCTCGGAGGTGATGTTCTTCGCCGCCTTCTTCTGGGCCTTCTACGACGCGGCGCTCTACCCGAAGGTGTTCGCCGAGAACCCGCACGGCGTCTGGCCGCCGCCGAACATCACGGTGCTGGAGACCTTCCACCTGCCGCTGATGATGACGCTGATCCTGCTGCTGTCGGGCGTCACCGTCACTTGGGCGCACCACGCCATCCTCGAGGGCCGCAACAAGGAGGCGTCGCGCGCGCTGGGCCTGACCGTCCTGCTGGGGGTGATGTTCACCTTCTTCCAGGGCTGGGAATACGCCCACGCCGCCTTCGGCTTCAAGCAGGGCATCTACCCGTCGACCTTCTACATGGCGACCGGTTTCCACGGCTTCCACGTCATCATCGGGACCATCTTCCTGGCGGTCTGCTGGTTCCGCACCATGAAGGGCCACTTCACCCCGCGGAGCCATTTCGGCTTCGAGGCGGCGGCTTGGTACTGGCACTTCGTGGACGTGGTCTGGCTGTTCCTGTTCGTGTCGATCTACTGGTGGGGGTCGCTGGGCGCCGCCAGCGGCCACTGATCGATCCCCCCCTGTCGCCTTGCGAAGCCCTTCTCCTCCACCGGGGAGAGGGGCTTCCCGTTCCTGGAGGGAGGCGAATGATTTGAGCACGTACTACACCAGCCCATCGCCCCTGACCGCCGGCCTGCGTTGCGCCTGCCCGCGCTGTGGACGGGGCAAGCTGTTCCACGGCTACCTGACCGTCAACGAGCGCTGTTCGGTGTGCAACCTGAACCTCGCCCGGCAGGACAGCGGCGACGGGCCGGCGGTTTTCCTGATCTTCATCCTGGGTTTCCTGGTCGTGCCGGTGGCGCTGTGGGTGTCGATGTCGGTGGACTGGCCACTGTGGCTGCACGCCGTCGTCTGGAGCATCGTCGTGCTCGGGCTGGCGCTCGGCATGCTGCGCCCGGCCAAGGCCTATGTGGTGGCGCTCCAGTACCGCCACCGCCGCAACGAGCTGGAGGATCCGGACGAGTGACCATGACCGCCGCCGAGCCCCGCCGCTTCCGCCCCTCGCTGTGGGCGACGCTCATCACCGTGCCCGCCGTTCTGGTCATGCTGGGGCTTGGCACGTGGCAGATGCAGCGGCTGGAATGGAAGGAGGATCTGGTCCGCCGGGTGGAGCAACGGCTGCACGCCGCCCCCATCCCGCTGCCCACCACCATCGCCGATCCGGAGGCGCTGGAGTTCCGTCCGGTGACCGTCGCTGGGCGCTTCCTGAACGACAAGGAGATGCTGCTGGTGGCCCGGCCCCGGCAGGGGCAGGCGGGCTACGAATTGCTGACCCCGCTGCAGCGCCCGGCGGCGGACGGCGGCGGTGTGGTGCTGGTCAACCGCGGCTTCCTGCCCATGGACAAGCGCGCCCCCGCCAGCCGTCCGGAGAGCCGGGTGGAGGGGCCGGTGACCGTCACCGGTCTGGTCCGCCTGCCGCAACCCGCCGGCTGGCTCCAACCGGGCAACCGGCCGGGGGCGGAGTCCTGGATGCGGCTGGACCCGCCGGCCATGGCGGCCTCCGCCGGGCTGGAGACGGTCGCCCCGCTGGCGGTGGAGGCCACCCCCGATCCGGGGCGCGGCAACGCACCGCTGAACGGGATTCAGCCCTTGGTCGAGCTGCCCAACAACCATAGGCAATACGCGTTCACCTGGTATAGCCTCGCCGCGACGCTGATCGTCGTCTATGTGCTGTCCCAACGCCGGAGGACCGGTCCGGCATCCTAGGAGTTGCGCTTCATGACCGCTGCTTATCGGGAGCTGGAACGCCGTTTCGCCCGCATCGCCGCCATCGGCGACGCCCTGGGCATCCTGAGCTGGGACAGCCAGACCATGATGCCCGACGGCTCCAGCGACGGGCGGGCCGAGCAGACCGCCACCCTGACCGTGCTGGCCCACGAGCTGCAAACCGACCCCCGTGTGGCCGACTGGCTGGCCGAGGCGGAGGCGGCGGGCGGGCTCGACGACTGGCAGGCGGCCAACCTGCGGGAGATGCGGCGCACCCACCGCCACGCCACCGCCGTTCCCGGCGACCTGATCGAGGCGACCAGCAAGGCGATCTCGGCCTGCGAGATGACGTGGCGCACCGCGCGGGCGGAGAGCGACTTCGTCAAGCTGCTGCCCAGCCTGTCGGAGGTGCTGCGCCGTGTCCGCGAGTGCGGTGAGGCCAAGGCGGCGGCCATGGGCCTGTCCCCTTACGACGCCATGCTGGACGAGCACGATCCCGGCGCGCGGTCGGAGCGGATCGACGCCCTGTTCGCCGGGCTGGCCGGCTTCCTGCCGGAGCTGATCGGGCGCGTCCTCGACCGGCAGGCCGCCGAACCGGCACCGCTGCGGCCCGTGGGGCCCTTCGCCGTCGCCAACCAGAAGGCGCTGGGCGAGCGGCTGATGCGCGCGGCGGGCTTCGACTTCACCCGCGGGCGGCTGGACGTGTCGCTGCATCCCTTCTGCGGCGGCGCCACCGGCGACGTGCGCATCACCACCCGCTACGACGAGGACGACTTCACCAAGGCCCTGATGGGGGTGATGCACGAGACGGGGCACGCCCTCTACGAACAGGGCCGTCCGCGCGACTGGCTGAACCAGCCGGTCGGGCTGGCCCGCGGCATGGCGGTGCATGAGAGTCAGTCGCTGATCGTCGAGATGCAGGCCTGCCGCTCGCCGGAGTTCCTGTGCTGGCTGGCCCCGGTCGCCCAGGAGGCGTTCGGCGGCTCGGGCCCGGCCTGGGAGCCCGACAACCTGCGCCGCCTCTACAGCCGGGTGGAGCGCGGCTTCATCCGGGTGGACGCCGACGAGGTGACCTATCCGGCGCACATCATCCTGCGCTACCGGCTGGAGAAGGCGTTGATCGCCGGCGATCTGGCGCTGGCCGACCTGCCAGGGGCCTGGAACGACGGCATGAGGGAACTGGTCGGGGTGGTGCCGCCGAACGACCGGCTGGGCTGCCTTCAGGACATCCACTGGCCGTCCGGCGCCTGGGGCTACTTCCCCAGCTACACGCTGGGCGCCATGACCGCCGCTCAGCTGTTCGAGGCCGCGGCGACGGCAAATCCGGACATCCGCCCGGCGCTGGCGCGCGGCGATCTCGGGCCGCTGGTGGCGTGGCTGGGGACGAATGTGCACGGCAAAGGGTGCCTGCACGCGTCCGGCGACGAGCTGCTGACGGCGGCCACCGGGCGCCCGCTCGATGCGGCGGTGTTCCGACGGCATCTGGAACGCCGGTATCTGGGGGCTTGAGCGGAGCCTTTGCCCCCTCCCTAACCCTCCCCCGCTAACGCAGGGGAGGGGACCGTTTCTCCCTCCCCTGCGTTAGCGGGGGAGGGCCGGGGTGGGGGCGAGTAAGTCGCCAAATCGCGTTCTTTGGGCAGCAAGAAAACCCAAAATCCGCAGAACGCAAAAGGCTGACCCGTAACCCTCCTTCGTTCCAGCACGGCGCCTCGCGCAATCAAGCAATCAATCCGAAAAACAGCCTCAAAACAGCGCAAGCACTCGACGCGCCTTCATTGTCTCAAATGTCTTCAAAATCCGCTCTTCCGGACATGGTCACACATGCCTTGGATTGCCGGAATTAAGCAACATTCCTGGCAATATTTCGTTAACCATAAACCGCCAGCTTCCGGCCCAACGCGAATGGCAACGAGGGCTGAGCACAATGGGCATCGCCAAGGGCTTCCTGCACACGGACGGCAACCAGATCGTCGATTCGTCGGGTCAGAACGTCAAGCTGACGGGCGTCAACTGGTTCGGCGGCGAGGGCTTCGTCTTCAACCCCAACGGCATGGACATGCGCGGGTACTGGGGGATGATGGAGCAGATGAAGGAGATGGGCTTCAACACCATCCGCCTGCCGTGGAGCGACGCGGCTCTGGACGCCGACCGGGCGACGGGCATCGACACCTCCAAGAATCCCGACCTCGCGAACAAGTCCCCGCTTGAGGTCATGGACAAGGTGATCGACTACGCCGGGCGCATCGGCATGAAGGTCATCCTCGACCACCATCGTTCCAGCGACGGTGCGTCGGCCAACGAGAACGGCCTGTGGTACGACGACAAGTACCCGGAGTCGAAGATGATCGAAAACTGGAAGATGCTGGCCGAGCGCTACAAGGGCAACGACACGGTGGTCGGTGCCGATCTGCACAACGAGCCGCACGGTCAGGCGACCTGGGGCGGCGGCGACAAGGCCACCGATTGGGCCTGGGCCGCGGAGCGCATCGGTAACGAGATCCAGTCCGTCAACAAGGATTGGCTGCTGCTGGTCGAGGGCGTCGAGATCCACGAGAACCAGTGGGAGTGGTGGGGCGGTAACCTGCGCGGCGCCAAGGACCGCCCGATCGAGTTCGACAATCCGGGCAAGCTGGTCTACTCGGTCCACTCCTACGGCCCGTCCATCCATGAGATGGAGTGGTTCAAGGCCAGCGACTACCCGAACAACCTGCCGGGCCAGTACACCGACAATTGGGGCTGGCTGCTGAAGGAGGACAAGGCGCCCGTGCTGGTCGGCGAGTTCGGCGGCAAGCTGGAGACCGACCAGGACAAGGCCTACATGGCCAAGCTGATCGACTACATGAACGGCGACCTCGACGGCAACGGCACCAACGACCTCGGCGCCGGCAAGGAAGGGGCGAGCTGGACCTACTGGTCGTGGAACCCGAACTCGGGCGACACCGGCGGCATCCTGAAGGACGATTGGCAGACGGTCGACCAGACCAAGTACAACGCCATCAAGGAAGGCCTGTTCGACGGCGGCGGCAGCCCGGCCAAGGCCGCCTGGGCACCGGCCAAGGCCCAGGCGCTGGGAGAAGGCGACATCAACGTCCTGTCCCACACGGTGACCCAGCCGCAGGCGGCGGATCACAGCACCGCCGCCTCGGTGAACGCCGCGCTCGCCGCCCAGACGGTGGAGCTTCCGCCGGTCGACGCCGCGCACGATCCGTCGGCGCTGCATCACGACCCGCTGGACGTCCACACCGGCGCCTGATCGGAGGACAGCATTCCACCGTCCCTCTCCCGGGGCGGGAGAGGGACGGTGGAATGCAACGCACCCGGAACCCGCCGCTTGCGCCGCGTGTGGGAGGGCGCTAACTATGCCCGTTCCACAAGAGTCGCCGGCCCGCCACAGCGTCGGCCACCTTCAGGCGTCGGAGAGTGTGCGTTGAAGTACGTCAGCACGCGGGGTCAGGCCCCGGTCCTGGGTTTCGAGGAAGTCCTTCTGGCCGGTCTCGCGCGTGACGGCGGCCTCTATGTCCCGGAAAGCTGGCCACAGTTCTCGGCCGACGAGATCCGCGCGATGCGCGGCCTTCCCTACAGCGAGATCGCCGTGCGCGTGATGCTGCCCTTCCTGGGCGGCGCCATCGCCGAGGACGATTTCCGCGCCATCGTGAAGGACGCCTACGCCAGCTTCGATCACGCCGCGGTGGTGCCGCTGGTGCAGCTCGACCAGCGCACCTGGGTGATGGAGCTGTTCCACGGTCCGACGCTGGCCTTCAAGGACGTGGCGCTGCAACTGCTCGGCCGCCTGTTCGACCATGTGCTGGCCAAGCGCGGCGAGCGGGTGACCATCGTCGGCGCCACCTCGGGCGACACCGGCTCCGCCGCCATCGAGGCGTGCCGCGACCGCCAGAACGTGGACATCTTCATCCTGCACCCGAAGGGCCGGACGTCGGAGGTGCAGCGCCGCCAGATGACCAGCGTCCTGTCGGACAACGTGCACAACATCGCGCTGCACGGCACCTTCGACGACTGCCAGGATCTGGTGAAGGCATTGTTCAACGACATGGCCTTCCGCGACAGGATGGGCCTGTCGGCGGTTAACTCGATCAACTGGGCGCGCATCATGGCCCAGATCGTCTATTACTTCGCCGCCGCGGTGGCGCTGGGCGCGCCCGACCGCAAGGTGGCCTTCACCGTCCCCACCGGCAATTTCGGCAACGTCTACGCCGCCTACGGCGCGCGGGCGATGGGGCTGCCGGTGGAGCGGCTGGTCGTGGGCTCCAACGCCAACGACATCCTGGCCCGCTTTTTTGCCAGCGGCACCATGTCGGCGGCTCCGGTCGTGCCCACATTGAGTCCCAGCATGGACATCCAGATCTCCTCCAACTTCGAGCGGCTGCTGTTCGATCTGCTGGGCCGCGACGGCGCTGCCGTGCAGGCCGCCATGGACGGCTTCCGCGCGGAGGGCAAATTCGCCGTCACCGACGCGCAGCTGGCCGAGGCGCACGCGATCTTCGCGGCGGGCCGCGCCGACGACGCCCGGACCATGGACGTCATCAAGGAGGTCTGGGAGAAGACCGGCGGCTATCAGGTCGATCCGCACACCGCCGTCGGCATCCATTCCGCGGCGACCGCCCTGGTCGATCCGTCGGTGCCGGTGGTCGTGATGGCGACCGCCCACCCCGCCAAGTTCCCCGACGCGGTGGAGACGGCCACCGGCCGGCGCCCGGTCCTGCCGCCGCGCCTCGCCGACCTCTACGAGCGGGAGGAGCGGCTGTCGGAGCTGCCCAACGACGTTGCGGCGGTTCAGGAGTTCGTCGTCGCCCGCGCCCGCGCCGCCAAGGAGGCCGCATGAGCATCCGCGTGACCACGCTGCCGAACGGGCTGCGCGTCGCCACCGACACGATGCCCGGCGTGCAGTCGGTCTCGCTCGGCTGCTGGGTCGGGGTTGGCACACGCAACGAGTCCGCGAGCGTCAACGGCGTGGCGCATCTCGTCGAGCACATGCTGTTCAAGGGCACCGAGCGGCGCTCCGCCTTCCGCATCTCCGAAGAGATCGAGAATGTCGGCGGCCAGCTCAACGCCTACACGACGCGCGAGCAGACGGCCTATTATGCCAAGGTCCTGCACGAGGACACGGCGCTGGCGCTCGACCTCATCGCCGACATGCTCCAGAACTCCGTCCTCGACAGCGACGAGCTGGTGCGCGAGCGCACGGTGGTGCTTCAGGAGATCGGCCAGTCCGCCGACACCCCCGACGACATCATCTTCGACCATTTCCAGTCCACCGCCTATCCGGGGCAGGCGCTTGGCCGGCCCGTTCTGGGGTCGGCGGAAATCGTCGGCGCCCTGTCGCGCCCGGCGCTGGTCGATTACATCGACGGCCATTACGGCGCGCCGGGCATCGTCCTGGCCGCCGCCGGGCGGCTGGAGCACGACCGGCTGGTCGACATGGCCCTGTCGGCCTTCGACGGTCTGTCCTCCCGTCCGGCGCCGGAGTCCGAGAATGCGCGCTACGCCGGCGGCGACTTCCGCGAGGCGCGGGACCTGGAGCAGATGCACCTCGTCCTCGGCTTCGACGGGGTGGGGGTGCACGACCCGGATTACTACGCCCATTCGGTGATGTCGACGCTGCTCGGCGGCGGCATGTCCTCCCGCCTCTTCCAGGAGGTGCGGGAGAAGCGCGGGCTGGTCTATTCCATCTACACCTTCTCCGGCGCCTACCGCGACGGCGGGCTGTTCGGCGTCTACGCCGGCACCGGCGAGGACGAGGTGGCGGAGCTGGTCCCCGTCGTCTGCGACGAGTTGATGCGGGTGACCGAGGACGTGACCGAGGAGGAGGTGGCCCGCGCCGCCGCCCAGCTCCGCGCCGGGACGCTGATGGCGCTGGAAAGCTCCATGTCGCGCTGCGAGCAGCTCGGCCAGCAGCTTCTGGTTTACGGGCGCCCGGTGCCGGTGGAGGAGATCGTCGAGAAGATCGGCGCGGTCGACCGCGAGTCCATCGTCCGCGTCGCCCGCCGCCTGCGCGAGAGCCGCCCCACCGTGGCCGCGCTCGGCCCGATCGGACGGCTGGAGGAATATGACCGCATCGCCGCGCGGTTCCGGTAAAGGACGCGCCAGGGTGGGAGGGGCAGAATGATCCGCCTGCTCGGCGGTGGTCTCATCAGCCCGCCGGCGGTCCGGCTCGACGGGCCGATCTGCTACATCCGCCCGCCGCTGCCGCGGGACTGGCGCGAATGGGCCGACCTGCGGGCGGACTCCCGCGCCTTCCTCACCCCCTGGGAGCCGACTTGGCCGGCGGACGCCCTGACCCGCGCCGCCTTCGGGCGCCGGCTGCGGCGTCAGGCGCAGGAATGGCGCGACGACCAGGGCTACAGCTTCCTCGTCTACGACCGCGCGACCGACCGGCTGGTCGGCGGGCTGGGGCTGACCAACCTGCGGCGCGGCGTGGCCCAGATGGCGACGCTCGGCTACTGGGTCGGGCAGCCCTACGCACGCAATGGCTATATGTCCGGCGCGACCCGGCTGGTGCTGGATTTTGCCTTCGGGCAATTGGGGCTGCACCGGGTCGAGGCGGCCTGCCTGCCGACCAACGCGCCCAGCCGCGGTCTGCTGGAAAAGGTCGGCTTCACCCACGAAGGCTACGCGCGCGGCTATCTGCGCATCGACGGGGTGTGGCGGGACCATGTCCTCTACGCCATCCTGCGCGAGGAGTGGCGGGGCTAGCCCGTCCGGTCGGGATGCCCGCCTCCAAAATCCCAAGACGTCGTCCCGGCCGGCTTAACCCGCGGTTAAGGGAGCGGGCGCAGGCTGACGGCATGTCCTTCGCATCGCATGAGGCGGATATGTCGTCGAACCCCACCTATCCGAACGCCACTTGGACGATAGAAGATTCCCTGACTTACGCCGTCGAACTGGACGGGCGCCGCGTCGATCTGCGTTATGAGGCGTCGGGCTTCCAGAGCGGCTGGGCGGTCTATGCCGGTGACGAGCTGATCGAACGGTGCAGCGAGCTGATACAGGCCCGTGGTCTTGCCCTGGCGATCGCCAGCAAAGGTCCGTGAATCGGAAAGTCTGACGTGAGGTCCCGCCGCGTGCCGTGCGGCGGGTCGTACTCTTGATTAGGAGGGGGTGCCGTCAGGCGTGCCCGGCCTCCGCCGACAGCATGGACAGGCTGACACCGAGCTTGGCGATCGAGCGTTCCCACTTGGTGTCCAGTTCGGGATCGAACAGCAGCGTCTCGTCGCAGGGCACGTTCAGCCAGCCGTTCGCCTGGATTTCCGCGTCCAGTTGCCCCGGACCCCAGCCGGCGTAGCCGAGCAGCAGGATGTTGCGGCGCGGCCCGCGATCCTCGGAAATGGCGCGCAGGATGTCGATGGTCGCGGTCAGCGCCACCTCGTCGTCCACCACCAGCGTGCCGTCCCGCACGTAATCGGTCGAATGCAGGACGAATCCGCGCCCGGACTCCACAGGCCCGCCATAATGGACGGGCATGTTGGCGATCGGCTCCTGGATTTCGATCTCGAGCTGCTCCAGCAAATCCTCGAAGGTGACCGACCCGAACAGGCGATTGACGACGAGGCCCATGGCGCCGTCTTCGTTGTGGGCGCACATATAGATCACGGTCCGCTGAAAACGCGGGTCCGTCATGCCCGGCATGGCGATCAGCAACTGGCCGGTCAGATAGTCCGAGGACTTGGTCAGGTGCGGCATGGGCGCTATCCTTAGTGTCGGGGGACGGGCGGACCGTTGGGCGGCCACCCGAAGCCGTCTTCGCCCGAGTGTGACAGCACGGGCCAAGCTTTGTCATCCATATACAGCCGCGGCCGATGGGCGGCCCGCTGCGTCTTGATATGAGAACAGTCGGTGCGATGAAAAGGTTTGTTCCGTTCCTGCTCGCCATCCTGGCCTTGGCCGCACCCGGAATGGGGAGGGCGGAGACCGGCTCCTGGGTCAAGTCCGGCCCGGTGGAGGCGCGGCTCGTCGCGTCGGTCCAGGGGGTGGGCGATCTCGCCAAAATCCCTCTGGGGCTGGAGGTCCGGCTGGAACCGGGGTGGAAGACCTATTGGCGCACACCGGGCGACGCCGGCTTCGCGCCGCGGCTGGACTGGTCGGAGTCGCGGAATCTCAAGGCGACGGAGCTGATCTACCCGGCGCCTCACCGCTTCACCGTCCTGGGCTTCGAGACGGCGGGCTACGACGCGGAGGTGCTGTTCCCCATCGCCGCCACCCCGGCGGAGCCGGGCAAGCCGCTCGATCTCGCACTGAAGGCGGAACTGCTGGTCTGCTCGACCATCTGCGTGCCGGAGATGGTGACGCTGTCCCTGTCCATCCCCAAGGGACCGGCGACGCCGGGGCCGTCGGCCAACGACATCGCCCGCGCCCAGTCCCTGGTGCCCGGCGACGGGCGGGCGTCCGGCCTGACCGTCACCGCGGTGCGCGGCCAGGGCGCCGCGCTGGAGGTCGAGGTCACCGCCCGCGAGCCGATGGTCGCCCCCGACGTGTTCGTGGAGACCGACCCGCCGGTGACCTTCGCCGCCCCCAAGAGCCGGTTCCTCGACGGCGACCGGCGCGCGATCCTGCGGATGGACGCGACCGACCCGACGCCCGGCCTGGACCTCGCCGGACGGGCGATGACGCTGACCGTGGTGGACGGCAACCGTTCCGTGGAGGCTCCGGCGACCGCCGTCGCTGGGCTGCGCGGCGGTGCCGGGGCGGCTCCGGCGGGGCTGCTGGCCATGCTGGGCGTCGCCCTGCTGGGCGGGCTGATTCTGAATCTGATGCCCTGCGTGCTGCCGGTGCTGTCGCTGAAGCTGCTCTCGATCGTCCAGCACGGCGGACGGGCGCCCGCGGCGGTGCGCGCCGGCTTCCTGGCCTCGGCGGCGGGCATCCTGACCTCCTTCCTGATCCTCGCCGGGGCGCTGGTCGCGGTGAAGGCGGCGGGCGGTGCCGTGGGCTGGGGCATCCAGTTCCAACAGCCGCTTTTCCTCGTCTTCATGGTCGTGCTGGTGACCCTGTTCGCCGCCAACCTGTGGGGCCTGTTCGAGCTTCCGCTGCCGCGCGCCGTCGCCGACCGGCTGGACGGGCCAGGGGGGCAGGGGCTGGGTGGCCAGTTCGCCACCGGCGCCTTCGCCACGCTGCTCGCCACGCCCTGCTCCGCGCCCTTCCTGGGGACGGCGGTGGGCTTCGCGCTGGCCCGCGGGGCGCTGGAGGTGTTCGCCATCTTCGCCGCCCTCGGCGTCGGGCTGGCGCTGCCTTACCTGCTGATCGCCGCCTTCCCGCGCGCCGCGCGCCTGTTGCCGCGTCCGGGGCGCTGGATGGTGGCGCTGCGCCGGGTGCTGGGCGGGGCGCTGGCCCTGACCGCGCTCTGGCTGCTGTCGGTGCTGGTCGTCCAGGTCGGCGAGGTGCCGGCGCTGGCCGTCGCCGTGCTGATGGGCGGGCTGGTCGCCGCGCTGTGGCTGGGCCGCCGGCTGGCGGAGACGGCGCGCTGGGCCGGGGCGGCGCTGGCCGGGCTGCTGGCCCTGGTGGCCTTCGCCGTTCCCGCCGTCTTCGGTCCCTCCGCCGGGGCGGCTCCGGTCGCCGAAAGCACGGCGGCGCGCTGGACCGTCTTCGACGAGGCCGCGATCCGCGAGCAGGTGGCCGCCGGGCGCACCGTCTTCGTGGACGTCACCGCCGACTGGTGCATCACCTGCCAGGCGAACAAGAAGCTGGTGCTGAACCGCGGCACCGTCGCACAACGGCTGGAGGACGCCGGGACGGTGACCGCCATGCGCGCCGACTGGACCCGTCCGGACGAGACCATCGCCCGCTATCTTGCCCGACACGGCCGCTATGGTATTCCCTTCAACATCGTCTATGGTCCGGGGGCTCCGGAGGGCATTGCGCTTCCGGAACTGCTGACCGAGGGCGCCGTCCTCGACGCGCTCGACCGGGCGTCCGGCAAGATCAAAAGCTGAAATACAAAAAGTTGGGAGTTCAGGAGACATGACCATTCAAGTGGGCGAGGCCATCCCGTCCGTCACGCTGAAGCATCTGACCGACAACGGGATGCAGGACATCACGACCGACGCGCTGTTCAAGGGCAAGACGGTGGTGATGTTCTCGGTGCCGGGCGCCTTCACCCCGACCTGCTCCGCCAAGCATCTGCCGGGCTTCGTCCAGAAGGCCGAGGACCTGAAGGCTAAGGGTGTGGACGACATCGTCTGCCTCGCCGTCAACGATCCCTTCGTGATGCGCGCCTGGGGCGAGAAGAACGGCGTCGGCGGAAAGGTCACCATGCTGCCGGACGGCAACGCCGCTCTGACCCAGGCGCTGGGCCTGACGATGGACGGCACGGGCTACGGCCTCGGCCTGCGCGGCCAGCGCTTCGCCCTGGTCGCCAAGGACGGCAAGGTCACCCACCTCGCCGTGGAGAAGCCGGGCCAGTTCGAGGTGTCCTCGGCCGAAGCCGTGCTGGGCGCGCTGTAAGGGGTTGAAACCCCTCTCCCGCCTCGGGAGAGGGTGCCCGCGAAAGCGGGCGGGTGAGGGTGCCGGCAAGGATCAACGCACCATTCTCGCCAGTACCCTCACCTTCCCGCCGCTCTGCGGCGGGTCCCTCCCTCTCCCGGGGCGGGAGAGGGCCTGTTTGCTGCGTCACCCCAGCTTCGTGCGGTCCCAGGTGGTGTCGGCCACGCCGCGTTCCCGCAGCTTCGCCTTCTGCACCTTGGCGGTCGGCGTCTTGGGGAAGGCGTCCACGATGTCGATGTAGCGGGGCTGGGCGTAGCGCGGCAGTTCACGCTCGGCGAAGGCAGCCACGGCCTCCGGCGTCAGGGTGGCGCCCGGTGCGGCGACCAAGGCGACCATGATCTCGTCCTCCGCCCCCGGAATGCCCGCCGGCACGGCGTAGGCGGCGACCTCCGCCACCCCCTCCAGCCGCGACAGCACCGTCTCCACCTCGTAGGACGAGACGTTCTCGCCGCGGCGGCGGATGCAGTCCTTGATGCGGTCGACGAAGGTGACGTAGCCCTCGTCGTCCATCACCGCGGCATCGCCGGTGTGGAACCACAGGTTCCGCCACGCCTCCACCGTCTTGTCGGGCATCCGGTGATAGCCGGACAGGAAGCCGAAGGCGGCCTTCGGGCGCACCATGACCTCGCCGACCTGTCCGCGCGGCACCGGGATGTCGGTCTGCGGGTCGCGGATTTCCACCTCGAAGTAACGGTCGTAGACCTTGCCGCAGGTGCCGGGTCGCGGCTTGCCCATCTCGGCGTAGAGCGGGATGTTCACCTCGGTCATGCCGTAGAGGCTGATGACGTCGCGGACGCCGAAGCGCTCGCGCAGCACCCGCTCGGTGTCCGCCGGGTTGGGGGCGGCGCCGACGAGGCGCAGCGGGTGGTCCCGGTCGTCGGGGCGCGGCGGCTGGGCCACCACGAAGGCGGTGACGGCGCCCAGCGAGTTGGTCACCGTGCAGCCGTGGCGCCGGATGTCGTCGAGCCAGGAGGAGGCGCTGAACCGCTCGCGCAGCACCGCCGACCCGCCGGAGATCATCGCGGCGTAGAGCTGCATGTAAAGCCCGTTGGCGTGGAACAGCGGCAGGCAGATGTAGAAACGGTCCTCGTCGGTCAGCGCGAAATTGTCGATGGAGCCCAGCCCGAACAGGAAGCCGTGGCCGTGCGGCATCAGCACACCCTTCGACAGGCCGGTGGTGCCCGAGGTGTACATGATGCAGGCGTCGTCCCCGGCGCGGGGCAGGGGGCCGTCGTAGGGGGCGGCGTCGCGCCAGCCCTCCAGCGCAGTGTGCGGCGATCCTTGGGCGGCGCCGGGCACCACGAGCCCGCGCAGGGCGGTCAGGCGTGGCGCGATGTCGGTGATGCGGTCGGCCAAAACGGCGTCGACCACCGCCAGGGCGGCCCCGGCATTCTCAAGCTGGTGCTCCAGGAAGCCGCCCTTCAGCTCGGTGTTCAGCGCGACCATGACGGCGCCCAGCCGCCCCAGCCCCAGCCACACGCGCACGAAGTCCAGCCCGTTCGGCAGCATCACCGCCACCGTGTCGCCCGGCTTCACGCCCAACCCGGCGAAGAAGCCGGCCACGCGGCCCGCCTGCTCCTGCGCCTCGGCGTAGGTCAGGGACTCGCCGCCAATCATCGTGACGAAGGTCTTGGCGCCGCGTTCGGCGGCCTGATGGGCCAGCACCTCGGGCAGCACCCAGCGGGCTTCGTTCCGCAAATGCGGATACATCTCGGTCTCCTCCCAACGATCTTTCGTCGTTCGTTATCGGAGGGAGCCTAGCGGGACGGCGGGTCCGCCGTCCAGAAGCCCTTGAGGAGGGCGGTCATTCGCCGGACGGGATCAGCCCCGCCCGGCCTGCCGGACGTCGGCGACGCCCTGGCGGGCCAGCGCGTCGGCCCGCTCGTTCTCCGGATGGCCGGCATGGCCGCGGACCCAGTGGAACTCGATCCGGTGCTGCCGCTTCGCCTCGTCCAGGCGCCGCCACAAATCCTCGTTCTTCACCGGCTTCTTGTCGGCGGTCTTCCAGCCACGGGCCTTCCAGCCGTGAATCCACTGGGTGATGCCGTTCTTCACATACTCGCTGTCGGTGTAGAGCCGCACCTCCATGGGCCGCTTCAAGGCTTCCAGCGCCTGGATGGCCGCCATCAGCTCCATGCGGTTGTTGGTGGTGGCCGGCTCGCCGCCGTACAGTTCCTTCTCCACCCCGTTGTAGCGCAGGATGGCCCCCCAGCCGCCGGGGCCGGGGTTGCCGCTGCACGCGCCGTCGGTGAAGATGTCGACGACCTTCGGCGCGCTCTTGTCACCGTCGGTGCCGCCCCCGCCGTTGGTATCCGTCGTGTCCGTCATGGCGTCAGACCTGATAGCTGCCGCCGTCGTCGAGCGCGTAGTCGCCGAGCCCGCGGACGGTCTGGTGGAAGCGCAGCTTGCGCAGATATTCCAGCGGGTCCTTCGGGCGCACGAAGGCCCCCGGCGGATGGTTCAGCCAGTCGTAGAGGCGCGTCAGCAGGAAGCGCAGGGCGCTGCCGCGGCACAGCCAGGGCAGGGCGGCCAGCTCCGCCGGCGAGAGGGGGCGGACCTTCTGGTAGCTGGTCAGCAGCATTCGCGCCTTGGTGGCGTTGAACGACCCGTCGACCTCGAAGCACCAGGCGTTCATGCAGATCGCGATGTCGTAGGCCAGGAAATCGTTGCAGGCGAAGTAGAAGTCGATCAGCCCGGACAGCCCGTCGCCGCGGAAGAACACGTTGTCGGGGAACAGGTCGGCGTGGATGACCCCGGACGGCAGGCCGGCGGGCCAGTTGGCCTCCAGCGCCGCAAGCTCCGCCTCCAGCGTCGCGCGCAGGTCGCGGGCGACCTCGTCGGCGCGCGGCGCGCACTTTCCGGTGAGGTCCTTCCAGCCGTCCAGCGACAGGGCGTTGGGGCGCTCCATCCGGAAGTCGGCGACGGCCAGATGCAGGCGGGCCAGCGCCGTCCCCAGCTCCGCGCAGTGGTGCGGCGTGATGCGGCGCGGCCACATGCCGGCCAGGAAGGTGACGATCACCGCCGGGCGCCCGGCCAGCTCGCGCAGGGCCTGCCCGTCCGTGCCCTGGACCGGCAGCGGGCAGGCGATACCCTTGTCGGCGAGATGCTCCATCAGGCCCAGGAAGAAGGGAAGATCCTCGCGCCGGGTGCGCTTCTCGTAGAGCGTCAGGATGTAGGGGCCGCGCTCCGTCACCAGGAGGAAGTTGGAATTCTCCACCCCCTCCGCGATGCCCTTGCAGGACAGGACGGCGCCCAGATCGTACTGGGCGATGAAAGCGTTCAGCTCGTCGTCGGTGACTTCGGTGTATACGGCCATGCCAGCGCCTTACCGGGATTCGGGGCGCCGGTCAATGCTGCCGCGACCGCTCACAGCGCTATGCCGTCGTAAAGCGCCATCAGTGGAAGCTCCGCCCCGATGGAGGCCAGCGGCAGCGTGGTGTCCTCGGTGAAATCCTCGACGATCCAGCGCCGTCCGTCGCGGCGCCAGAGCTGCGCCCGGACGGCGCGGCTGTCCACCAGCAGCACCTCCTGCACGGAGGGGATCTGCATGTAGTCGGGCACCTTGGTGCCGCGGTCGTGGCTGGCCGTGCTGTCCGACAGGATCTCGACCACCAGCACCGGATTCGGCGTCGCGCGTTGGCCGGGCTGGTGGGATGAGCAGGTGACGGCGAGGTTGGCCTCGTAGAAGCGATCGGCGCGGTCGTCGCGTTCGATGGCCGTTTCCGTCAGCACGAAGCAAGGCGGGCGCAGGCGCCGCCGAATCTCGAAGGCGATGTTGCCCGAAAGACGGCTGTGCGCCTGGCTGCAAGGACTCATCGCCCGCGGCTGCCCGCCGACCAGCTCGTAGCGCGTGTCCGGCTCCTGCCGGTCGGCCCAGGCGAGGAACTCGTCGATGTCCATCTTCTGGATGGCCGGCTTCTGGATGGCGGGCGCGCCCATGAACGTCTCCTTCGCGAAGGCCGGTCCCTGGATTATGCGTCCGCCGGGACCGGACGGGAAGGGGCGCCGCCGTCCAGAAGCGGCTTCGGCAGTTTGAAGGTGATGTCCTCGAAGGCGGTGCGCAGTTCCTCCACCGTCACGGCGTAGCGGGCGCGGGCGGCCTCCATGACCTCCTCCACCAGCACTTCGGGGGCCGACGCTCCGGCGGTGATGCCCAGCGTGGCGACTCCGTCGAGCGCCGACCAGTCGATGTCCGCCGCGCGCTGGACGAGCTGGGCGCGCTGGCAGCCGTGGATCTTCGCCACCTCGACCAGCCGCTTGGAGTTGGAGGAGTTCGGCGCGCCGAGCACCAGCAGGGCGTCCACCTTCGGCGCGATGGCCTTCACCGCCTGCTGGCGGTTGGTGGTGGCGTAGCAGATGTCCTCCTTCTTCGGCCCGCCGATGGTCGGGAAGCGGGCCTGGAGGGCGGCGACGATGCTCGCCGTCTCGTCCACCGACAAGGTGGTCTGGGTGGCGTAGGCGAGGTTCTCCGGGTCGTCCACCCGGACCGTCGCCACGTCCTCCACCGTCTCCACCAGCACCACGGCGCCCGGAGGCAACTGGCCCATCGTGCCGATCACCTCCGGGTGGCCGGCGTGGCCGATCAGCACGATCTGGCGCCCTTCGTTGAAGTGGCGCTCGGCCTCGCGGTGCACCTTGCTGACCAGCGGGCAGGTGGCGTCGAGGTAGAACAGGCCGCGCTGCTCCGCCGCCGCCGGGACCGACTTCGGCACGCCGTGGGCGGAGAAGACCACCGGCACGCCGTCGGGCACCTGGTCCAGCTCGTCGACGAAGATGGCGCCCTTGGCCTCCAGGCTCTGCACCACGAATCGGTTGTGGACGATCTCGTGCCGGACATAGACGGGGGCGCCGAACCGCTCCAGCGCCACCTCCACGATCTGGATCGCGCGGTCCACGCCGGCGCAGAAGCCACGGGGGGCCGCGAGCAGGATGGTCAGGGGCGTCTGGGTCATGCGCGTCGTTCCGGTGTCTCGAAAAAGGGGTGTAAGGGTTCGTTCGTCGCAGCGGCGGCGTGGCCTTGTGCCGGCCCCACCGCTTCTCTAAAGTCGTGGCAGAACACACCCTTCCAACCGTTAGGTCAGACCGATGGACCGCCGCCGCGACCGTAATATAGGAACCCCCGCCCGGAAAAGCCCGCGGGCGCTTGCATTCGCAGGTTTGGGCGTCCTGGCGCTCACCGGCTGCTCCGGCATGGGGGGCGGATCGAACGCGGCGGCGGACGCGGCGCTGGCCTGCCCGAAGGTCTCCATCGTCCGCGATCTGGCGGAGGTCACCCAGTTCCGCAACGGCGGCGGGCGCGACCTGACGGACGTGACCTCCCGCGCGGCGCTGGCCGATTATTCCGGCAACTGCGACTACACCAGCGACGGCGTCACGGTGAACGTGAACGTCTTCCTGATCGCGGAGCGCGGGCCGGCCATGCAGGGCAACACGGCGAATTACCGCTATTTCGTCGCCGTCGCCAAGCCGGGCGAGGAGACGCCGACCACCAAGTCGGAGTTCGACACCTCCGTGACCTTCGATGCCGGGAAGCTCCGCTCCGGCAGCCGCGAGGAGCTGGCGCCGAAGATTCCGTTGCCCAAGGACGCCAACGGCAAGGATTGGAAGATTTTCCTTGGATTCCAGCTGACGCCGGAGCAGTTGGCCTTCAACCGGGCGCAGATGAAGCAGTGATTGGCTGGGGGGTTGGAAGTGGTCAACGCACCGCTTGTCGTGACCAGAGCACTAGTTATCATAGGCTTGAAGTCAACAGGACATCCCGAGGTGCTGGTGCAGAGGTACCGCCAAGAATTCGTCGTATGATGGTGGCTATCTGAATTTAACTTGATGATGATAGGAGCGCCCGCTGTCATGTGGGCGCTCCATAGTTTTCTTTCGGTCAGCCGATTCTGTGGGCGGTAAAATGGGTGGCGAATTGCTGACCGGCAATCGCCGAAGTCGACGATTTGCTATGGTGCGCCAGCATTTCCACGTAATCTGATGTGCCATTCATGTAGACGACTGTGGACGCCGGCACGTAGTAATGTCCATTTGTTGTTGCAATAACCAGAGCCATGGTGGCGCCCAATCCATTTTTATTAATATTCAACTGGAGAAAAGATCCGGTGGTCATCAGCATGGCGATCTGCCCATGCAGAGCGTAGTAGCCTGCGACCGAAGGCTGAAAACGATGGTTTGTCGGATTCAGCGCATTGCCGATGTTTATGTCTTCGCTCGGGGAGGGTTGAATGACCAGATTCACCAGTGTGGACGTGTTGGGAGCAACTCCTGTTTGATCAATACCGGCAAGGGATGCTCGGCAGATCACGGGGGTGCTGGTAGCCGGCGCCGTATCGAAGAGGGCTCTCTCATCAATGATGGCCCTGTTTTCAATCGCCTGAGTTTTCTCATCGGAGAACACTCGTGCAACCGGCAGCATGCCGGTCGGGATGGCCGGTGGCTGCAGGCTATTGGGCGTGCCGGTCACCGCACTGGCGGTGCCAGTCAAACGATCCACCACCACGCGGTCGATACGGAAACCCGACGTCGGCGGCACGAAGGGGCCGACGACCTGCGCCTTCACCTCGGTGAGGGTGATCCCATTCAGCAGATAGCCGGGGTCGAGCGCGATGGTCAGGTCGGGCGACACCTGGGCATGCGGGGCGAAGGGGCCGACGATGCGCTGGGCGACGGCCCAGTTGGCGGCGCTCTGCGACAGATCGGTCGGGTTGAAGGTCTGGGCGGCCATGGAATGCTCCTTTGAAAAACTGGCATTGCAGCGAGGAATGGTTCGGCATGGGGCCTCACCGCTGACGTAAATAGGATTATCATCCTTATAGCCGGTAATGAAGACTGATTTCCTTTTAACATCTGATTTAATTCCTTGACGCACTGCGCGTGCCGCTGGTTCTTCCCGCATCCGATTCGCTTGGAAGCGGGCCGACGAGCGGCTGAAGCGATGCCGAGCGAAGGACGCTTGCGTTGTGTCCCGGGTCGGTTAGCCTTCAATGACGCGGCCGAGAATGAGCGGTCGAAAGAAGGAGAAGGCTTATGCCCAGCGCACCGGTTGCTGCGACCAAGGAACCCATCGTCATCGAACTGGAAGCCGGGAAGACCTACTGGTGGTGCCGCTGCGGGCGCAGCGTCAAGCAGCCGCTGTGCGACGGCAGCCACGCCGGCACCGGGCTGGAGCCGATGAAGTTCGCCCCCGCCACTTCCATGAAGGCGCGCTTCTGCGGCTGCAAGGCGACCAGGAAGCCGCCCTTTTGCGACGGCAGCCATCTGGACCTGAAGTGAGCATCACCGGGACCCCAGCGAACCCCGATTGACATTCGCAAAGGTCCCGGTAGGTTAAGCGGCACAAGCTGACGATCCCTCGCGGGAGAGATCGCCGTCCGGTCCGCCGGACGGTGGCGCCGAAGGAGCAACCGCCCCGGAAACTCTCAGGCAAAAGGACCGCAAGGGGGATAAGGCAACTCTGGAAAGCAGCTTCGTCCGCGCATCGTGGGTGATGGCTCACCGAAGGAGTAAACCGGTCGTTGAGGGTTGGACCCCGCCGGTGAATCTCTCAGGTCCAGGACAGAGGGGGCAGGACTCGCGCCAATCCCGGCGCGGGTTGTGCGACCCTATGTCGGAGGACCCGCGTGACCGAGGCTTCTGAGTCCCCCAAGAAAACGCCGCTGCACAGCCTCCATCTGGAGCTGAAGGGCAAGATGGTGCCCTTCGCCGGCTACGACATGCCGGTGCAGTACCCGCTCGGCATCCTCAAGGAGCACCAGCACACCCGCGCCAAGGCCGGGCTGTTCGACGTGTCGCACATGGGGCAGGTGCGCCTGACCGGCGAAGACCCGGCCGCCGCCCTGGAGTCGCTGGTTCCCGGCGACATCAAGGGGCTGGCCCGCGGGCGCATGCGCTACACGCTGTTCCTGAACGAGCAGGGCGGCATCCTGGACGACCTGATGGTCACCAACGCCGGCGACCACCTGTTTCTGGTCGTCAACGCCGCCCGCAAGGACCACGACGTCGCCCACATGCGCGAGCGGCTGAAGGGCAAGGCCGAGGTGGAACTGCTGGACGACCTCGCCTTGATGGCGCTTCAGGGGCCGGAGGCCGCGGCGGTGCTCGGGCGCTTCATCCCTGAAGCGGCCACCATGAAGTTCATGAGCTACCTGCCGGCCACCTTCGACGGCATCCCGGTGATCATCACCCGCTCCGGCTACACCGGCGAGGACGGCTACGAGATTTCCTGCGACAAGTCCGACGCTGAGGCCATTGCCCGCGCCCTGCTGGCCGAGGACGAGGTCGAGGCCATCGGGCTGGGTGCCCGCGACTCGCTGCGGCTGGAAGCCGGGCTCTGCCTCTACGGCCACGACATCGACGAGACGACGACTCCGGTCGAAGCCGGCCTGGAATGGGCGCTGTCCAAGCGCCGCCGGGAGGAGGGCGGCTTCCCCGGCTACGCCATCATCAAGGACCAGCTCGCCAACGGCGCCCCGCGCCGCCGCGTCGGCCTCCAGCCGGAAGGCCGCCAGCCGGCCCGCGAGCACACCGACGTCTGTGACGCGGACGGACAAAAGATCGGCGAGGTGACCAGCGGCGGCTTCGGCCCCACCGCCTCCGCCCCGGTCGCCATGGGCTACGTGGACCGCGCGCACGCCGCCGTGGGCACGCCGGTCCAGCTCATGGTCCGCGGCAAGCCGCTGGCCGCCAAGGTCGCCGCCATGCCCTTCGTGCCGCAGCGCTACTACCGCGGCTGAACAACAAACACCGAGCGAACAGGGGACAACCATGACCATCAAGTACACCAAGGACCATGAGTGGGTCCGCGTCGAGGGCGATGTCGGCACCGTCGGCGTCAGCGACCACGCCCAGCACCAGCTCGGCGACGTCGTGTTCGTCGAGCTGCCGGACGTCGGCCGACAGCTCGCCCAGGGCAAGGAAGCCGCCGTCGTGGAGTCGGTGAAGGCCGCCAGCGACGTGTTCGCCCCGGTCTCCGGCGAGGTGATCGAGGCCAACGCCGACCTGGAGAACGACCCGTCGCTCGTCAACGCCGGGGCCGAGACCACCGGCTGGTTCTTCAAGCTGCGCCTCAGCAACCCGTCGGAGCTGGACGGGCTGATGGACGAAGCCGCCTATAAGGCCTTCGTGGAAGGGCAAGCCTGAGATGCGTTACCTGCCCCTGACCGAGGCCGACCGGCGCTCCATGCTGGAGGCCATCGGCGTGCCGTCGGTGGACGAGCTGTTCCGCGACGTGCCCGAGGCGGCCCGCCTCTCCGGCCCGATCGAGGGGCTGTCCAACCATATGGGCGAGCTTGAGGTCGATCGCGCCCTGTCGGCGATGGCGGGGAAGAACCTGCCCGCCGGCAGCGTGCCGAGCTTCCTTGGCGCCGGCGCCTACCGCCACCACATCCCGGCGACGGTGGACCACCTCGTGCAGCGCGGCGAGTTCCTGACCGCCTACACCCCGTACCAGCCGGAGGTGAGCCAGGGCACGCTGCAGGTCCTGTTCGAGTTCCAGACCCAGGTCTCGCTGCTGACCGGCATGGACGTCGCCAACGCCTCCATGTACGACGGCGCCACCGCCTGCGCGGAAGCCGTGATGATGGCCAACCGCGTCACCCGCCGGAAGAAGGCCGTGCTGTCCGGCGGCCTGCACCCGCATTACCGCGACACCACGACGACCGACGCCCGCTTCATCGGTTTCGAGACGGTCGTCATGCCGCCGGCCCCGACGGGCGGCGAGGACCTGCTGGCCGAGGTCGACGGCGACACCTCCTGCGTCGTCGTGCAAAACCCCGACGTGTTCGGCCACGTCCGCGACTACACCGAGCTGGGCAAGGCCTGCCAGGCCAAGGGCGCCCTGCTGATCGTCGTGGTGACAGAGGCCGTGTCGCTCGGCCTGCTGACCCCGCCGGGCGCGATGGGCGCCGACATCGTGGCGGCGGAAGGCCAGTCCCTGGGCAATGCGCTGAACTTCGGCGGCCCCTATGTCGGGCTGTTCGCGGTGAAGGAGAAGCTGGTCCGCCAGATGCCGGGCCGTCTCTGCGGCCAGACGGTGGACGCCGATGGGCGGCGCGGCTTCGTGCTGACGCTCTCCACCCGCGAGCAGCACATCCGCCGCGAGAAGGCGACCTCGAACATCTGCACCAACTCCGGCCTGTGCGCGCTGGCCTTCTCCATCCACCTCAGCCTGCTGGGGGAGGAGGGCTTCACCCGACTCGCCGAGATCAACCACGCCAAGGCCGTGCAACTGGCCGACAAGCTGGCGGCGGTGACGGGCGTCGAGATCGTCAACGACAGCTTCTTCAACGAGTTCACGGTGAAGCTGCCGAAGCCGGCGACGGAGGTCGTGGAGGCGCTGGCGCGGCGCGGCATCCTGGGCGGCGTTCCGGCTTCCCGCCTGTTCGGCGGCGGGCTCGACGACCTGCTGATCGTGGCCGCCACCGAGACCAACACCGAGTCCGACATGGACGCCTTCGCCACCGCCCTCGCCGAGGTTCTGTGATGAGCATGAACAACCAGGGTCGCCCGACCAGCATCGCCGAGGGTGCGGACAGCGCCGTTCCGCAGACCGTCACCGGCAACCGCGGCCTGCAGATCGAGGAGCCGCTGATCTTCGAACAGGACAGCGCCGGGCGTTGCGGCGTCGACCTGCCGGAGGTCCCCGCGGTGGGCTCGCGCCTGGGAGCGGTGAAGCCGCGCGGCCGGATCGGCCTGCCGGGCCTCGCCGAGCCGCAGGTGGTCCGCCACTACACCCGCCTGTCGCAGAAGAACTACGCCATCGACAGCGGTCTGTATCCGCTGGGCTCCTGCACGATGAAGCACAACCCGCGCCTGAACGAGAAGATGGCGCGGCTGCCGGGCTTCGCCGACGTGCACCCGCTCCAACCCGAAAGCACGGTGCAGGGTGCGCTGGAGCTGATGGCGGAGCTGGGCCGCTGGCTCGCCACGCTGACCGGCATGGCGGCGGTGACGCTGGCCCCGGCGGCGGGTGCGCACGGCGAGATGTGCGGCATCATGGCGATCCGCTCCGCCCACGACGCCAAGGGCGACAAGGGCCGCACCAAGATCCTCGTCCCGGAAAGCGCCCACGGCACCAACCCGGCGACCGCCGCCGCCTGCGGCTACGCCGTCGAGGCGATCCCGGCGACCGAGGACGGGCGCGTCGATCTGGAGGCGCTGAAGGCCAAGCTCGGGCCCGACGTCGCCGGCCTGATGCTGACCAACCCGAACACCTGCGGCCTGTTCGAGCGCGACATCATCACCATCGCCGAGGCGGTGCACGCGGCGGGCGCCTATTTCTACTGCGACGGCGCCAACTTCAACGCCATCGTCGGGCGGGTGCGACCGGCCGACCTCGGCATCGACGTGATGCACATCAACCTGCACAAGACCTTCTCCACCCCGCACGGCGGCGGCGGTCCGGGCTCCGGCCCGGTGGTCTTCGCGGAGTCGCTGGCCCCCTTCGTCCCGGTGCCCTATGTGGTGCAGGACAAGGACGGCGCCTTCCGTCTGGTGGAGCAGGCCGGCGACGGCCCGGCCTTTGGGCGGATGAAGGCGTTCCACGGCCAGATGGGTATGTTCGTCCGCGCGCTCGCCTACATGATGAGCCACGGCGCCGACGGGCTGCGGCAGGTGGCGAACGACGCGGTGCTGAACGCGAACTATCTGCTGGCCCGCCTTCAGGACGTGATGACACCCTCCTTCGAGGGGCCGTGCATGCACGAATGCCTGTTCGACGACCGCTTCCTGAAGGGGACGGGGGTGACCACGCTCGACATCGCCAAGGCGCTGATCGACGAGGGCTTCCACCCGATGACCATGTACTTCCCGCTGGTCGTGCACGGTGCCCTGCTGATCGAGCCGACTGAGACGGAGTCAAAGGCGAGCCTGGACCAGTTCGTCACCGCCCTGCGCGCCCTGGCGGAGCGGGCCAAGTCCGGCGACGTGGCCTATTTCCAGGGCGCCCCGCGCCTGACCCCGCGCCGCCGCCTCGACGAGACCGCTGCGGCGCGCAAGCCGGTGCTGCGGTGGACACCGGCGGTGGAGCCGGAGACGGTCGCGGCGGAGTAGGGCGCACTTGCCCCCACCCTCCCACTTCGTGGGTCCCTCCCTCCCCCTCTGCGCAGGGGAGGGACTGATTGCGGAGGCGGCGGAGTTCCCTCCCCTGCGCAGCTCTCGCGCAAACCATGGGTTTGCGCTGACGCGGCAGGCGGACCTTCGGTCCGCCGAGAGCGGGGGAGGGTTAGGGTGGGGGCAACGCGCCCCTCACCGCTGATCCAGCTTCACCTCGATGCGCCGGTTCCGGGCCAGCGCCTCGTCGCTGGTGCCGGGGTCGAGCGGCTGATACTCGCCGAAACCGGCGGCGGCCAGACGGTCCGCCGGAATCCCCTGGTCGATCAAGTACTTCACCACCGAGATCGCGCGCGCCGCCGACAGCTCCCAGTTCGAGGCGAACTGAATGCGCACGGGGCGCGCGTCGGTGTGGCCGTCCACGCGCAGCACCCAGTTGATGTCCGGCGGGATGGTCCGGCCGATCTCGATCAGCGTGCGCGCCAGCTCCGCCAGCCGTTGCTTGCCGGCCTCCTCCAGAGTCGCCGAGCCGGAGGGGAACAGAAGCTCAGACTGGAAGACGAAGCGGTCGCCGACGATGCGCACGTCGGGCCGGTTGCCCAGAGCCTCGCGCACCCGTCCGAAGAACTCCGAGCGGTAGCGGGCGAGGTCCTGCACCTTGGCGGCCAGCGCCTGGTTCAGCCGCGAGCCGAGTTCGGCGATCTGGACCTGCTGCTCCTCCGCCTTCTTCTCCGAGATCTCCAGCACGGCGCCGATGCGGGCGAGCTGCTCGCGCAGGGCGCTCATCTGCCGGTTCAGCAGGTCGACCTGCTCATTCGCCTTGCCGGTCGCGCCCTGCTCGGCGGACAGGGAGGCCATCAGCTCGGTGATGCGGATGTCGCGCTTCTCGATGTCCTTCTGCGCGAGCATCGTCTTCTCGTCGGCGCTGGTGAGCCGTGTTTCCAGCGCCTTGGACCGGTCGCGCTCCCCGCCCAACTCGGCGAGCAGCGCTTGGCGCTGCTCCTCGCTCAGGCGTTGCTGCGCGGCGGCGGCGGCCAGTTCGCCCTCCAGCTTGGTCCGGGTCTCGCGCAGCGCCTTCAGGTCGGCCTGGAGGCTGGCGGCCTCGGCCAGCTTCAGCTCGATGGTTTCCTTGTCGGCGCGGATCGTGCGCTGCAGCTCCTCCGCCGTGCGGGTGGCGTGGTCGAGGTCGCCCTGCAGCGTGGCGATGCGGCTGGTCATGGTGTCCCGCGCCGCCACGGAGCCCTGAAGCTCCGCCGAGAGCTGGGCGACGTTGATGCGCAGATCGGCGTTGGCGTCCCGCTCCAGCGCCAGCAGGTCGTTCAGCTCCGCCACCTTGCGGTTCAGGCTGCCGAGCTGCTCGTCACGCCCGGTCAGGGCGGTCGCCATGTAGAACTGGGCGACGACGAAGATCATCAGCAGGAAGATGACCACCATGACGAGGGACGACAGCGCGTCCACCCATCCGGGCCATGCGCTGGCCTCGCGATGGCCGTTGCGGCGGCTGATGCTGGGCATGGCGGGGTGTCCCTCCGGCGATTGGAACCCCTCTCCCGCCTCGGGAGAGGGAGGGGCCCGCCGCAATGCGGCGGGAGGATGAGGGTGCGGCACGGAGGACGCGCTGATCCTTGTCTGCACCCTCACCCGGCCGCTTCGCGGCCACCCTCTCCCGGGACGGGAGAGGAGAGACAGGTCAGCGCTGTTCCGATTCTTCGGCCAGGGCGGCGATGGTGCGGGCCAGCAGCTTGATCTCGCTGCGGATCTCCTGCACCGCCTGGACCCGGCCCGTGGAGGATTCCTCGACCATTCGGGCGAGGTAGATGTCCATGTTGCGCAGATGCTGGCGCGAGGCTTCGTCGAAGCCGCCGATGGCCGCTTCCGACAGCCGGTCGAGCAGCCCCTTCATCTCCAGTTGGCTCTCACCAAGCCGCAGGAGGAGTTGCTGTTCGGCGCGCATCTGGTCGGTCAGCGTGCTCAGCCGTTCGGTCAGCGTCATCAGGTTGGCGTTGGCCGAGCGGCGGCCCTCCTCGGCGGTGGCGACGGTGCGCTGGAGCGAGTCGAGGTTCTCCGCCGTCTGTTCCAGGAGTGCCGTCAGATAGGCCGGCATCGACTGGTCGCCGGTCTCCAGGCTGCCGCCGGCCCCGCTGGAGAGACGGGTGGCGCCGGACAGCCAGTCCTCGACGTCCTGGAAGAAGCGGTTGTGCGCCTGGCTGGCCTGAAGCTCCAGGAAGCCCAGCACCAGGGACCCGGCCAGACCGAACAGCGAGGAGCTGAAGGCCGTGCCCATGCCGGTCAGCGGCGCTTCCAGCCCGTGCTGGAGGTTGCTGAACATCGCCCCGACGTCGCCGCCCTGCACCGACAGGCCGCCGATCACCGATCCGACCGACTGCACCGTGTGCAGCAGGCCCCAGAAGGTGCCGAGCAGGCCGAGGAAGATCAGCAGACCGATCAGGTAGCGCGACAGCTCCCGCGACTCGTCCAGCCGTGAGGCGATGCCGTCGAGCAGGGAGCGCATCGACAGCGCTGACAGGGTCAGCCGCCCGCGCCGTTCCCGCAGCATGCGCGCCATCGGGGCGAGCAGCACCGGCTCCGGTGCGGCGACGGCGGGGTTGCCGGACTGGAAATGCTCCAGCCACGCCACCTCGGGCCGCAGCATCAGCACTTGGCGGAAGATGAACAGGATGCCGGCGAGCAGCGTGCCGAGGATCAGCCCGTTCAGCGCCGGGTTGTTCATGAAGGCGGCGCGCAGGGCCGGGAACAGCAAGGCCGTCACGCTTCCCACGACCACCAGGAAGAGGATCATCCGTGTCAGGAAGCGCTCCGGGCGCGTCATCGGGGAAGGCTCCTCAAGAGGGTGGGACGATGGGGCGATGGCGGCCATGGGCACTCTCGTCCAGGGAAAGGGGCAGGCGGTCCGGGTTACAGACGACGGCTCACTGGTTCAGGAACTCCACGTCCAGCCGATCCGGTGCGCCGCCCGCCGCCTCCATGCCCATGGCGCGGATGTCCACGCGGGTGCTGGCGATGCCGGCGGTCCCCAGCTTCTCGCGGACGGCCAGCGCGCGGGCCAGCGACAGCTGCCGCGCCTCGCGCGCCGTCTCCGGCGTGCCGCTGGCGTAGGAACGGATCTGCAACCGAAGCTGCGGGTTGGCGTTCATGCGCTCCGCGATGGTGTCCAGTCGCGTCTGGGCCGGTTCGGGCAAAGCGGTGGCGGTGCCGTCGAACAGCACGGTCAACGGCTCCATCCGGGGCAGAGCGGGCGCCGCGGGTGCCTTCGGAGTCGGCGGCGGCAAGGCGGCGGTCTGCGTCCGGTCGGGCGGCGGCGATGCCGCCGGCCGGTTCGCGGCCGGGACCGGCGGTGCGCCTTCCGGCATGGCCGGCGGGGCCGGGCTGGGTCCGACCGAAATCTGCGGCAGGTCCGGCGCCGTCATCAGCGTCGGCGCCCGGAAGACGGGCGGGGCCGGCGGGGCCGGCGGCGGGAAGATGTCGGGCCGCGGCGGAATCGGCAGCGGCTGCGCGTTCTCCAGCGTCAGACCGCCTGTGTTTGCGGTGGGCGCCGGGCCCGGCGCGGAGGCGCTGGTCTGGGGCGGCGCGATGCCCGGCGAGGAGCAGGCGGTCACGGCCAGGGACAGCGCCATGGCGGCGGCGGGGAGGACGCACAGGGGTGCCGACCGCCCGTCGGGGGCGTCCGGAGAACGGCTTATGCGTCCGACAATCCTCATGGTGACCAGCGCGTTGTTCCCAGTGACACGGAAAAGCGTTGGTACCATAGCCCTTCGATCGGTGTAGGGACAACGCCCTTTGGGCCGCGCGGCGCGTTTCCCCACCAAAGCGCGGCCCTTGCTATCCCAACGTCATGAAGGGCTTATGGCTCGGCCGGAGGTCAGCCCTGACCGGCGTCCGCCGCCCCGGCTGCCCCGGCAGGAGCGGAGCGCACCTTGCGTTCCGTCGCACCGCGCAGGATCTTGGCGATCGGCAGGTGGAAATGGGCGTTGGCCGCCAGGATCGTGCCGCCGAACACCGGGTTGCGTCCGCCGCCGATCTCACCGACGAAGCCGCCGGCCTCGGTCACCAGAAGCTGGCCGGCCGCGGCGTCCCAGGGGGCGAGACCGCGCTCCCAGTAGCCGTCGTAGCGGCCCGCCGCGACGTAGGCGAGGTCGAGCGAGGCGGCGCCGAAGCGGCGGATGCCCGCGACCTCCTTCATCAGGGCCTCGGCCTCCACCAGGAAGCCGGCATGGTCGCCGCGGCCCTTGAAGGGGATGCCGGTGGCGATCACCGCGTCGGCGAGGTTGCGGCGCTCCGACACGCGCAGGCGCTGGTGGTTCAGGAAGGCGCCCTGGCCCTTCTCGGCCCAGAACATCTGGTCGTGCACCGGCTCGTACACGACGCCGGCGACGATCTCGCCGTTCTTCTCCGCGGCGATGGAGATCGCCCAGTGCGGGATGCCGTGCAGGAAGTTGGTGGTGCCGTCCAGCGGATCGACGATCCAGCGGGCGGTCGGGTCGCTGCCCTTGCTGGCGCCCGTCTCCTCCATGAGGAAGCCGAAATCCGGGCGGGCCTTCTGCAGCTCTTCGCGCAGCAGCTTTTCCGCCTTCATGTCGGCGGCGGACACGAAGTCCGCCGGGCCCTTGCGCGACACCTGGAGGTGCTCGACCTCGCCGAAGTCGCGGACAAGGCCGCGGGCCGCCTTTTCGGCGGCGCGGACCATCACGTTGATAAGGGCGGAGCGGGTGGCCATGGGCGTGTTTTATCTCGTGCGGAACCGGAAAAAGAATACACCGGCCCCTGCCTTAAGCGAGAGCCGGTGCGCAGAAAATCAGCCGGGACGGTCAGTCCTTGGCGCGCTCGACATACTCGCCGGTCTGGGTGTCGACGACGACGCGGGTGCCCGACTCGATGTGCGGCGGCACCAGGATCGACACGCCGTTCTCCAGCTTCGCCGGCTTGTAGGAGGAGGAGGCCGTCTGGCCCTTCACCACCGGGTCGGCCTCGGTGATCTGCAGGGTCACCTTGCCGGGGATCTCGACGCCGAGCGGCGCGCCTTCGAAGGACTGCACGGTGACTTCCATGCCGTCCTGCAGGAACACCTTCTGGTCGCCGATGATCTCGCCGGGGATGGCGGTCTGCTCGTAGCTTTCCTTGTCCATGAAGGTGTAGCTGTCGCCTTCGGCGAACAGGAAGGTCATCTCGTGCTCGTCCAGGCGGGCGCGCTCGACCGTCTCCTGGGTGCGGAAGCGCTCGATCGACTTGTTGCCGGTGCGCACATCCTTCATTTCAAGCTGGATGAAGGCGCCGCCCTTGCCGGGCTGGACGATGGCGGTCTTCGTGATGACCCAGAGCTTCCCGTTATGCTCCAGCACATGGCCGGGACGCATCGTGTTGGCGTTGACCTTCATGACATACTCGTGATTTCCAGGAGACAGGCGGCGCGGAACCTAGCAGCTTGCCGGGCCGGTGGCAACGCCGGGTGGGGCTGAATCGGCGCTCTGCGCCTTCTTTGTCCGTTTTCGCCGCCGCTCCCGCTCTGCTAAGCAGCGTCATCGCTCCGTCAGTGAAGGCTGTCATGTCCCCCATCACCCCCGCCTGGGCTCCCGAGAGCTTCGCTCGCCGCCGCTCCCATCTGGCCGTGCGCGGCCGCGTGCTGGGCGCCGTCCGCCGCTTCTTCGAGGAGAACGCCTTCCTGGAGGTGGACACCCCGGCGCTCCAGGTCTCGCCGGGGATGGAGCCGCATCTCCAGGCCTTCGCGACGGAGCTGGTGGGGCCGCACCCCGACGACCGGCTGTGCCTGCACCTGCACACCAGCCCCGAATTCGCCATGAAGAAGCTGCTGGTGGCGGGGCTGCCGCGCATCTACCAGATCGCCCACGTCTTCCGGAACGGCGAGCGCTCGGCCACCCACGCGCCGGAGTTCTCCATGCTCGAATGGTACCGGGCGGGGGAGGGCTACCGGACGCTGATCCGCGACTGCGAGGATCTGGTGCGCGAGGCCGCCGTCGCCGCGGGGCGGACGCGATTCGACTTCCGTGGCATGACCTGCGACCCGTTCAAGGAGTGGCGGGTGCTGACCGTGCAGGACGCCTTCCGCGAATATGCGGGGATCGACCTGCTGGAGACCTTCGACGGCAGTCACGACCCCGACCCGGCCCCGCTGGCCGCCCTGGCGCGGCGCATCGGCATCGCGCCGCATGATGGCGACCGTTGGGAGGACATCGTCTTCCGCATCATGTTCGACCGGATCGAGCCGCATCTGGGCGCGGGCGTGCCCTGCGTGCTGACCGACTATCCGGTCTGCATGGCCGCCCTGTCGCGTCCCAAGCCGGAGGACCCGCGGCTGGCCGAGCGGTTCGAGCTGTACGCCTGCGGCCTGGAACTCGCCAACGCCTTCGGCGAGTTGACCGACGCGCGCGCCCAGCGAGCCCGTTTCGAGGCCGACATGGATTTGAAGGAGCGCATCTACGGCGACCGCTTCCCGGTGGACGAGGATTTCCTCGCCGCGCTGGAGCATGGCATGCCGGAATGCAGCGGCATCGCGCTGGGCTTCGACCGGCTGGTCATGCTGTGCAGCGGCGCGGAGCGCATCGACGAGGTGCTGTGGCTGCCGGTGGCGGGGGCCTGACCCCACCCGCCACCGGCGGCACCATCGTCAGGCAGTGACGTCGATCACCACGCGGCCGCGCACCTGCCCGGCGAGGATCTGGCCGGCCAGTTCCGGCAGCTTCGACATCGGCTCCACCGTGTACATCGCCTTCAGGTGGTCCTTGTCGAGGTCGCGGGCCAGCCGCGCCCAGGCGCGCTCGCGCCGCGCCGCCGGGGCGGCGACCGAATCGACGCCGATCAGCGTGACGCTGCGAAGGATGTGCGGCAGCACCGTGCCCGGCAGGTCGGCGCTGCCCGCCAGACCGCAGGCGGCGATGGCGCCCCCCCAGACGGTTTGCGACAGGGCGTTGACCAGGGTGATGCCGCCCACCGAATCGACGCCGCCGGCCCAGCGCTCCTTCTGGAGCGGCGGGCCTTTCTCCTGAAGGGCGGCACGGTCGATGAAGCCGGTGGCGCCCAGGCCGGACAGGTATTCGTGGGTTTCGGGCCGTCCCGTAGAGGCGGTGACCGGATAGCCGGCCTTGGCGAGCAGGGCCACCGCGACGGAACCGACGCCGCCGGCCGCTCCGGTGACCAGAACCTCCTTGCCGCCGGGCTGGATCGCGCCCCAATCCTCCAATGCGTCGACGCAGAGCGCCGCGGTGTAGCCGGCGGTGCCGATGCCCATCGCCTCCTCCGGCGAGAAGACGTCGGGCAGGCGGATCAGCCATTCCGGCTTCACGCGCTGGAACCGGCTGTAGCCGCCCCATTGGGTTTCCGACAGACCCCAGCCGTTGACGATCACCTTGTCCCCGGCCTTCCAGTCGGCGGAGCGCGATTCCACGACCGTGCCGGCGAGGTCGATGCCGGCGACCATCGGCAATTTGCGGGCGATCCGGCCCTTGCCGGAGACGGCGAGGCCATCCTTGTAGTTCAGGGTGGAATAGGCGACCTCGACCAGCACGTCGTGGTCGGGCAGGTCGCTCAGGCTCAGCGGCTTGAAGCCCCCCTTGGGCTTGCCGTCGGCGTCTTCGATGACGAAGGCGGTGAAGGTGTCGGCCATGCGGATTCCTCTCCCGGGACGGGTTCTTGATTGGGGGAAAGCCTAGCACGGACGCGGCGACGGGCAAGAGGCGGGGACGGTGGAGCGCGTCAACTTCCCCTCTCCCGTCCCGGGAGAGGGAAGGGGCCCACGCGAAGCGTGGGAAGGGTGAGGGTGCGGGCAAAAATAAACCGCTGATCCTTGTGCGACCCTCACCCGGCCCTTCGGGCCACCCTCTCCCGGGGCGGGAGAGGGGTAAGCACGGTTGCGAGCATCCAGATCAGAAGGTGATCTTGGTCTGGAGCGCGATCACGTCCACATGGGCCTTGTAGTCGGCGGACAGGTTGCCGCGGAAGGCGTCGCTGCCCGTCAGGTTGTCGCGCAGGTCGATCTTGGCCTTGTTGGCGAAGATGTGGCTGTAGCCGATGTCGGTCCGGATGCTGTCCGTGACCTGATAACCGGCGCCGATCGACACCCAATAGCGGTCCTCGTCCGGAATGCGCGGCGTGCGGTACTGGTCGGTGACCGGGGTCTGGTCATAGGCCACGCCGAAGCGCAGGGTCAGCTTGTCGTTCCACTTGTAGGCGGCGCCCAGCGCGAAGAACCAGGAGTCGTCCCAATTCTCGTCGGTCACCGTGTCGGTGCGCAGCGGGTTGCGGTAGCGGATGCGCAGCTCCTTGAAGCGCGACCAGTTGGTCCACTGCGCGTCGGCCATCACGGCGATGGAACTGGTCAGCTCATGGTAGGCGCCGAAGGAGATGATGTCCGGCGTGGCGACCTTCGCCCGCACCGGCGAGCCGGCGAAGCTGGCGCGCAGCGCCGGAGTTGCGGGGACGCCCTCGAACTTCGAATCGCCGTCCAGCTCGTGGAAGACGGAGGAGCGGTAGGAGACGCCGAAGCGGGTGCCCTTGGCCGGCTCGTACAGCATGCCGGCGGTGAAGCCGACGCCCCAGTCGTCGCCCTTGACCTCGCCCACGCCGTCGCGCGAGCCCGGCGCGATGGGGACCCCGGTGGCCGCCAGGATGGAACCGAAGTCCACGGCTTGGCTCAAACGGGCCTTGGCGTATTGGAACTGCAGGCCGCCGGCGATGGTCAGGTCCGGCATCAGCCGGTAGGACACGGTCGGGGAGATGTTGATGGTCAGCAGGCTGGAATGGATGCCGTGGTAGCGGCCGGTCCAGCTTTCCGGATAGTCGGTGGACAGGCCCCAGGGCGCGGTGATGGCGAGGCCCAGCTTCACGTCCGGCGACACCGTGTAGGCCAGATAACCCGACGGTATCACCGCGTCCATGCCGATGTCGCCGGGGTCGGAGGTGCCCAGGATGGTGCTGCCGCCCAGCCGCGTGGCGCGGGTGCCGCGGGCGTTGCTGGTCTTCGAGGTCGGGAACACGCCGCTCAGCACGCCGACCGCCTGATTCCCCTCGATGGTCCCCAGGGCCGCGGGGTTGAAGAACAGGCCGGTGGCGTCGCCCATGCCGTTGGCGGTGGCGCCCGCGAAGGAGGTTCCCTGGCCCGAGGCGCTCTGCTCCTTCAGCAGATAGCCGGCGGCGCCGGCCGGCAACGGCGCCGCGATGGCGACGGCGGCGGCAGCGGCGAGCAGATTCCCCTTCAGAGACCCTTTGGACATGCGTTTCTCCCCAATTTCGTTATTTGACGCAATGATACACAGATTGACGTTAACGTAAAGTAGCCCCGCTGAAAAAATGTTGGGCCAACAAATTGTGCGCCCGATGGTGTGCGTGGGGGAGGGAAATGCCCGCGGCGGTCGATTCGCCGCGGGTCCGAAACGGAGGGTTTCTAAGGGGCGTTCAGCCCAGCCAGCCGGCGACCATGGCCATGCCGGCACCGATCACGCCCTGGGCGTCGGTCCAGATCAGCTTCGCCGTGATGGCGATGGAGGCGACGACCAGCATGGGCCGCACGATGGCGGCGCCGTTGCGGATGACCATGTGGGCGCCGATCTGCGCGCCGATCATCTGGCCCAGCCCCATCAGCAGCCCGGCCACCCAGGCGATCTGCCCGCCGGCCAGGAAGAACAGCAGAGCGGCGATGTTGCTGGTGAAGTTCAACACCTTCGTGTGGGCGGTCGCCTTGCGCAGGTTGAAACCGAGCAGCGAGACGAAGGCAATGGCGAAGAAGGTGCCGGTGCCCGGCCCGAAGAAGCCGTCGTAAAAGCCGATCCCCGTTCCGGCGAGCAGCGCGAAGCCACGCTCCCCGATGCGCTGTTGCGCGTCGATCTCACCGGCCTTCGGGGAGACGAGCAGCCAGATGGCGATGCCGATCAGCAGCACCGGGATGACGTTGCGCAGGAATCCCGGATCGATCATCTGGACGATGATGGCGCCCGCCGCGGAGCCGGCGAAGGTGCAGGCGATCATCACCGCCATGTCGCGCGGCCTCACCTCGCCGCCGCGGGTGAACTTCACCGCGGCGGAGAAGGAACCGAAGCTGGATTGCAGCTTGTTCGTCGCCAGCGCCTGCGCGGGCGACAGGCCGGCCCAGAGCAGGGCGGGGAGGGTCAGAAGCCCGCCACCCCCGGCGATGGCGTCGACGAATCCCGCGACAAGGCCGAACGCGAACAGCGCGGACAGCGTCTCGATGGAAAGGAGATCCATGATCCGGCGGCGGCCTTCGTTACCCTTCGGCCGCGGCGATGGCGGCGTTGAACGCCTTCACGGCGGCGCCCGGCCCGTCGGGATGATTCCACACGGCGCCGACCACAGCCAGGAAATCGGCCCCGGCGCTCACCAGCGGCCCGCAATTCTCCTGGGTGATGCCGCCGATGGCGACGCAGGGGACCTCCATAAGCTCCGACCACCACCGGAGCAGCTCCGGCTCCGCCTTGAATTCGGCGTCCTTGGTGGTGGTGGGGAAGAAGGCGCCGAAGGCGACGTAGTCGGCCCCGGCCTCGCCCGCTTCCATGGCGAGATGGCGGCTGTCGTGGCAGGTCACGCCGACGATGGCGTCGTTGCCGACGATCCGCCGCGCCTGGGCGTAGGGCGTGTCCTTCTGCCCGACATGCACGCCGTCGCAGCCGGTCTCGCGGGCGAGTTGGGGATGGTCGTTCAGGATGAAGGCCACCCCGCGCTCCTGGGCGATCGGGCGCAGGGCGTCGCAGGCCCGGCGCACGGCGTCGTCGGAGCAGTCCTTCAAACGCAACTGGACGCAGGCGACATCGCCCGCGTCCAGCGCTTCGGTCAGTTTTGGCGCGAACGCCGCCGGTTCCAGGACCGGCGGCGTCACGAGGTAGAGCCGACAGGCGGTTTCGGTCACCCGAGGCGATCCTTACTCTTTGCCCTGGTAGATCTTCATGATCCGGTCGAGCAGCTTCAAAGCGTCTTCGCGCGGGCGCTGGAAGGCGTTGCGGCCGATGATCGAGCCGTTGCCGCCACCGTCGCGGATCGCGCGGGCGTCCTCGAACACCGCGTCCTCGCCCTTGGTGGCGCCGCCCGAGAAGACCACGATGCGGCGGCCGTTGAAGGCGCACTGCATGATGTGGCGGACGCGGTCGGCCTGGGTGGCGATCGGGATGTTCTTGGACTCGTAGACATTCTTGGCCTCCGCCTGCTCCAGATGGGCCGACGGCAGCTTCACCTTGATGACGTGGGCGCCGAGCAGGGCGGCCATGTGGGCGGCGTAGCCGATCACGTCGATGGCCAGCTCGCCGTCCTTGGAGATCGTGCCGCCGCGCGGGTAGGACCACAGGACGGTGGGCAGGCCGACCGACTTGGCCTCCTTCGACAGTTCGCGGATCTCCTCGTACTGGTCGTACATGGCGTCCGAGCCGGGGTAGATCGTGAAGCCGATGGCCGAGCAGCCGAGGCGCAGCGCGTCCTGCACCGAGGCGGTCACCGCCTGATCGGCGTCCTCCTTCTGGCGCGACAGGCTGTTGGCGCTGTTCATCTTGAGGATCAGCGGGATCGAGCCGGCGAAGGTCGAGGCGCCGGCCTCCAGCGACCCCAGCGGGGCGGCGTAGGCGTTGCAGCCGGCATCGATGGCGAGCTGGTAATGGTAATGAGGGTCGTAGCCCGGCTCGTTCGGCGCGAAGCTGCGCGCCGGGCCGTGCTCGAAGCCCTGGTCGACGGGGAGGATCACCAGCTTGCCGGTGCCGCCCAGCTTGCCTTCCATAAGAATGCGGGCAAGGTTGGCTTTGACGCCCGGGGTGTCGCTCTCGTAGTTCGCAAGAATTTCCTTAACACGACGAGTGAGCTTCATCTGGCTCTTCCCCTTGGGGTTTCTGTCGGAAATGCGGCCCTCATAGCCCAGCGCGGGACGCTTTGCAACGGCGGCAGGGGTGTAATGCGCCCCCTCTCAGCGACAAAAGGGCCTATCCGAGAGGGCGGATTCGGACTTCACCAAAGGGCGGGCGAGGGTCGTCGGCCGACTTATGTCACAGCACGGATTGCACGATCACGTACAGGCCATAACCGGCGCCCACCGCCACGGCCCAGGCCCCGGCGGCAAGACCGGCCCAAACGACGAGCAGGCGGGCGCCGCGGATCTTCTCCACCTGCGGCGCGGGAAAGCGCGCGCCGCGCGGAAGCCCGTCCGGCCTCTCCGGATGGAGCAGGGCGGAGTCCTCGCCCTTCAGCGGTGTGGCGTCCGCCTGGGGCCGCAAAGGCGTGGTCGTGGTCATGGGGGTGGTACCGCATCGTGATGATGAAATCACCATACACCACTTTTGATCCTGCGGATTCGGGGAAAAAGCGGTATCGCCTTGGGACTATTCCGTGACATGGCCTTCGTTTCGCCCGTTCAGCCAATTCCGGCAGGCGCGCCGGGGATCGCGGACGCCGCGCAGGTCGAGGGCTTCGGGAAGCGCCGTCAGCAGGCGGGCGTTGCGCTGCGCGGCGATGTCGGCCAGCCGCTCCGCGACGTCCGGCCGCCCGGTGAACAGGATCGCACCGATCCCGGCGGACAACGCGCCCAGGGCATCGCCGGGCCGGTCGGCGCAGTCGAGCACCGCGGTCATCGCAACCGACGGGTGCCGGGCGGCGGCGCGGGCGGCGACCTCGCGAAACCAGGCGGCCCCGGCGGAGGCCGCCGCACCGGGCGCGCTGACCAGCAGAAGGGAAATTCCGAGCTCCGCCGCCGCGGCGCAGGCGGCGTCGGCGTCGGTCAGGCTGTGGATGAGGATGGGGCGGGGGTGCGGGGGCAGGGTGGTCATGGGGGCAGAGGAACATGACGGGAAAAACAGGGCAGGCATTCCCTCAGCCCGATTTCGGGAATTGAGGCAGGTCAAACCGCGGAGGCGGAGGCGAGGCTATCCTTCCAACCTACGCACTCCTGGGGTCGCCGCCGATGATGGACTATAAGGGCTACAAGGCCCAGATCGATTTCGACAACGACGCCGGCATCTTCGTCGGCGCCGTCATCAACACGCGCGACGGCATCACCTTCACCGGCCGCTCGGTCGATGAGCTGCGCAGGGCCTTCCGCGAGGCCGTGGACGATTATCTGGCGATGGCCTGCGACATGGCGGGCAACACCGAGCAGCCCTATTCCGGCAAGCTCGCCATCCGCGTCAACCCGATGCTCCACCGCGCCATCGCCACCTGTGCGGAACGCGAAGGCAAGAGCGTCGCCGCCTGGGTCGCCGACCAGTTGACGCAGGCCACGGGAATCAACGCCGTCAAGGCGGGGTGACCGCGGCCCCTGTCGCACCGGCCTGCCCATGAAAAAGGGCGCCCCGTTCAGGGCGCCCTTTCTCTTTGGTGGCAAGCCGCGGACGGCTTACTTGGCGTTGGCCATGGCGACGGCGGTGTCGCTCATGCGGTTGGAGAAGCCCCACTCGTTGTCGTACCAGGTCATGATGCGGACGAAGTTGCCGTCGATGACCTTGGTCTCGTTCAGCGCGAAGATCGAGCTGTGCGGGTCGTGGTTGAAGTCGGTGGAGACCAGATCCTCGGTGTAGGCGCCCAGGATGCCCTTGAGCGGGCCGTTGGCGGCCTCGGCGATCGCCTTGGTGATCTCCTCCACCGAGGTGGCGCGCTTGGCA